>CALGGS010000256.1 GCA_937915735.1 uncultured Treponema sp.
CTTGCCGGAAGAAGACATGCCATACTTGGAGGACGGAACTCCTCTCGATGTTTGTTTGAACCCTCTTGGTGTTCCTTCTCGAATGAACATCGGTCAGATTATGGAATCTGAGCTTGGAATCGCTGGCCGCTATTTGAACCAGTACTTTGAATGTCCTGCATTCCAGACTCCTAGCCAGGAAATGATTGCCGAGAAGCTCAAGGAAGCTGGTCTTTCTCCAGATTGTACTCAGGTTGTTCGTGACGGACGCACTGGTGAACCCTTCATTAACCCGATTTTCGTTGGTGTCATTTACTATCTTAAATTGCACCACTTGGTTGACGACAAAATGCACGCCCGCTCAACAGGTCCTTACTCACTCGTAACTCAGCAGCCACTTGGTGGTAAGGCTCAGTTCGGTGGTCAGCGTCTTGGTGAGATGGAGGTTTGGGCACTGGAAGCTTACGGCGCTGCAAACACATTGCAGGAAATGATGACAATTAAATCTGACGATATGAATGGTCGTTCAAAGATTTATGAATCTATCGTTAAGGGCGATCCAACTGCTCCTGCTGGCGTTCCGGAATCATTCAATGTTATGGTTCAGGAACTTCGTGGATTGGCTTTGGACTTTACAATTTATGACGCAAAGGGCAAGCGAATTGCTCTTACCGAACGCGATCAGGAATTGATTGACAAGGCAAATTCAAATTTCGACAAGGAGAATGAAGATGCGTGATATTCAGGATTTCGACTCGATTAAAATTAAATTGGCTTCTCCGGATGACATCCGTGCTTGGTCTTATGGCGAAGTAAAAAAGCCAGAAACAATCAACTATCGTACTCTCAGACCAGAGAAAGACGGTCTTTTCTGCGAGCGCATTTTCGGTACAACAAAGGAATGGGAATGTTACTGCGGAAAATTCAAGTCAATTCGCTATAGGGGCGTAATTTGTGACCGCTGTGGTGTCGAGGTTACTCACTTTAAGGTTCGCCGTGAGCGCACAGGACATATTGAGCTTGCGGCTCCAGTAAGCCACATCTGGTACTATCGCTCGGTTCCTAGCCGAATGGGCCTTCTTCTTGGTCTTAAGGTTGGTGATTTGCGCTCAGTTCTTTACTACGAAAAATATATCGTAATTGATCCGGGCGACACTGATCTCAAAAAATATCAGCTTCTTACAGAAGACGAATACATGGAAGCAGAAGAGCGCCATGGTCAGTCTTTCCAGGCTGGTATGGGTGCTGAGGCCGTAAAAACTCTTCTCGAAAATCTCAATCTCGAAGAACTCAAACAAGAGCTTCGTGCAAAGATGATTGAGGACGGCGAAAAGAAAAAGAAGAGCGGAAGCGCTACAAAAGCAACCTCTGACAAAAAAATGCTCAAACGAATCCAGATTGTTGAAGATTTTATCTCTTCTGGAAACAAAGCAAGCTGGATGATTCTCGATGTAATTCCTGTTATTCCGCCAGATTTGCGACCTATGGTTCAGCTTGACGGCGGACGCTTCGCAACATCAGATTTGAACGATTTGTATCGTCGCGTTATTAACAGAAATAACCGATTGAAGAGACTTATTGACCTTTCTGCTCCGGAAATTATCATTCGTAACGAAAAACGAATGTTGCAGGAGGCTGTTGACTCTTTGTTCGATAACTCAAAACGAAAGAGAGTCGTAAAAGGTGCCTCAAATCGTCCGTTAAAATCAATTTCTGATATGCTCAAAGGTAAGCAGGGACGATTCCGACAGAATCTTCTTGGTAAACGAGTTGACTACTCAGGCCGTTCTGTAATCGTTGTCGGTCCGGAACTCAAGCTTTGGCAGTGTGGTCTTCCGACAAAAATGGCTCTTGAGCTCTTCAAGCCTTTCATCATGAAAAAGCTTGTTGACAAAGAAGTCGTTTTCAATATCAAAAAGGCTAAGCTCCTTGTAGAGCAGGAAGCTCCTGAAGTTTACGCAATCCTTGACGAAGTTGTCCGTGAGCATCCTGTTATGCTTAACCGAGCTCCTACCTTGCACCGCTTGGGTATTCAGGCATTCGAGCCAGTTCTGGTAGAAGGAAAGGCTCTTAAACTTCACCCACTCGCTTGTAAGGCTTTCAACGCCGACTTCGATGGTGACCAGATGGCTATCCATGTTCCTTTGACACAGGCCGCTCAGATGGAATGTTGGACACTCATGCTCTCAGCACGAAACTTGCTTGACCCTGCAAACGGAAACCCAATCGTTCTTCCTTCTCAGGATATGGTCTTGGGTATTTACTATATGACTTCTGTTAAGCGCATTGCTCCTGTTTTCGTTAAAAATGAAGACGGAACTCCTGTAATCGTTAAAAACGAAGAAACCGGTGAGTCAAAAGAATTAATCGATTTGTCAAAAGCAAAAAGATATTCAAGCGCAGACGAAGCGACAATGGCTGCGGAAAACGGATATATCAGCTGGCAGGCTCTTATTAAAGTTCCGGCTCCGAAAGATTCATTCAAAGACGGTGAATTCAAGGCCGGAGACCTTATCTTGACAACTGCCGGTCGAATTCGATTCAACGCAGAAATGCCAAATGAGGTTGGTTATATTAACCCCCATCTTTCTGAAAAGGACTTGGAAAAGAAAGTTACTACAGGTATGGGCGACAAAGACCTCAAAAAAATGATTGCGACTGTCTATCAGGAAAAGGGCGCTTGGGTAACAATCAAAATGCTCGACGCTATCAAAGATGTTGGTTACAAAAATGCTACATTCTTCGGCGCAACCCTTTCTATGGACGACATTATCATTCCTAACGAAAAGAAGGAAATGGTCGATGCGTCAAATAAGGTTGTTGAAGAAATCGTTAGCCAGTGGTCTGGTGGTGACATTACCGCTGACGAACGCTACAACCGCGTAACTGATGTTTGGCAGCGAACAAACGAAAAGCTCACTGACATAATGATGGAGCAGTTTAAGGCCGATAAAGACGGCTTCAACACAATCTACATGATGGCAGATTCCGGCGCGCGAGGTTCTAAAAAGCAGATTTCTCAGCTTGCGGCTATGCGAGGTTTGATGGCTAAACCAAACGGCGACATCATCGAGCTTCCAGTTCGCTCAAACTTCAAAGAGGGACTTTCGGTCATCGAGTACTTCATTTCTTCAAACGGTGCCCGAAAGGGTCTTACCGATACGGCTCTTAAGACTGCAGACGCTGGTTACATGACTCGTCGTCTTGTCGATGTCGCTCAGGATGTCGTCGTAAACGAAGAGGATTGTGGAACTATCAACGGAATTGATTACACTGCAATCAAAAATGGTGATGAAATTACGGTTCCTCTTTCTTCACGAATTGCAGGACACTTCACTATTGAACGAGTAATTCACCCTGTTACGGGCGAAATTCTTTGTGATGTAAACGACTATATCAACGATGAGCTTGCTAAGAAAATCGAGGAAGCTGGCGTTGAAAAGGTTAAGCTCAGAACGGTTCTTACTTGTGAGGCAGAGCATGGCGTTTGTGTAAAATGCTACGGAAAGAACCTGGCTCGCAACAAAATCGTTGAAATCGGTGAGGCTGTCGGTGTTATCGCCGCTCAGTCTATCGGTCAGCCTGGTACTCAGCTTACTATGCGTACATTCCATGTCGGTGGTACGGCTGATAAGGCAACAGAAAACGACCGAATCGTTCTTAAATATCCGGCTATCATCAATGAAATCAATGGTACAAATGTACCGACAGATGACGGCAATGTTCTCTTTACTCGAAAAGGCTCAATGAAGGTTACTCGAATCATTGATTCCTTCAAAATCGAAAAGAGCACAAAGCTGGCAGTTTCTGACGGGGCTAAAATCCTTAAGGGAGGCCTCATTATTGATGGTAAAGCGGGCCTTGTCGCAAAAGAAAACGGAAAAATCCTTATTCTCGGAGATACCTTATATCTTACTGGCAACGATGAGCAGAAAATCGAAATTCCAAACGGTTCTAAGGTATTCGTAAAACAAGGTGATATTGTCGAGGCAGACAAAAACCTCGGAAAATTTGACCCGAACAAAGAGCCAATTATTGCGGAAGTTTCTGGTTATATCCACTATGAGGATATTATCGCCGGTTCAACTCTCGTTGAGAAGGTTCTTGAGCAGGGACAGGTTGAAAAATCAATTTCTGACCTTCACCTTGACACAAAACAGCCACGACTTCTTATTACAGATGAAGACGGAAATGAGCTGGGTTCTTATTTCTTGCCGGCAGATGCAATTCTTGAAGTTGATGATAAACAGCAGGTAAAGGCTGGTGATGAGCTTGCCCGTCTTCCAGTTGCCGCTGCTAAGACAAACGATATTACCGGTGGTTTGCCACGAGTTTCTGAATTGTTCGAGGCCCGAAAACCAAAGATTCCTTGTGTTCTTTCACAGATTAAGGGTGTCGTAAAGTTCAAGGGAATTTCAAAGGCAAAACGAATCGTTATTGTAGAAGATGCTTACGGAAAGCAGTATGAGCACCTTGTTCCGATGAATCGACGAATGTTGGTTCGTGACGGTGACGAAGTTGAGGCTGGAGAGCAGCTTTGTGACGGTTCACCAAGTGCGCACGACATTTTGGCAATCGAGGGCGAAAATAAACTTATGAATTACCTTATGGACGAAATTCAGTCGGTTTACTCAGCTCAGGGCGTTGCTATTGATGACAAGCACATTGGTGTCATTGTTCGCCAGATGCTCCGAAAAGTCGAGGTCGTTTCTGTTGGAGATACGCGATTCATTTACGGACAGCAGGTTGACAAATATTCCTTCCACGAGGAAAACAAACGAGTTATTGCGGAAGGCGGTCAGCCGGCAGTTGCGCGCCCAATGTTCCAGGGTATCACAAAAGCCGCTTTGGCTACAGATTCTTTCATTTCGGCTTCTTCATTCCAGGAAACAACCCGTGTTCTTACAAATGCGGCAATTTCTGGTTCACGAGACACATTGCATGGCTTGAAGGAAAATGTAATTATCGGTCACATGATTCCGGCAGGAACAGGTATCCGAAATTATCGTGATATTAAGCTCTTCGATGATGATCAGGATTTGGACGCCCAAATGGAAGAAATCGTCCAGAAACGAAAGCTTGAAGAGGAATTGGAGCGGGAGCGACAGCACGCA
Organism: uncultured Treponema sp.; assembly: GCA_937915735.1. Lineage (GTDB taxonomy): Bacteria > Spirochaetota > Spirochaetia > Treponematales > Treponemataceae > Treponema_D. The sequence goes on from CALGGS010000256.1 coordinate 5,094, forward strand.
ATTGTTGAGCCTCCTCCAGAGAATGGATACACAAGCATCTTGCAGATGCAGGACAGAGACTAAAAAAAATCCCGCAGGAGTTTTTCTTGCGGGATTTTTTGTTTATTATTTTTAGCGTTTTACTTTGTTTTTTCGATTTTTTCGTGCTGTTCGTCGAAAAGTGCCATTACATGGTCAATCATTTTTTGCTTTGGGTCGGCTTCGTCGGCCGGCAGTGTTGCAAGATAATCTTTTCTAAAGGATTTGCAGTCAATTACAGGACTTGCTCCGAAAATCTGTACGGCAGGCGCAACTATATCTGCGAGCATATCGTCAGGATTATTCATATCGATTGTAAGCGCGCTTCCGTTAATTGTGACTAAAATCATTACATCGAACATGCGCAGGTATGAGTCAATTTCGCGTAAGCCTCGTTTTGTTTCGGGATGTCCCGGCCTGTAGCGGGTTCCGCTTGGGAAAACCAGGATTACTTCGCCGTCCCTCTTGCATTTGTCCATTGCGCGCATTGCAGCAAGGTTGATTGTCCTTGCCCGTTTTTCTTCTTCGAGCCGTTCTTCTTCAGATTTTGCTTTTTCTTCTGCCTTGTCGAGAGAACGGGTAGGGTAGATTACGACTCTCGTAAAACTTTCCGCGAAGGCCCGAACCATTGGATCGGCTTCGTTCAGCTTCATTCCTGCGATTGCGACTATTCGCTTTGAAAGGTCTTTGCCTTCTTCTCCTAAATCATGCTCTAGAAGATAGCAAAGTGCCGGCAAATCTGTGTTTGAATAATGCTCCATTAAGATAAGACCGTGCTTGCCAGATTTTACGGCATCTAAAAAGCTGAGGAAATTTTCTTTGCCGGCAAGGTGACTGCCTTCTGCCATATTGTCAGCTACAAGCTTGTCCATAAATTTGCGTGTGTGTGGATTTTCTTTTTGATAAACATTCGTTTCGTCGAT
>CALGGS010000257.1 GCA_937915735.1 uncultured Treponema sp.
GCATTGCTTGTCGCCCTTGCTTAGATGCGGCAATCTCTTGTATTGCAATTAAATAGATTTTCGGGTCACGCCCGATAATGACAAAACATAGTTTTCTCCATTTCGCTCTCTTCGTGCGCTCCAGTCGAAATGACACGAATTAGGGGGCGTTACGGGGGGCAAAGCCACCCGTAGAAGGGGTAGCACGCAACAATGTGCGGGCGTAGGGGAAGGCTTTCCCCTCACCCCTAAGCACTCGCTCCTCTCTTCTCTCTCCTCATTCCTAATGAATTAGCCCGTCCATCCAAACTCACGCCTCATTCTTAATCACTTCATCCATGTCGCACTTTGGCGGGATTCCGTCAACAAGAACGGAAGAGCCTGCGTTTGCGTACATATTGAGAAGCGCCGCTCCTGTTTTCGGGTTCATGATAACGGCAGGACCTGCTATACAGCCACCCTCACACGCCATGACCTCGATAAGGTTCGGACAGTCGGCCGGAGTCGGAATAGTTCCGGCATTGATTTTCCCGTAATTCTGCAATGCCTTTACGCCGCTCTTGTCAAGACCGTTGATGACGACAGGGCGTAGAATCGAAGTGTCCTTTAGGCGGATTTTAACGCTTTCGGCAACGCCCCCGGTTTTTGCAAAGTTTCGGGCGGAAACAGTGGGATTGTATTTTCCTGGTTTTGCTTCCATTTTTGAAACTTCAATTCCTTTTGCCGTAAGAAGCGCGCTTACTTCCTCCACCGACAGAACATAATCGACAAGCTCGCTGTCAAAGCCTTCCCGTTTTTTTGCAAGGCAAGGGCCTACGAAAACCGTAATGCAATCAGGGTCAGCTTTTCTTGCAAGTTCGGCGGTGTAAATCATAGGAGACTTTGTCTCCGAGACACAGCCCTTCAGCTCCGGGGCATGAATCTGAACGGCACGGACATAGGCCGGACAGCAGCTGGTTGTCATCATTTTGTCGCCACGCTCCATTCGCTCAGCAAACTCTGCGGCTTCTTTGTCTGCCGTGATGTCAGCTCCAATCGCAACTTCCCAGACCCGGCTGAAGCCTGCCTGTAAAAGAGCGCTTTCAAGCTGACCGACCTTTGCTCCCTTAAACTGGGCGCCAATAGCAGGAGCATACATTGCGACTACTTTTTTCCCGCTCATAATGTGCTTGATGACATCGACGAGCTGAGATTTTTCCATTACGGCACCGAACGGGCAGCTGCTCATACACTTTCCGCAGAAAATACACTTGTCATAGTCAATCTGCTCGTGACCCGTCTCCTCGTTTCTGGTAATTGCACCGACAGGACAAGCTTCTTCACAAGGAATCGGAATGCGAACAATCGCATGGTAAGGGCAGTTCTGCATACACATGCCGCAGTTTATACACTTTGCCGGATCAATGTGGGCACGGTGATCGTAAATTTCGATTGCCTTTTTAGGGCAGTTCATCTTACAAGGACGCGCAAGACAAGCCTGACAAGCATCCGTTGGAAGATATTTTGACTTAACGCAGCCGTTGCAGGCGTCGTTTAAAAATGTGAGCATTGGCCAAGTCGGTTTTTCTCGTTCCAGGGCCTCGTGCGCGTAATCGGCGAGACGCTTTTCATCATCGATATTCTCGACAGAAAAACCCATCCGAGCCATAACGCGAGTCCGCATAATCTCCCGGTCGTGATAGACACAGCATCGAATAGAAGGACTTCCTTTTGGAACCATCTCTTTCGGAATGTAATGAACGCCCTCTTCAAGCTTTCCTTCTAGTTGCAATTTTGCAATACGGACGAGAATGTCCTGCTTCATAATTGAAGCGTTGTTGTTCACATTAAGCATTTAGTACCTCTTTGCTTTCATGTTTTATGACTGTTTTGATTGTTTCCTTTGTATTATAGCACGGATTTCTTGGAATTTACAGTATCTGGCATTGCTTTACGGAAAATCGGATTCGGAAGCAAAGCATTAAACACAACGGAAATCCAGTTCTTTCAATTTTTTTCTCCATAAAAAAAGGCGAGGAACTTCCTCGCCGGTAGATGGACCTGGGTCGCATGTTGACCAGCCCAATGTAACCTTTCGATTACATACATAATATAATGCAATTCTTCTCTGCCGTCAAGGAGAAATATAGGGCGTGTCCCTCACTACGCCTTCGCAGCATAGCTGCTCGGAGACTCGCTCAAAACGCTTCTCAAGCGTTTTGCCCCTGTCGGGTCGCTCCCTATGTTCGGGTCGGGCTTTTCAGGGCTACGGCTATCGCCTCCGACCACACCTACGGTGTGTTTTCGCTGTCGCTCACCCTTACAATCCCTCACGCGGGGGTTATTCCAAAATTCCCATGTACGTGAAGATTAAACAACTTTTTGATATTTGCTTACATCAACAGGTTCCAATACAGTTTTTAAGGATGCTGCAACAGAAGGATTATCTGTATTAAGATATTCAATTGGAGAATGAAATTTACTTTTTATTCCTGTTATAAACTCGTCAGCCCAAGATGGTGCGAGAACTTTTACCTTTGAAAAATCAAGTGAAACAACTTCGCCATCTTCTAATTCATTAAAGATATAAGCAGACGCTCCCATAAACGCTTCACGACCTGCGGGACGAGACATTAACATTTCACCAAAAGACGACATATCAACAATCATTTAATTCCCCATACACGACAAAATACAAAAACACCCTTCATGATTATATGATGAAGTTCCAAAAGAATATCCATTTTTATCAGCATTACAAACTGCATTTCCTGACTGATAAAAAAGATGCCATTTATTTTCTACCACAGACGAAATTACAAATTTTAATCCATTTCCACGCATTTCAGGTGCTCGCCCAGAAATTGGCTGTGTAAAAGCCGTTCGTATAGCAGATTCATCATCAACAGTTTTTATAACTCTGGAAAGTGTAGTTTTTAAACCTGCCCCAAATGATCAGAATATTTGATTATGCGGCTTCTTTTGCAATTTCCCAGATTAAAAAGGCGTTATTTCTAAGATATTGCTCCAGCTCCAGTAATTCATCTTCAGAAAAGCCGTAGGTTTTATAAAACATATTATTCGGCAGCTTTCCTTCTGCAAAATCAAAACCACCTTTGTCATTAGGACGCTCAAAACGAAAGTCTATTTCATCAAAAATACCATTTTTATGAATTTTAGAAAAAGAAAGAGATATATTGTCAATTGTACTATAATAAATTCCCATAAAAACCTCCTAGAGTCCAAAATATTGAACCCATCGTGCAATAATGGTATCACGGTTCGCCCATATATATTTTTGAATTTTACTCAAATCGTCTGATGAAATAGAATCATCATTATAAGCAAGTTCAACACCATCATGTGTGACCCAGAATTTTGTTGCATTTGCTCTTGGATTACCTTTGCATACATGAACATGAATCCGTTTTTCTTCATTGGACCAGAAAAAAAACTTAAATCCCATAAAATCAAGTAAAGCTTTAGGCATAATTTCCTCCAGTACAATTATTTTACCACACATTCTGGATTATTGTCATTACAAATCCGGGCGTGCCCCTCACTATGCCTTCGCAGCATAGCTGCTCGGAGACTCGCTCAAAACGCTTCTCAAGCGTTTTG
>CALGGS010000258.1 GCA_937915735.1 uncultured Treponema sp.
CATGCAAGTGTTCAATTTAATGTTTGGCAAATTCAAAAAGTCGAAATTAGGGCTTCATATTCAAGCGAATCCTTGACAGGGCAAGCAATATTCCAACTTTTTACGACTTTCACTATACTTTTGGAATGATTAAGGCAGAAATTACTGATAAGGATTTGATTTCGCATCTTGAAAAACTTCACAAGGACGAAATGACGATGTTCATTATGGCGGACGGTCGCTTTCGAGGTGCATTTTTTCACGGAACTCGTTTTGTCAATCAGATGAGGGCTCAGCACAATCTTGGAATTCTTGAGACTATGATTCTGGGTCAGGCAAGCCTTTGCGCAGCTCTCTTGATTCCTACAATGAAGGGCCGGGAGCACCTTACCTTCAGATACGACACTAACGGACCGGCGGCAGGCTTTTCTGTCGAGGCAGACTCCACCGGCTATGTGCGAGGTTATTTGCTTCAGGACAAAATCCCCATCGAAAAACCTCTTGAAAGCTGGGATTTGTCGCCGTTTTTTGGGGAAGGCACCCTTTCAATTTCGAGGATTGGCGAAGGAATGAAAGAAGCTCAGACAGGAACAGTCGAAATCGTTCACAAAAATATTGCTCAGGATTTGGCCTGGTATTTTTCTCAGAGCGAGCAGACTGACACGGCCTTCAACACGAGCGTTCAGTTTGACAATCTTGGTCGCGTTATTGGCGCTGGCGGCTTATTTTTGCAGAAAATGCCTTCTTTTGGCGGAAAAAAATCTTCAAAATCAGAATTTTCAGAAATATCAGATGACGAACTGACTCAGCGAGTCGAAAACGCATTCCGTGCAATGCCTTCAATCGGAAAATGGTTCAGTGACGGAGGCGACATGGAAGATGTAATCTACGGACTTTTCCGGGAATTCAAGCCTCAGGTAACGCTGAACCGCGAAGTGATTTTTGACTGCCCCTGCTCAAAAGAAGGCTTCGTAAGTCACATTAAGGCGCTTCCAAAGGCAGAGCTGGCCGACATAATCGCAAATGACCCCAATCCTCTTGAAGTTGTCTGCCATACCTGCGGCAGCCGCTACAAAATCGAAAAAGAATTGCTCAAATAATTGAGAATAACTTTTTTTTCTGATAGGATAATGAATTATGAAACGAATTTTATTTATTGTTGGTCTTATTTCAATAATTTCTCTTTCTCCTTTTTTTGCACAGGATGCCGAAAGCCAGCCAAAAAACGAACAGAATGACGAAAAAGCCGGAAGTGATTCGGCCGATGCTTTTGCAATTATTCCGGAGCTTGAAGCCGAAGAGGTTTCTAATCTTTCTTTTGGAAGAACAAAGGCTGTTTTTAAGACAAGCGTAAAAAGCTCTGCAATTTATCTGAACGGAAATTTACAGGGAAGAACTCCTCTTACTATTTCAAGTCTTGTCGAAGGCTACTATCTTCTCCGTGCCGAAAAAGAAGGCTATAAGCCTGTCGAAAATTTCGTTTATATCGAAAACTCAAAAGCAAAGACATTCTATGTTGAGCTTGAGATGGACGAAGAAACCCAGAAGCGAATGGATGCGCGTTCAGAAAGAGCGGCTCAGCGCGAAGCAGAGAAAGCGGCTCAGCGTGAAGCAGAAAAAGCCCAGGCCTCAAATGAAAGCGCGCAAAGCGCAGAAGTGCCGGCGGAATCTGGAATCGGAGATGCAAAATGAAGTTATATTCTCGCTCTCAGCTTGTAAAATCCACTTTTTTGGGGATTGGCCTTGGGGCATTTGTCGCTCTTGCCGGAGTTTTTTATTTCTCCCATAATCCTGCGAATGACAGAAATTCAAGCGAAGCGGCAGAACTTTCAGAAAAAAATTCCGATGAATCAGAAAAATCTGAAATCTCAAAAAACACAGCCGGAAATGACGATTTTTCTTCTTCAAAAATAATCGAAGAAAAGGCTATTCCTGTCGCAAGTAAATCCTACTCTTCCCAGTACACTCAGGACGAGGAGCAGAACATTTCTGTCTACGAAAAATGCAACGAGGCTGTAGTAAACATAACGACTCAGGTAATGGGAATCAACTGGTTTTTGGAGCCTGTCGTTCAGGAAGGCGGTTCTGGCTCAGGCTCAATCATCGATAAGCGGGGCTATGTCGTCACAAATGTTCATGTAATTTCAAACGCAAGCAAAATCAACATCTCACTTGCAGACGGAACTTCTTACGAAGGAACTGTAATCGGAAAAGACACAGAAAGCGACATCGCCGTCATAAAATTTGATCCGCCTGACAATGTAACTTTAAAAACAATCGATTTCGGCGACTCAAACAACTTAAAGGTCGGACAAAAGGTAATAGCAATCGGAAATCCTTTCGCTCTGGAACGCACTATGACAACAGGAATCATTTCGGGGCTGGGCAGACCAATTCAGGAAAGCACGAATGTCATCATCCGGAATATGATTCAGACCGACGCGGCAATCAACCCTGGAAACTCAGGCGGTCCTCTTTTGGACACAAACGGAAAAATGGTCGGAATCAACACGATGATTATCTCAAATTCAGGCTCTTCCGCAGGCGTTGGCTTCGCAGTTCCTGTCAGCACGGCACGCAGGGTTGTTGATGACCTTATAAAATACCGGAAAGTAAACCGCGGGGTTTTAAAAATCACTCCAGTCCAGATGACTTCTTCAATCGCCCGATACGCCAGACTTTCAATCTCAACGGGAATTTTAGTAAGCGAGGTTGAAAAAGGCTCTTCTACCGAAAAGTCAGGAATTTTAGGCGGAACAGAGCAGGTTCAGTACGGAAGCCGGTTCAATCCGACGACAATTTACTTAGGCGGCGACATCATCACGGGAATCGACAACATCACCGTAAGAACTTACGCCGACTACACGAGCGCTCTTGAATCAAAAAGACCGGGAGACACCGTAACGGTCACTGTTTTCCGAAACAACGAATACAAAAAAATAAAGGTCACGCTGGACGGAAAGGATTCCGCTCAGGCAAGCTCAAGCTCACAGACAAGCCGGCAAAGCACTCAGCTCTAGCAAAAATTACTCACGGCCTTCCTTCATCTCAGTTTTTCGTGAGTACATTTTTTCGTCGGCTTTTTCCATCGCAATCTTAAAATCCGCTGGGCTTTTTGGCGTAAAGAATTCGTAGCCATAAGCCGCCGAAAATTTAAATTCATTATCCTCCTGCTCCGCCACGGCTTCATCAAAATGGTGGAGCATAGTCAGGATATTCTCGCGGTAAAGATTCTGGCAGACACAGACGAATTCATCTCCGCCGATTCTGTATATTTCGCCCTTTCCGTTTACAATTTTCGTAATGCAATCACAAAAAGATTTTATTACCTTGTCACCAACTAAGTGTCCGTACTTGTCATTAATTTTTTTGAGGTTGTTCATATCAAAAACAATCAAGCAATACTCACCTTGCGGACGAGTCGTTTCATTAAAATTTTCGATTAGCGTGTACCATGCCGTTTTGTTGTTCACGCCTGTCGCCATATCAATAAAAGCGAGGTTCTTGTAGGTATCAGCCTTATTGATTGCCTCAAAAAGCTTAAGCTGCTTTTGATAAGCGATTAAAATCATTGCGATAAAAATCACCGCCAGGCCAAAGCTCATCACGGAGCTTAAAAATTGCTTGTTTAACAGGGAAAATGCCGTAAAGGTAAAAATCACGACGGAAATCAGCATTGAAAAAACGAGAAGATATTTCAGCCTGCTTTCCTTGAGCCATTCTTCCTTGAAAAGAGTAACGACAGTGTAAAGACAAATTGCCACATAAATAAAATGTGACATAAAAACCGTATCGGTAAGGGCACGAATTCCTAAAATCTGTAATAAGAGCTGTACAAAAATAGTTGCGATTATTATCCAGAAAATTGCGTTTATGAATTTTGATTTTGGCTTTTCTATAATGCTATTCAGGAAAAAATATGTAAAAATCGGCATAAAAAGCTGACTCATATATTTTAAGCACCACAAAAGAGGAAGATAGCCGGTAAAGAAAAACAGAAGGGTTGAATCGTCCAACTGCCACAATCCAATGCAAAATGTAAGAAGAGACAAGTGAAGGAGAGTGAAATCCTTTCTGTTTGAGCGGGTAAAAAGATGGCTTGTACAGAAGAGGAAAATAGAGGCGACGATGAACATAACGCCGAGCAAAAAGCTGGAAATATGCTCCATTACGATAGAAAAAAGAACCTGAGAACGGTCACCAAGAAGAATATCCTTGTAAAGGCCTTCGCAGGATTTTACGCTAGTTCTAGTTTCGATGCAAAGCGTTGAAATTTCGTAAAATCTTGGGATTTCAATAAGGTTGTAGACAGAACGATATGATATTAAATTTTTAGGATGCGTTGCCGTACTGAAGGAGTAAATCACAGAATTGTTGAGTCTTACGGTAATGTCCTGATGCTCTGAATAAAAACAAAGCGAGACATTGCCATCTTCAAGCGGCAGAAGCGTATGATAGATTCTGGAAATTCCGTCTTCTGCAGGAATTTTTACCGGAAGCGAGGGAATTTCGATTCTTTCGCCATATTTTGAATAATAATACCAGCCCTTGTCGAAGGTTTTCGGCTCATTATTGATTAGCTTTTTATTTTCGCTATTGCGTCCCATAAAAAGCACGAAAACAATGATAGCAGAAAGGACAAAAAAGAGGATTTTGAAAATGCTATATTTCAGAGAACTTAAAACAGACTTTTTCATTTTCTTCAGCCCTTTATATTTTCGGAAGTCTTTTCATAAGCTGCCAGAAAATTCCAGATTGGCTCGTACCAATTTCCGCATTTTTCGCTTTCCGCAAGATAATTTTCAAAGCTTGAACGAATATAATTTCGGATTTCCATTGAATCTTTTTCTGTAAAGCCTTCGGGAGTTAAAAACAAGCTGTCAATGAAGGCTCTTGCGTCTTCGATTGAAAGCCATTCCTTAAAATTTGAAACGACAAGATATAGGGCAGCCGGAATACAATTTACGGAATGTTGCTTTACATACAAAACCGTCTCTGTTATTTCGAGAGCCCCTTCATAAAGCTCCTTGCCCCATTGACTTTTTTCGGTCTCGCTAAAGTCCTCCGTTTCAAAAATGTGCCTGTAAAAGCCGTAAGCGAGAAAAACCGTAGCTACATGAAGGCTTGGAACACAAAGATAGTGGGGGTCAAGCGCATGAATCTGACGGAATTCCTTTGTTTCCTTGTAAAGAGGGCGGTCCGTCGTAGTCAGACGAAAGTGATAAATTTTTCCACAGCACTGATAAAGCTTTCTGAAACGAAGCATCCACTTTTTCGTAAGGACGCTTGCGTGCCAAAAGCCGAACTTTTTAACGAGCATTGCAAGGGGACGGACCCAATGATTTATAAAATCAAGATAGATTGTAACCTTAGACGGCGTGAAGGGAATCTTTTTGTCGAGAGAATGGTCAACATGTACAATCGGAATATGCAGGATATGAATTTTTTCGAAATATTGCAGAAAAAAAAATTCTTTTAGAATAGTTGCAAAGCATTTAAAATTAGTAATAAAGCTCGGGGGACCAAAAAGAACTCCTGCATAAGCCACAAGCGGATTGAATGATTTTAAAGGTTTATTGTCAAAGATTTTTGGCTTCATTCTGTCTCATATTTTAACGAAAAAAGACGAAATGTTAAAGTAAGCAGTAAGGGTATCTCTAAAAATTGCAATTTTTAGAGATTCCCGTAATTAGCCCTAATTTCGACTTTTCTTTACAGTTATTGAAAAAATAGCGTTTTTAAACGAAAAAGCAGTGCGGGCGCGGAACACTCGCAGGTGAGAAAATCCCTCATGGAGCAAAACCCTATTAGCCCCACCAATCGCATAAAAAATAAATGCTTTAGGCTGCGCGTGTGAAGCGAACGTGTCTTTTTCGATTTTAAACACAATTTTCTTGTGAGTGACGAAAGTCGACATTTGGGCTAATTAGACAAAGATAAGAAAGCCCATAAGAGCCGCAAGATGCGCGAAATTGAAAAAAAAGCTGTTTCGACTTATAATCTCTCTAAATGAATGTCCTGATTATCCAGCCCCCAATCGCCCAGCTGAACACAGCTTATCCCAGCGGGGCATATCTTTCCTCGTTTTTTAAATCTCTCGGCTATGAAGCTAAATGGCTGGACTTGAACATCGCGCTTTTCTACGAAATTTTCTCAAAAAAAGGACTTACGAGGCTTTTTTCGCTTTGCTCTGAAAATGCCCTTCGTCTTGCAGACAAGGCAGAAAAAGAAGGCGATGAAGCAACGGCCTTTAATTTGCGCAGATATGTCTCTCAGAAAAATCTCTGGATTCAGTGGATAGATTTTATCACGGCGATTTTGCGTCCATTCTCTGAAAAAAGCTTTTCCGGAGGGGTAAATTCTGGCTTTGAAAATGCCCATCGCTTCGTTTTTGGCGCCCATGTTCCGCGGGGTGCGAGAATGGAAAATTACCTTGCGAATTTAGAGCACGACCTTACCACCGACGATGCCCGCTCTCTTGCGAGTTTTGCCCTTGCCGATTTAGCAGATTTTATTCAGATTGCCTTCGATAAAAATTTTTCTCTGGTTCGTTATGCTGAAAGCCTCACCGTAAGCGAGTCGAGTTTTGAAGAAGTTGCAAAAGGAGCCGACAGCCCGATTCTAAAAGAATTTTATGAGCCGATGCTGAAGAATCCCCTCGCTACAGCTGCTTTCGCATCTTCACAGGTTTTGCCGGCTAAAGCCGTCGCTCCCTACCCCTTAAAATCCCCAGAACTTCTCGTTCTTATTTCGATTCCATTCCCAGGAACCTTTGCCGCTTCCCTTGCAACAGGACGATTTTTTAAAGAGCGTTTTGGCGATAAAGCTTATGTCTGCTTCGGCGGAGGCTTTGTAAACACAGAATTGCGAGAAACGAAGGAAGTATTGCTGGCAAAATATTGCGATGCAATCTGCTACGACAGGGGATATGCAAGTTATAAGCAATTAGTAATGCGAAATGAAGAAAGTGAAATCAAGCCGGTTTTTAAGCTCAGGCAATTTGTAAAAGATTATCGCCGCAAGCCAGATAATGACAGCGCCGTTACAATCATCCCTCCTCTTTCCGAAGACGAAGTAGCTTATGCGGAAGCAGTCGCTTATGAAAAAGAAATCACAATGTCTTTGATTCCCGACTTCTCTGACATAGATTTTTCCCTTTATCCCCGTCTTATTGACGACACGAATCCTATGCACAGGCTTTGGTCGGACGGAGCATGGATTAAGGCTTATATGGCACACGGCTGTTACTGGCATAAATGCGCCTTCTGCGATGTCACGCTCGATTATGTTAAAGGATATTGCCCGACAAATGTAAAAAGACTTTATGAAGGACTTCTTTCACAATGCGAAAAAAAAGGCGTTTACGGAATCCATTTTGTAGACGAAGCAATGCCACCCGCCCTGATGCTCCAATTTGCGCGAGAAAATATCGCTCATAATTCTCCAATTACCTGGTGGGGAAATGTCCGCTTTGAAAAATCATTCACTCGCGATGTTGCAGACTTTTTGGCTTACGGTGGCTTAATCGGCGTTTCTGCAGGCCTTGAAAGCGCCACAGGAAACGGACTTGACGCAATTCACAAGGGAACTGATTTGCAATCAATCGTCAGTGCCTGCTGTGCTTTCAAAGAGGCTGGAATCTTGGTTCATGCCTATATGATTTACGGCTACTGGTGGGAAAAGGAGCAGGATTTAATCAACTCAATGGAAACACTCCGGCAGTTCTACGAAAACGGACTTTTGGACTCTTCTTTCTGGCATAAATTCGTCCTTACCCGACATTCCCGTGCTTACAAGGAATGGCAGGAAGGGAAAATTCCTGACTTAAAGCCAATCGATCCCCAACAGAAAAAAAATGCGCCTCTCTTCGCAAAAAACGGACTTCATTTTGAAGGCGAAAAAAAATCCGAAAAATACGGCCCGGCGCTGGAATTCTCACTAAATCAATGGATGCACGGACAAGACATTCAAAAAAATATCCAAAAATGGTTCAATTTTCCGGTTCCCCGCCCGACTGTTCCAAAAAATTTCATCGCAAAAATGATAAGTCACTTCGAGAGCAGCCGGGAAGCCTGTCTTGAAAAACACAGGTCTTCTAAAGCTTTAACCGAAGGAGCCAGAGCTGACAAATTCATCTGGCTTGGCGGCGAAAAGATTCCCCTTCCAAACGGCAAAATCGGCTGGTTTTATATGGGTGAATTTTACACAGCAAAAAAAGACGCTCCGTTGAGCGAGTTTTTAGGAAAAGGCCTGTGCGTTCTGTAAAAATTTTCTTCTCGTCAGTGATTTTCTTTTTCTCAATTTTTTCTGTGAACGCTCAGCTTTTTGACTTTTCTGGAAAAGAAATAGCAAAAAATTTTCATCTGTCTGTCGAACCGACTTTTTCATACACGGCAGGTCATCTCGGAGAAATCTTATATTACTCATCTCCCAGCGACAAAAAAATCAGCTATCTTGAATGGGACAGGAATGTTTTTCTTTTTGGCACAAGGCTTTTGACCTCATACAAAAATCTTCATCTTGATTTCAGCTTTTCTTCCTCGCTTTTTGAACAGACCGCTGGCACGATGGAAGATTCTGACTGGCTCAACACGAACGATTATTCAATGAAAACGACATTCTCAGTCGGAGACAATGAGGCTGTAGAAAATTACGAGGCGGATTTTAAAATTTACTATGATTTTAAGACAAATGACTGGCTCACTTTTTCTCCAATCGTAAGCGTCCGGCACAACTATGATTCTTTTGAGCGAAGAAGTGCAGAAGGCTGGTACGGAGATTATAAGCACTCCGCAGACGGTAAAAATCACTGGTGGTATGATGATGATGCAGCGCACTTTCCCGACACCTATTACAGCGATGAAAAAGGCCGCTATGTCACGCGAAAACTCGCCGGCATTGATTTTTTCAGGCACTCGCTTTTTACTTTTTTCGGATTTAACACGAAGATTTCGCCATCTTCCCGCTTAAATTTTGATTTTTGCTTTCTTATCTCGCCATTTTCTTATTTTTATGCCATTGATTCTCACCATGCACAAGATTCTTCGACAAAAGAAATGTACAAAAAACACTATCGCATGATTCAATTCTCATATTTTAATCTTCTTTCGATTGGCACAGGGGCATTTTTTTCTGTCACAAAGGTTTTTGAGATTTCACTGCGGGCAAATTATCTTTTTACTTTTGAAATTGAAAGGGGAACTTTGTTTTCGGACACTTTCGATGGAGCAAAACAAGATAATTATTACAACACAGGCCAGGACTCAGGCGTAGAGTTTGAGAATTTTACGGTTACGCTTGGCTTAAAGGTGAAAATTTTTTAATTGCGTTTATCTCTAAAAACTCGAGTTATCTCTAAAAATTGCAATTTTTAGAGAATCCCATTATAATTTTGAGAAATGGAGAAATCTATCTTCAGGAGATTTTTATGGAAACGACCCTTCCGCGTCTTTTTAGAAAGAGAGCACAAGAATACCCAGAAATTGCTTTTCAGATGACTCGTTTTAAAGACGGGCATTTTGAGCCTACAACTTACAAAGAAGCTTATGATTTTTCTGTAGCATTCGCCGGGGGATTGCTTGCTCACGGCGTTGAACGCGAAGAGCATATCGGCTTAATTTCTGACAACCGAAAGGAATGGGAGCACGCCGACATGGGCTTGATGATGACAGGCGCAATCGATGTTCCCCGCGGTTGTGACGCTACAATCGGCGATTTGGAATATATTCTGTCCTTTGCTGAATGTAAGCGAGTTATCGTAGAAAATTCAAGCCAAATCACAAAAATCTTAGGAATAAAAGAAAAGCTTCCCCTTGTCACCGAAATGATTGTTTTTGACCCTCCAACGGACAAGGATATCGAGGAAACAAAAAAAGCAGGCATAAATCTTTTTTCTTTTGAGCAAATAGTTGAAGAAGGTAAAAAATACAACGAGCAGAATCCTGGCAAGGTTGACGAAGAAATCGAAAAAGGCAAATGGGACGATTTAGCCACAATTATCTTCACTTCGGGAACTACAGGTAAGCCAAAGGGCGTTATGCTCTCCCACGGAAACTTTATCACTCAGCTGGACGAGGTTTGTGAGAGAATCTATCTTTTCCCTGGAGACCGTGGTCTTATGGTTCTTCCGGTATGGCACGCTTACCAGAGAGCAGTTGAATATGTCGTTATGAATCAGGCCGCTACAATCTGTTACTCAAAGCCAGTTGGTCCTGTTCTTCTTGCAGATTTACAGACTTTAAATCCCCAGGTTTTGCCGGCCGTTCCCCGTGTATTCGAGGCTGTTTACGATGGAATCTGGCGAAAAATGCGAAAAACCGGCGGAATCACATTCAGCCTGTTCAGATTCTTTACAAATATCGCCCTTTTCCACTCAAAGCTCGACAGGGTTCTTTTTGACAGAACTACGCGCTACGGAATGGACAAAAGATGGCTTCAATGGCCGGCTTTCGTTCTTCCTTGGCTTATCTGCTACCCCATTAAGCTTTTGGGACACGCTCTTATCTTCCGGAAAATCAAAAAAATGCTCGGAACAAGCTTCCGTTCGGGAGTTCCTGGCGGCGGAGCGCTTCCTCCTGCTGTCGATAAATTTTTCTGGGCAATCGGAATCAAGCTTTCAGAAGGCTACGGCCTAACCGAAACTTCCCCAATCATCTCGGTGCGCCCGATTTCCCGCCCTGTTTTGGGAAATGTCGGCTCGCCAGTTCGTGGCGTTTCTGCCCGAGTCGTAGACCCGCTCACTCGAAAGCCGCTTAAGCGAGGCAAAAAAGGCGTTCTCGAAGTAAAGGGCGGCACCGTAATGAAGGGCTACTACAAGCAGCCGGAGCTTACAGCAAAAGTAATCGATGAAAACGGTTGGTTCGACACGGGCGATTTGGCCCGCTTAACGGCGAACAACGAAATTGTTTTGTGCGGGCGAATGAAGGACACAATCGTTCAGACTGGCGGCGAAAATGTCGAGCCTCTTCCAATCGAAATGAAAATGCAGGAATCCAGATTCATTCAGACGGCAGTCGTTTTGGGACAGGACCAGCGCTATCTTGCAGCCCTTGTCGTTCCTGAGCAGAGCGAAATCGAAGCTTTCTGTGCAGACGCAAAGCTTCCTTACAAAAAATACTCTGATATGGTAAAAAGTGACGAGGTTCTGCATTTAATCGAAACTGAGGTTGCAACGAGAGTAAACGCAAAGAACGGATTTAAATCTTACGAGAGAATCAACAAAATCGGTCTTCTGGAAAAGCCCTTTGAGGTCGGAGTCGAGCTTTCTGCAAAACAGGAAATGATGCGCTACCGAATCAACGAAATTTATTCGAGCGAAATCAAAAAGCTTTTCAAATGATTTCTTCTCACAAGGACAAATTTTTAAAACTTTTTCTCTTTTTTGCTTTTTTTTGCGTTACGGGCTTAAGTTTTGCAAGGGATTACGAAAAAAGAATCTTTTTGTGGGAAAATATTCCCAAAATGGAAACTCAAAAACGCGACACGATTCTGTATTATTGCCCAGCAAAACGGAATTCGGCGGCTGCCCCTCAGAATGACAATGCTTTGCAAAGTGAAGCATCTCAATTCCCCGCTGTAATAATTTGTCCGGGCGGAAGCTACCATCACTTGGGAATGCCAAGGGAAGGTTTTGCTACGGCACGCTGGTTTTCTTCACACGGTTTTCAAGCCTTTGTTTTAAGGTACAGGGTCGCATACAACTGCCACCACTACCCTGACCAGCTTGAAGACCTTCAAATGGCTCTTGTCTATATTCGCGAACATGCAGAAGAATACGGAATCGACAAAAACAAAATCGGAGCAATTGGCTTTAGCGCCGGCGGGCATTTAGTCACAATGGCCGGTGAATTTGCCTCAACTCACGATGAGCTTTCAAAACTTGGAATTAAAACAAGCGAAAGCTTAAGGCCTGATTTTGTAATGCCAATTTATCCTGTCGTTTCAATGCAGGACGACATCTCTCACAGATGGTCTCGCAGAAGTCTGCTCGGACACCAATGGAGTGAGCCAAATGCGACAAAGGGCTGGCGTCCCTGGAATTTTTGGGGACACTCTTACTCTAAAGCCCTTAAAGACGAATTTTCAATGGAGTTGAATGTCCCGGATGATATGCCGCCAACCTTCATTCTCGCTTGTGAGGATGACCCCGTAGTTATTTACGAAAATTCTGTCAGACTCGAAAAAGCACTTGCCGACAAAAATATTCCGCATCTTTTTGTCACTTACCCAAGGGGCGGTCACGGCTTCGGAATGAAAGAAACAAGTGCCATTATGAAAGAAACTCACTGGAACGACAGAGATTTGCTTCCCTGGCTGAAAGAAATCGGAATTCTCAATCAAGAATCCTGAGTATCCTTTGGCAAAAGCAGATTCAGCAAAATGGCAAGTACAAAGACTACGGCGACGCAGTTTTCAGCAAAGACACTCTGAACGATTTTCGGGAAAATCTTGAACATTTCATTGCACTGTGTAAAACCAAGTCCGACTGACAGCGAAAGAGCCACAATCGTAGTGTTTCGTGCCGTATAACCGCATTTTCCCACAAGCTGAAAACCTGCCACAACAATCGTTCCGAACATCATAATCGTACAACCGCCGAGAACGGCCTGAGGAACAGTAGTAAGCAACGCACCGAAAATCGGGAAAATACCCGCTATAATCATAATCACGGCACCAGTCGCTATGGTAAATCTGTTTACAACCTTCGTCATTGCCACGAGCCCGATATTCTGGCTAAAAGAAGTGATTGGCGTACAGCCAAAAAGCCCCGAAATTGAGCTTACAAATCCGTCAACGGCAAGGGCTCCGGAAAGCTCTTTTTCCGAGATTTCTTTATTCAAGCCAGTTTCACAGACAGCGGTTGAGTCTCCGATAGTTTCTGTGGCCGAAACAAGATAAATCACGAGCATCGAAATAATCGCTCCAAGATTGAATTCCGGTTTAAATGGCAAAAATGCCGGCAGTGAAACGATTTTTGTTGAAGAAAGAACAGTAAAATCAACGGCACCAAAAAGAATTGCGACACTATAGCCAACGATAAGGCCAAACAAAACCGAAAGGACTTTTATATAGCCTTTTGTAAAAATCGTAAAAAGAAGACAAGAGACAAGAGTCACAGTTCCGATAATCCAGTTGTGGACTGAACCAAAATCTGCAGAGCCTTGCCCTCCTGCAAAAGAATTTGCACCTACTGAAAGCAGAGAAAAACCAATCGCAGTTACAACGGTCGCCGCCACAATCGGAGAAATTATTTTCATCCAGTATTTTGCAAAAAGACCAAGGAGGCCTTCGATAATACCACCGACAATTACACAGCCGATTACAGTTCCGATGTTATAAGATGTGCCGATAAAGATTGCCGTATTCAAAAATGTAAAGCTTATTCCCATTACAATAGGAAGACCTGAACCGACTCGCCATAAAGGAAAAAGCTGTAAAAGAGAGCCGATTCCCGCGACAATCATCGCATTCTGAATGAGCCTGGCCGAAAGAGATGGCTCAATGCCGCAGACATTTGCCAAAATCATAATCGGCGTGATATTTGCAACGAACATTGCGAGAATATGCTGCAATCCAACAGGAAGTGCATTTTTTAAAGGAACGGCTCCTTCCAATGTGTAAATGTTTTCGATTTTTGCGTTTTTCATATTTTATCCCCGAAATTTAATTTCTCCAGTTTTGTCATTCATCGATTCTACAATCGCAAGCGACTCAAGGTGAAAGCCCTTTTTGCGGATAATCTCGCCGCCTTCCTGAAAGCCCTTTTCAATCGCAATTCCAATTCCTGCAACCTGAGCGCCAGCCTGCCTGACAATTTCAGTCAGACCCAAAAGCGCCGCTCCACGAGCCAGAAAATCATCAATAATCAGAACCCTGTCGGAAGGCGAAAGATATTTTTTTGAAACAAAAACATGATTCGTGCATTTGTGAGTAAATGATTCGACATCCGCGCAATATTTATCACCATCGATATTCACGCTCTGAGTTTTTTTTGCAAAAAGAACCGGAACGCCGAAGTAACGGGCAACTATACAAGCAATTCCAATCCCACTCGCTTCAATCGTTAAGATTTTTGTGATTTTTTCGTTCTCGAATCGCTTTTTGAATTCCTCGCCCATTTTTTCGAGCAAAGAAATATCAATCTGATGGTTCAAAAAACTGTCAACTTTAAGGACATTGCCCTCACGAACAATGCCGTCTTTTAAAATTCGTTCTTCAAGAAAATTCATTCTTATACTCTAACAAAAAAGAGCGTTTTCTGCTATAATCTTAAAAATGAAAATCACGCCAGACTACACAGTAATTTATCAAGATGATGACATCGTTGTGCTAAATAAACGAAGCGGACTTTTAATTGCGCAAGACCGCTATGACGAAGAAGCTCCCCGACTCGACCTTGAAGCCGAAAAAGAATTCGGCAAGCTTTTTGCAGTCCACAGAATCGACAAGGACACTTCTGGTCTCGTAATTTACGGACGGAATGCCGAAAGCCACCGAAATCTTTCAATGCAATTTGAAAACCGCGAGGTTACGAAAATTTATCACGCACTTGTTCTCGGACACCCGATGTGGGAAACAAAAAAAGTCGACTCAAAACTTCTTGTCGATGGAGACGCACGGCATCGCACGGTTTTAAATCAAAAATACGGAAAAGTTGCCATTACGGACTTTAAGAATCTTGGCTCATGCGGCCCTTATTCATGGATAGAAGCCCGGCCAAAAACCGGAAGAACTCACCAGATTCGCGCTCATCTGCAATCTCTTGGAATTTCTATCGTCTGTGACCCTCTTTACTCTGGAAATCAGCATCCCGTCCTTCTCTCTGAAATCAAAAAACGCTGGAACGGAAACGAAGCGGAAGAACGCCCTCTTTTAAGCCGTCTCGCTCTTCACGCATATTCTCTTACCATAAAGCACCCAAAAACCGGCGATGAAGTCACTTTTACGGCTCCTTACCCAAAGGACATGGAAGCCACCCGAAAGCAGCTCGCATCTATTTTTGGCGTAAATCCGCTGGAAAAGTAAACAAAAGCCATGCGACAATATATCGCCACACAAAATCTTGATTCAGACGGTTTTCTCACAATCAACGGAAAGGATTTCCGCTATTTAAAAAGCATTCTCCGTCTTTCCGTTGGGGATATGCTTCATGTAAGGCTTTTGGGCGGAGCTTTACAGGAAATGACTGTCTGCAAAATCGATGAAAAGTCAAAAAAAATTTCCCTCCAGATTTGTGATTCCAAGGCCTCTTCAAGCGAAAACCTTCCGACACAAAACTCATTACTTTCTTCCTGCGAGTTTACCCTTTTTATGGCACTTCCAAAATCAAGCAAATTTGACCAAATCGTCCGCCAGGCAACAGAATGTGGCATCACAAAAATTATCCCTGTTCAGACTGAATTTTCTCAAAAAGGAAGCGAAAAAATCAACTTCCGTTCAGAAAGGTTTGAAAGAATCATAAAAGAAGCCAGACAACAAAGCGGAAGTCCCGTCGAAACAAAAATTGAGCCTTGCGTAAGCTTAAAAACAGCGTGTGAACTATGGAAATCTGAAGCTGAAAGCCTAAAAGAAAGCGAAAGCCTTGCCGTAGTCCTTTATGAGCGAAATGATTTTACGGTTTCTGTTGGTGAAAGCGTAAAAAACAAAGAAAATCTAAAAAAAATTGCTCTTTTTTGCGGAAGTGAAGGAGGACTTTCACCAGAGGAAATAAAGCTTTTGTGCAGCCAAGGCTTTAGTGCAGTTCATTTAAAGACAAATATCTTAAGATGCGAAACGGCGGCAATTTATGGAATCGCCGCCCTTCAAACTAGAATTTTTTCTTAAATTTATAGGTATAGGTCAGAGGAATCGAAAGG
This sequence comes from uncultured Treponema sp., assembly GCA_937915735.1. Classification (GTDB taxonomy): domain Bacteria; phylum Spirochaetota; class Spirochaetia; order Treponematales; family Treponemataceae; genus Treponema_D. The sequence continues at coordinate 15,834 of CALGGS010000258.1, forward strand.
GCCGTAAGACCGTCAGCACGGGCAGCATTCATATCAAAACGGATTCCTGTGCCGATTGTTCCTGCATTTGCCGGCAAATCAAACTTAAACCTTGGATAAACCGTAATCCAAGTCGTATCACTTGCATGCAAAAGAGTCCGAATCTTAAAATTCAGCAGAGCCTCAACGCTCTCTGAAAGCTGGTAATTAAGACGAAGCTGTGCATAAAACGGAATTCCCTCATGAGTGAATTTATCGGTTCTTTTTGCCTTACCGTTTTTGTATTTTACAACTGTCCCGCCCCTGATGATTGTCGCAGTTTCCGTTGAGATTAAATTTCCGTCCGAGTCATAATATTTTATTGTTCCGATGTACTCGTTCGTCAGAGCCGTAATCACATCTCCGTAAATTCCCAAGCCTTTTTCTGCAAAATTATATCCGCCTGTAAGCCCCAGAGCGTATTTTGCGCTTTGCTTCTTGAATTTGTAGACATCGTTTTCATAATCATCGCTGCCGACGACACATTCTTCAGGAAGATAATCGCTGGTCGTAAAGTTGTAGTAAAAATGAGCGTTCAAAATAAGATTTTCTTTTCCTGTAAAGCCCGCAAAAGCACCGAATTTTCGCTCGTCATCAGTGACATTGTGAGCCGTAAAACCAAAATCAAGCAGCTCTTCTGCGCCTGCGTTCACTCCAAAATCAATCGCCTTTTCAAATTCATCTTCATCAGGATACATCGTAGCCCCGCCGGCAAGCTTCAAATAACAAAAAGTTCCCAAAGTCCAGTCACTGGTAACGCCGGCGGCAAATCCGTTCGTAAATACAGAAAAGGAATCGCTTCCAAAATATCGCTCCTCATCCAAGCTGTCTGTCAGAAGTCTGCCATACTTTGTAGTCGTGTCATCTGCCGCAAGATAAGCCGACGGAATCGCAAAATGCTTGGAAAAATTGTTGCCGAAAGCAAGGCCAAGCTGGGGAATTGGAGAATAGTGGACATAACCCTCTGGAATCACAACAAACTTCGCCATATCATCATCAAAATTCTGATAAAAAGCCGTTAGACGGGCACGCAAAGAAAGCTGCTTATTTTCCAAGTCAAGCTGAGCCTGGTCGCCGAACGAAAACCCTGAGTTTGTCGATTCTACACCTGAATATTCTTTTTCCGTAGAGCGAGAGTAAAAATCATAGTCAGCAATTTCATCGCTGTCCGCACCCACCGTGTTCTTAAAAGTGAGCTTGGTTTTCGACGAAAGTGAAAGACCTACGAGAAAAAAAAGAATGAGTACAAAAAATTTCCGTTTCATAAATGTCTCCATTTGTCATTATGAAGGGGGAAGTCTCCCCCTACGGTCGCACTTCGTTGCGCCCTACCCTTTCACCTAGTGTACTCAGCAAA
>CALGGS010000259.1 GCA_937915735.1 uncultured Treponema sp.
AAATCATCGTCGAGCGCATCGAAAAAGAAGACCTCAAGGTCGTAAATGACGGCACTCTTACTGTTGGCCTTGACACAAAGGTAACTGATGAGCTTAAAAAAGAGGGCTATGTCCGTGACCTTATCCGAGGAATCCAGAATCTCCGAAAAGAAAGCGGCTTTGAAGTCACTGACCGAATCAAGCTCTTCGTTTCTGGTGACGGCGTTCTGAAAGATGCTTTTGCCAAATTCAAAGACTTTGTCTCAGGAGAAACACTGGCTGTGGTTCAGGAATGGAAGGACTCGCTTACCAAGCCGACCTCAGTTGAAGCCGACGACAAAACATGGAGCATTTCTATTGAAAAAGCCTAATTTTGTGGTGGTCATCGCTCTGTTTTTGGCGATGGCAGCTCTTTTTTCTTGTAAATCGACTCCTGACATCGCTCCTGTTGACGCTTTTGAGCTTTTAGACGGAGATGCAGCTCTTTATCTTACCGTTCCTGTTCAGGCAAACAGCGAATTTGTAACAAATGCCATTCAAAAAATCGGTAAAATCGCTGAAAGTGACGCAAAGAAAATCACGGAACGGCTCGATATGGCTTATGTAGCAATTCTTCCAAGCGGAAAAATTCAGCTGTCAGCAAGCGGAAACCTTCCTAAAGCCTTTGCCTCCCTAGCCCTTTCTGAAAAAAACGGATGGACAGCCGGAGCAAAGGAAGGCCACACATTTTACACGCATAAAGACACTGGCTTTGAGCTTTGTATTCCTTCTTCGTCGAATGTTTTTTTGGCTGGCAACATCAGCCAGATGGCAAAAAGATACAACAAAATCGCATATTCTGACTTAACAAGCGATGAAAAGCTTTTATCACAGGCAATTTCTCAAAGCGATTACAAATATCTTCACGAAAATATCTCCTCAAATATGATGCTTTACTCCCCTAGCCCGCGTTTTTTGCTTAAGAATTTTTTTGGTGCCTTGGATGTAAAAACGCCAGTAACATCAGTTTATGCGGCAGTCTCTCCTTACAGCGAGGTAAAAGGCTACGACTATAATGTAAAGCTCGTTTTAAACCTCAGCGACGCTCGTACAGTCAAAGCAACGGAAGCCCTTTTAAAAGTCGGACTTTTTGGTATGGCCTCAAAAATCTCCCAGACAGGTCAGGCTCAAATCACGATTGTGGAGCTGCTTTTAAGAAAGAGCCAGATTTTGGCCTTGATAAAATAAAAAATGAAAAATATTTTTAAGTTTTTAATTTTATCGTCATTTTTTCTCGTTTCATGTGCCTCGTCTTCTCTTATGATACCTGGAGAATCTAAAATCATTCTAAAAAATATCGCGGTTGAATACAACACAATCGCTGACGGCTATCTTGAAATCAAAAATTATGCAAAGGCCGCGCAATATTACAAGCTTGCGATGCGTAACGAAGATTTGTATCTTACAGCCTACTATAAGCTCGCCCGTTCATACGCATTGGCAAAGGACTGGGAAAACGCAGACAAAACCTACAGGGAGCTTCTTCTTCTTGACAGTGAAAACAATATGCTGAAAACAAGCCTCGCCTATATCACAGTTATGCGTGGCGAAACTGACGAAGGAATCTTAATGTACAGAGATTTGATAAAAGAAAATCCCTATGACGAGAATCTTTTGGAGTCTTATGTTTCGCTTTTGATAAATGTAGGCCGGGGAGAAGACGCAGAAGAAAGCTTTTTCGTTCTAAAAGAAAAATTCCCGGACAACAAGCAGATTTCAACCTTTGCCCAGAGTCTGTCAGAAATAGTAGATAATTTTAATCCAGACAAAAATACAAAGGAAAGTCCAAAGGACTAGTTTAGTCCTGCATTTCGTTGTATTTTTCCGGGTTTGCGCGGAAGGCTACAATCGGAGAATCAGGGTCGTTTGAAGCATAATCAAGGGCCTGGCTTGCTTCCAGAAGAAGTCTTTCAGCCTTAATTTTTCTGCCCGCAACGGAAGAAATACCGACAGAAACCTCGTTAGTAGCGTTGTTGTTCTTTAAGAAATCTGAAATTTTGTTGTAGACCGTCTCAAACATATCAACGGTTGTCTGCAAGTCAGTTTTTGGAAGAACTACGGCATAAGAATCTGATTTGTACTCAAAGATTTCCGGGTTTTCGTAAGAGCTTTTGTCTTTAAGAATCGAAAGGACATTGCTTGAAATAGAATTTCCCCTGTCGAGTGCGTTAATTTTTAGTAAAGCAACAGTGAGATTTTCGCTTCCTGAAGAGATTTCGTTATCGATTTTTGGCTCAAGCTCGCTCTGAACAAAAAGGCTTGTAATCGGAGATATATTTTTTTCCTGTTTTTCTTCAATAATTTTCTCTTGCTCTATGACGGGCGATTCAGTGACAGGCTCGCTTTCGAAAATCGGCTCCTCCTCATTAAAACCTGTAAAAAGCTCGGAGTCCTCGGCATTCTGCTGCTCAAACTGGTCGATAACATCAAGACCATCGTTTTCTGACTCTTCCTCTGTGTCAATAAACCAATCATTTACATTTGAATTTTCTTCATCAGTTTTGTTATCATCAAAGTTAATTGAAATTTCTTCTTCCTGAATTGCTTCCGTATTTTCTGCATTTGAATTTGCCGCTTCAGGATTAAAGAGAGGCTTTTTTTCTTCAAGAGGAGCTTCATCTGAAGTTACTTTATTTTCTTCGACAGATTTTTTTAATTCTTTTGTTTCTTCTGAAGCTTCGATTTTTGTCTCTTCGGATTTTTGAGGACTTTCCGTCTCTGAAAATGGCCTGTAGACATTTGAGTAGGATTTTTTCTTTGAGAATTTGAAGTTTCCTGTTCTGATAATTGCGTCTTCAGTTCCGTTCGTAAGAATTATAAGAACTACGACGATAATTGTACCGACTAAAATCAGAAGGAAAGCGATTCTTGCGTAATTGTAGATAGAATTTGGCTTCATAAGGTAGATTGAAGCCTCTAAGCTAAAATAGTTCTGGGGATTCACTTCCACAGTTTCTTCAAAATGCTTTACCAAGTCCGGAGATGGAAGTGAAAAAAGACTGGGCGGATATGAATAAACCAACTCGCCATTTATTTCAAGCTTTAAGGCTGAGAAATCGTCGATATTGCCGATTGCACGGATAAATTTATTTGAAAAATCAGGGCTTCCATATTGACTCTGAAAAAGGGCTGATTTAGTATCATTTAAAAGCTTTTCGTAGCGGCTGCTCGCCTTTTCGTTACCGCTTTTTTTGTCGATATAGATTCCCACTCCGAACCAGATGATAGCAACCAAAAACAACAATGAACTTATACTTGAGATGATGGTGATTGGACGTTTCATATATTCTTATTATACTCCAATTTTTTAAGGTATGCAACAAAACTAAAGTTTTTGCCCACCTTCGCAAGGTAGGGAAGCAGCGTCATAGAGGCGTTCGTATCTTCAAGAGGAAAATCCCCGTCTTTGAAACTTTCTTTTAATTCTTTGCAATATTTAGAGATAAAAGATTCATAGTCAAATGATTTTTTCGCTAAGATTTCATTCAGTAAGTTTTGCTTACATTTTTGGTCATTCTGAGAGACACAATCCCGAAGAGTCTCCCTTTTTTTCATAAATTCTTCAAGAGAATTTTTATAGCTTTCTAAGATTTCCGTCGTGACAGTTTTTTCATCAAGGCGCTTCAGCTCAGTCCTGAACATTAATGCCGAGTAAGCTTTTTCCGCAGGGTTAAACCGGTTTGAATTTGAGTAAAATTTTGATTCAAGATAAGTACCCCTCGCGTAAGGAGAGCCTTTGATATAAGAAAAATCCGCTCCGAAAAAACGAAGTTCCGAAAAGCCAAGGACGGAGGCAAGACTTGCCGCGGCAATAGTCACAGTTCCGCTACCAGCTTCAAGGTGAATAAAATTTTTACGGGAAGGACTTTGAGAGTCAAAAAAAGAAGCGTATTGGGAAAGAGGATGCCCGCTCTCAAAAAAAAGAACATTTCGTGAAAATTTTAAGGCTTTTCGCACGGAAGAAGGAGAGGCGCACAAATCAAAGGCGTAAATCGTGTTTTCGCCAAGCTTTTCAAGATAATGCTCATGGGAAACATTTTGTCCGTCAATCGAAACGACTGCATCACAAAAAACATTTTGCTTTGTAAGGCTTGAAAAAGCCGTGTCGGTCGCAATGATAAAATATTTTTTTCGATTGTTTTTTAGTTCAGAAATAGTCTCGTTAAGGCTGGGTCCTGCCGCAATCACAGCCGCGATTTTCCCGTTTGCGCCAAGAGAAATGACAGGATGCCCTTTATCCTTACACGCTCCTGCTTCTCCTAAGATTTTTAGATTCGTGAGGATATTTTTCTGCCAGATTTTTCCGAAATGGCTCTGCACGGAAAAGTCTCCGGCCAAAAGCTTTATTGACTCATTTATTTTTTCGTGCGCAAGCTTTGCCTCGCTTTCAAAAGCATTTTCCCAGGCCCTGAGGGAGAGAATCGTCAAATTTCCGTGAAGGGCCGGCTTATAAAAAGAAAGAATACTTTCATTAATGTTTGAAACAGGGCAGATTTTTACGCGCTTTTCGCAAAAAAGATTTTTTACGCACTTAATTTCTGACAGGAATTTTATGTCGCTGTCAGATTTTTCAATTACAAGGATTTTAGAATTCGGGCATTTTTTTAAAAGCTTTTCGATGTGATAACCGCCGCAAAGCCCCAGTACCACAAAAAAACGGCAGCTTTCGTCAATATTTTGAACAAAACTTTCTGCTTCACGAAGGGGATTGTATTTTGAGTGAAGGGACACTTCCTGACCTGTCTCTTCATTTTTGCACAAGGGAATCTGATTTTCGTCTTTTGAAAGAATTATCTGTGAATAAAAAAACTTTCCGCCCATAAATCTGCTTATTTTATCACAAAAAAAAGTCTGCTGTGAAGAGTCTTAACTAAAATCTCCCCTGTCAACAAGGAAGTGCCAGACTAATGACACCTCCTAAAATCCTTTACCTTAGAAAATGATTTTTTTATTTTACTGAATTTTCGGAACTTTTGCCAATGAGGCGGCGATTTCTTCATCAGACGGAATGTAATCGCTCATAGTACCGTCGTTGAAAGACTTGTAAGCGTACATATCGAAGTAGCCGGTTCCCGTAAGACCGAAGAGGATTGTCTTTTCTTCGCCAGTTTCCTTGCACTTTTTAGCCTCATCGAGGGCAACCTTGATTGCGTGGCTGCTTTCAGGAGCAGGCAAGATTCCTTCGACCCTGGCAAATTCCTGAGCGGCAGCGAAAACGCTGGTCTGCTCAACGGAACGGGCCGTCATAAGTCCGTCATCATAAAGCTGGGAGAGAATTGAGCTCATTCCGTGATAGCGCAGACCTCCAGCATGGCTTGCAGAAGGCATAAACTCGCTTCCGAGAGTGTACATTTTCTGCAAGGGGCAGACATGACCCGTGTCACAATAATCGTAAACATATTTTCCCCGGGTAAGGCTCGGACAGCTGGCCGGTTCAACTGCGATGAATTCATAATCTGCCTCGCCCCTAAGCTTTCGCCCCATAAACGGAGAAATAAGACCTCCCAAATTTGAGCCGCCGCCAGCACAACCGATAATTACATCAGGCTTAATTCCGTATTTGTCCATTGCGGTCATTGTCTCAAGCCCGATTACGGTCTGATGAAGAAGGACTTGATTCAAGACACTTCCGAGAACATAGCGGTATCCGCTCTGCTTAGTAGCGGCCTCGACAGCCTCAGAAATTGCACAGCCAAGGCTTCCGTTCGTTCCAGGAAATTCAGCCAAGATTTTTCGTCCAACTTCGGTAGTCTCACTTGGAGAAGGAGTTACATTTGCCCCGTAAGTACGCATAACCTCGCGGCGGAAGGGCTTCTGCTCGTAAGAGCATTTTACCATATAAACCTGACAGTCCAAGTCAAAGTAAGAGCAGGCCATTGAAAGTGCCGTTCCCCACTGGCCGGCGCCAGTTTCTGTCGTAACGCCCTTTAAGCCCTGCTTTTTTGCATAATAAGCCTGAGCGATTGCAGAATTTAGTTTATGACTTCCGCTTGTGTTATTTCCTTCGAATTTGTAGTAAATTTTTGCAGGTGTGCCAAGTTTCTTTTCCAAACAATATGCACGAACGAGTGGAGAAGGACGATACATTTTATAAAATTCACGAATTTCTTGTGGAATTTCAATGTAAGCATCTGTGTCGTTAAGTTCTTGTTTTACAAGTTCATCGCAAAACACAGGTCGTAAATCGTCTTCGGTGCATGGCTTGCTAGTCGCTGGATTTAAAAGAGGCGCTGGTTTTGTTTTCATGTCTGCTCTGACATTGTACCAAGCTTTAGGCATCTGAGACTCGTTGAGATAGATTTTGTAAGGAATTTCTTTTTCTGCCATATATAACCTCCTGTGGCAAAATGGTTAGGATGCTCTTGAACCTTTGTGTTCGTTAAGTATATTTGTTTCGCTTGTTTCTGTCAATAGAAACGGGGCAAAAAATAGAAACAGGCGGAAATAACCAAAATTAAAAAAATATATTGACAGAAGTGAAAAACTATCGTATTATATTGATATATGAACACTTGTTCATATATTGAAAAAATAAAGATCGGAAGAGCGTCGTGTAGGGAAAGAGTGTAGAT
>CALGGS010000260.1 GCA_937915735.1 uncultured Treponema sp.
CATTTCGATTTCCATCTGTTTAGCGGTTTCTTCCATTCTATTTTTATCAGCCATTATAATTTCTCCTGCAATTTACAAAATACTGTTATTTAAGATATATAAATCTAATTACAACTTAAAAGACAATTTTTTCACATTGAAGGACTGTCTACATCATCATCAATGCTTTTACGATTTACCGAGGTTTTCTTTTTTCTGTCCTGCCCTGTAACACGAGCTAACGATGTGCGTGCATATTTACTTTCAATCTCAACTTCTTCAATGCCCATCGTTTTTAACATAGAAGCGATCTGAACAATCTGTCCTTTGGAGATTTTTTTACCAGTTACTAAAGGAAAAGCATCACCTGTTCCAAGAGCAAACATTTTGTTTTCCTTATCAACAATAAGGCCGAGCCTTACATGCTGGTATTGGTCTTTATTTACAAACACATCTACATTCTTCTCAAAACCACTAAGCCTTACTGGCCGCAACTCTGGGAAAAGTTCCTTTCGATTCATGTAATCAAAAAGACAGTCGCCCCAGAGCTTGTCCTTATTGTGATGAGAAAAATCAATTCCGTATTTTGTAAAGGTCTGCTCCAAATCATACTCTGACATGAAAAGCTGGCCACCGGAATTTGCCGCATGTTCACAGGCATATTTCCACCATGTTGAAGGGAAAGTTTTTCTGTCAATCCCAATACTTCCTCCAGCGGCTTCAATATAGCTCACTAAAGATTTTGGTGTCGGATAGTCGTCATCTTTATGTTCCTCAAAAAAATCATCAAACATTTTGTCGATGGCTTTGTTTCTTTTTAATTCTAATTCTGTCGGCTCTTTAATCATAATCATGTCTCCTTGTATTTATTGCCGTAATGTTACGGCGTTATAGTCCCCTATCCTCTCCCACGTGCATGGAGAAAGTAGGCCTTTTGAATTTCTGTTTTGTCTGTTCGTTCTGAACGGTTTTTGCCTTGTTTTTTGTTTCCTGCTGCATTGCGGACGGAATTCTTCTGTTTGCATCTTTTTTAAGCTGTTCATCCCTTGTGTAAATAGGTTCAAGAGAGAAGTTGTAGTGGGTAAGTCGCTCGCTGAATGAGTAGGCATCAAAAATAGTTCGTGAAATTATTCCGCTTATATTCCGGCTTTCCTTGTTTTCGTCAATTTTGTTTATCAGGCTCTTAAAGGCATTCAGAATATTCTTCTTTTCATCAGATGAAAAGTTATAAAGCTTTTCCCCGCTTGCCTGTTCGTTAAAATGCTTGTAGTAATAATCAAAAATTATTTTCTGTTCAGGAAGATAGCTTTTGTATATGCCGTTTCTTTTGTTTACGATTTCCTGAAAGACTGGTGAGTTTTTCTGCAAGTTCAAGAAAAGATTCTGCTTTATATGTTTTGTTCTTTCGCTCTGCATTTCGCCTGTGTTGTATTCATTTCTGTTTGCAATTATTTCTTTTGCCATGTATGCGGCATAAGGAATTTTATTTTGCAGAAGTTTTTCTGTAAAAAGTCTTTCAACAGATTTTTCTGTGAACTGGTCTAAAAGATATGCGCACTGGCAGTCGATGCAGAGGCTTTCTGAAAGGGTGTTGCTTTTAAAACTCATTTCCTTGTCCGAAAATCTTTCCCTTGCATTCTGAATTACGACAGGGCGGCAGTTATAGTTTGGATTCTGCTTTACTGCTTTCTGATATTCGGCAGGGTTCATTGCTTTAAGTTCAAGTCCAAGCTGGGCTGCATCTGCTCCATAAATCCACATGGTGTTTGTTGCTCCGATACTGGCAGCTTTAAGGGCTATTTTTTCCTTGTTTATATCCATGCGGGTTTTGCCGGTAATTACATTCATGTCAGGCGGAAATGTCTTGTCCGATAGGACTGGCATAGTATTATTCTTAAGGTTTTCCCTGATAAGAGAGTTGATTTCCCTGTAGTTTGAATCAAAATCCCTGTTCACTGCGTATGTGGTTATGTTCTCATATCTCATATAGTGTTCCTTGGATAAAGACCGCCACAAATGTTAATTCATGACGGCCATGTTTTTTTTAGTCGCTCATTGACATTCCGTCATCATCAGCCATTGAGCGATAGCTGGTCTTTCTTGCCTTGTGGTATTCTTTTGCTTTATCCAGCTTTTCGTTGTATTTCTTCTCCCCATAAGCCTGGCGGATTTCTGTTGCGCGAGCCTGTTTCATATCATGAAGTTTTTTGTTTACTTCATATCCGAGCATGTTCAGGCGGTATGGATTTATATAAGGCTTCCTTTCCTCACCTTCCTTGCGTTCCCAGACATATTCCTTTGTCTTTGACTTGAACTCTTCGGCAATTTCTTTTGAAGCGGCAAAGTCCCTGCCTTTTTCCATTGCGTCAAAATATTCCGCAAGATACTGTGCAGGTTCTGAGCTTGTCGCATTCACTACATCACGAACCTTGTCCGGATTCGGCTCGTGCCACTTGTGCCTTTGCATACTCATAGCGGGCTTCTGCCTGTTCCTTTGCCCATTCAGCGAGCTTTTCAGGATTTTCAACCTGGGCGATATTGAAGAGCTTTGCGGTAATCTTTTCATTTACAGTCTTACCAGTCTCAGGGTCTTTGACTTCTTTACCGTTTTCATCAAGTTTTGGAACAGAAAAATCAATGTTGATTCCATGCTCCCCTTTTTTGATTCTGATGCGGTCATTCCAGCCAAGCTCCTTTTCCATATTCACCTTATTAAGCTGCTGCACGGTCATGTATTCATTTGTAGGATAGCCGTGGAGCTGTGAAAAGTTTTTAAGGAGCAGCGTTGTCATTCCTTTATATTTAGTGCCATTTACAACATTCTTTACAACAGAAACGTCTGCCTTGCCGTCTGCGCCCGGAAGACAGGCAAGAGAGCCGTCCTCAAGGGCATTCATGAAATTCTTGCGGTTTACTCTGGCGTTAATGACAGAAGGGTCAGTCTGAGCTGATTTTGCAGCAGCTTCTACTGCATCTGGAGTTTTGCTGAGTTCTTCAGCGTTAGGGTTTGTGTTAGGTGTTTCCATTTTTTATACCTACCTACTAGATTTTTCGGAGCGGTGAAGAATGGCGGGTAAACTTCCTTTTCCTTTTTTTATAAGAACAACGTTCTCAACTAAGAGTATAATACCAATCACATTTAGTTGTCAATAGTGATATTTTACATCATTTACTTTTATAACTATTTTGGCTATAATAAAGCTATGCTTTCTGTCAGAATACCATTAAGAGGAAAGGAATATTTTAATCTTTATGCCAACGGCAAGCCTGTCTTTTCAAGCTTTGACGAGGAATTTGGCTCATTTTTTCAGTTTGAGGGAGCTGTCTTCTTGCAGTACGGCTGGACTTTAAGAGGAAGACAGGCTGACCACAGGCGTGCATACCTCGTATGTGAGTACAGTGAGACCAGGAGCTTTTCGGGAACATATTTGCCCAACGTTAAAGAGCCTTGTGCAATTCTCGGAATATTTTATGGACGAAAAATAGACTCAGCAAGACAGGCTTTTTTTAACCTCGAAAAAATATGCGGCAAGGAAGTTTACCTTTATTCTCCCGGATTCTGGCAGAAATTCTCCTGTCTTCTTGATGGCTTTGAGAATAACAAAAGCCTTGCGATAAAATCAAACCTTGAAATCTTATGCTCAAGATACAAAACCTTCCAAAAATTTAAGGAAAAATGAATGATAAAAGTTACGAAAGACGTAATGGAAAAATTTGAAATTGAGAACCTTTTTTTATCCGGCTCAGGCGAAGGTGAAAAATGGCTTTTCCATCTTGTAGAAATCAGCTCCAAGTCATGGATTTGCCAGCTGGACACTCCCTGCTATCTAAGCGAAGTGACCTGCAACATAAAAATTAAGGGCGAGTATAGCAAAGTAAATTCTGAAATCAGCTTGCTGGAAAATAATATCTATCGCCTTGAGCCTAAAAATATCAGCAGCAGCAATGATTTAGTCAGATTATATAAAAAAATACGAAAGCTTGAAAGAAACACCGCATTTCTTGAGAAACGCAAGGAAAACAGATATGAGGTCGGAATAAAAGGCTCGGAACTGTTCGGACTGTGCGAGAATGAAAAACAAAAGGTAATCTTTGAAAATACAGAGCTTCCGTGCTTTTTCAATAATATTTCTTACAGTGGCTGCAACATAACTACCCTACAGACGGACTCGTTAAAATTCAAATTGGGAAACGAAATCTTTTTTCGCCTGAATTTCGTGAATCCTATCGAGCAAGTGTTCTTGCAGGGTAAAATTTGTTCAGTCGCATTAAAATCACCGGAAGACAGCATACACTATAAATTTGGGATACTTTCGGTTGAGCTTTATGAACCGCCCCTTTCGTGGAAAAACCGGCTCACTGAATATATAAGAAAAATGGAGAAATGAACATGTTTTATTCGACAAGACATTTTTGGAGAATTGCGATTATTTTGCTTTTGCTTGCATTCATACTTCCTCATGTCCCTGCGGCTTTGTATTCAATAAAATCTTTCGTAAGCTTCGTAAAAGTTACTTTTTCACAGATTTTAAGCTTTATAAGATAAGAAGTCGTAAACACTTTTATACCAATGTATTGACAACGAATAAAAGGAAAAGTATTCTTTAATCGTGAATACAGAAGAGATTGCCGAAAGAATCGGATATGACATTCTAAGCGATATACTGAGGGGAAAGGAAGAGTCCGAATTGCTTCAGAAATATGGAATTTCGGAAGCCCAGTTTTCTCAGCTCAAGAAAATTATCCTGCGACAGGTAAAGGAGAAGGTCGATTCCGTTGAAATAACGAGCCATGCAGTCCGTTATTTTAAGAACCTCGTGAAAGAGCGCACCTTTGCCTCAAAGACTTCGGAATATGAGCTTTCAGACCCGCAGCAAAAACTCCTGTACAATGTGACACGTGGGAATTTTCGTGCGACTTACGGCATCATCTTTGCACTAAGACGGTTCATCTCTCCTTCGCAGTGGATTTACAGGGAGGACGAGGAGCTTCCAGAACCTGTGAAATTTAATCCGCTGGTTGAGGAAAAATATCCGCACTATGACTTTGACTCTCGAAACGAACTTGCAAAAGAAAGCACTCTGGGAAACATCTTCTTTGACATATTGAAAGAAAGGCGGGCAATGACAAAGTTCTGCGCAAGCCACAACTGCGAGAAGCTGGAGGCGGCGAATTTTGTCTACATGAAGCACCACAAGAACGGTGAGCTACGCTACCTTGCCCGCCCCACCCTTCCGTTCATAAAAAAATTCAGGACAGAAGTCCACCCGGACTGGTGGTTCATCTATCCTGATGAAGTGAGCGAGGAAACGGTTAGGCACGTTCGTAACATGGCCGTAACCTGCGCCTCAATAGCCTTGCGCAGATGACAGTCTGCCTTACGCTTCCCTTTATTTTTTATTCATAAGGCAGTATCTTTTCTGGACTACGATATTTATCGTTTTAGAATAGTCCTTATTGTTCAGGTCTCTATATTTTATAGTCATAGAGCATGTTCCGGCATTCGTGTAGTTCGTTGATGTCACAATGCCATAGCTTGCACTAACGTTGTCAGTCATCACTCCGGTTTTTTTTTTGCCAGCGTGTGCATTTTCACCGGGCATACCTAAGCCATAGCCTTTATATCCAGTGTCTGTTGTTATGTCATACGAGCCTACTGAGTTAAAGCCTTTGTAGACACCTTCCGGGCCGCTTATATCCCATGAATTTATACAATAGTCTTTATCCCCCCTATCGTAAGTTCCTATACACCACCACCAGAATATCCTGTGGAATTCTTCCGGCGTGTATTTTTTTCCGACCTCCTCCGGCAAATTTATTCTATGAATTTTTTTATAACTTTTTTGTGAAAACCAGTCACTTCCGTTGTCTCTCCAATCAAATGATTTACTGTCATCCTCGCTGGCATAAAACCAGCCGTTTGCAAATGCGTTACTTTTTGTTGACGCTGGGATTATTTTCCAAGTGGCATAACTTGGCATCAGTCCTGTTATGTCCTCGCAGCTTCTGTTTCTGAACACCCATTTTAAATCGGATTTCCAGTTCGGCACGACATTGATGCCGTCTTCGCTAGGTGCTGTCGCCCAGTTAATCGTATATTCATACTTACAATAATCCCAGTTATGTCCGATTTTGTAAAACTGGACTCCGTTTTCATTCGTGGATTCGCTGGTTATTTTTGTGGAACTTGACCCAGAGCTTCCGCTGAAGTAAATGTGATTTTCGCTTTCACTTGCCGCACTGCCATACGTTCCCACACGTGTATCGTTAGTTCCGCCCGGATTGAAAGTTATCTGAATATTTTTCAAGTCCGCATTACGCTCTGCCACGTCAAGATAGAAGGAATAGCTCTCTCCGTCTCCAAGATACAATGTTCCTGCCGCTCCATTACCCTTATTTGGTACATAGCTAGAGAATGAACCTGCATTAAAATTGAACACAGGGGTTATTGTATACGTATTATATTTGGAGTTGATATATTTTTTTCTTGAGATTGGCGTATGTTAAAAGCGAGCAGCCTTCAAAAAGAAAAGCTGATGCGATAAAAGATGAGAACAGTAAAATTACTGTCGGAATCATCGCCAGAAAGCATTTCGTTGATTTTTTCATACATTACCTCTCTTTAGTTTTATACTAATTTACAACTTTTACTTTTTATTTTTGTGGTATTCCTCTGTGACTTCCCACGGTTCTAAGGCAGGAAGTTCAAGGGTGGTATTTGCCACAATATTTATGTTTGTTCCAGTTTTAATTTTAATAGTCGGCTGCACGTCCATAGCACGGTCAATAAGCTTTTGACCTACCGTTGTTGCTACTTCTTGAGAGTTAGCCATAACGTTTTGGACATACTGGTTATCGCTCGTGGCTGCCGTTGTTTGTAATTCTGAATTGACGATGTTTACGGCACTCATAAGGGCAATCGCTTTGAGATATGCAAACGGATGGTCGTTTATAGCACCTTTTAAGCCGGAAGCTCCCTTTGTATCTGTTGCATTGAAGTTACCGAGGTTTACCATATAGCCGTCAGGCCTTATCAATGTATGCCAGCCGACCTGTACCCTCTTCTGTGAGTATGAAATAGAAGAATTATAAGAGCCGTATAACTTTGAGTTTTGCGGAATTAGCAGAAAGCGTCCGTCCTGGCTTGAATAGATGTTTTTTGTGACAACGGCGGTACATTCTCCAGGCAGGTCAGTGTTAATTTCGCTTGTTAATGTCGCATCAAAAATAGTCCCCTGCCATATAGAGTTAAGTGGAAGCCACTGACCGGAAACGTTTCCCCTATTCTGATTATAAAAGGTATTCTTTCCGCTCTGGTCATTTTGCTGCGCATAAGAATTATTATTGCTTGCATACTGGCTTAAAAGCTGGTTTGTATATGTTGCTTTGTCTGGTAAGCCAAAACTAGTATATCATAATTTAAATATCTAGAAAAAAGCGGCTTCTTATGTTATACTGC
>CALGGS010000261.1 GCA_937915735.1 uncultured Treponema sp.
AGAGCATCCGCCTCCTAAGCGGAAGGTCGTGCGTTCGAATCGCATTGGGGTCATTTTTTTGATATGAAACAGATTTTTCAAAAAATCGGCGTATCTTTGTTTGAATGTAATTTAGAGAAGAGACTCTTCCCTAAATTACATTCGGGGCAGTTTCAACCTTCATTTCTTTAAAATACAGATATTTAAATGGGTGAATATCAAGTGCGTTCACATACCAACCGCCAATCTGATTTAGATTTATGGCATGCAGGCTGATTGAGTGCATTATCGGCATAATTTCACCGGAATCAAGCAGGATTTGCTCAGCCTGGGCTAAAAGCCTGTAATGCTCGCTGTTGTCAGTCGTTTCGTTCGCTTTATAAATCAGCTCCTCAAATTTTTCATTCTGCCATTTTGACGGATTTAAAGTCGAGTTTGCCCTAAAAAGCTCCAGAAATGCGATTGGGTCAGCGAAATCTCCAATCCAGGAATAAGAAAAAATATCTGCATTCCAGCCTGCAATTGAGTCAATATAGCGGTCTTCCGGCGTTGTCTGAACCTTAAGATCCACTCCCAAGGGTTCCCATGCCTCTTTTAAGATTTCTGCCTGCTGCTTTTGTCTTTCTGACTGAAGGGAAATTCCAAAGGTGATTGAAAGCCTTTCGTCAGCACTGATTCCGAGTTTTTTTCGCGCATCAGCCATCATTTCCTGAGCGTCTTCAATTGAAGTTTCATTGATTCCTTCGACTCCGTGATAGCCTGCTAGCGGATAAATCAGGGTCTCGGCCTTAACCAAGCCGTTTTTTCTTAAAAGAGCCCATGGAACTGCCGTCAAAAGTGCGTTCCTAAAATCCGCATCATTCCAAGGCTTGTTTTTGCAGGAAAAGAACAAGAATTCGGTTCCGAAAATCGCCGAAATTCTTAAGGAATTTTTGTTCAAAAGTGCGTCAGTATCAAACATTCCTGAAAGCCAGTCGCTGCTTCCGTCGTTGTAGCTCCATGAATTATCCTTCAGTTCGTTTGACTGCTGCAATGTAATTTGCGGGATATGAACATTTTTCGCGTCCCAATATTTTTCGTTTTTTGAAAGAACTAAAGTCTTAAGAGACCTTTCTTTGACTGTAAAAGCACCTGAAAAAACGCCCGTATCACACTTTCCGTCGTCCTTTAGCTTACAGACAGAAAAAGCGTGGTGACAAAGCAGCTTTGAAAAGTGAGCGGTCGGAGAATTTAAGGTAACAACAAGAGTTTTGTCATTTCTCACAACAATTCCAAGCTCGCTTTCGCCAGTCTTTCCTTCACGATATGAAGCCGCCCCCTTTATGCAGTCGAGCATCGAGGCGTAAGGGGCGTTCGGCGTTTTTAAAAGTGAGAGCCAGGAAGAGCGGACTGTGTACGCAGTAATTTTTTCACCGTCAGAAAAAGTGAGCTTGTCACGGAGAGTGAAGGTCCATCGTTTTTTGTCACGGGAGATTTTATAGCTTTCACAAATTGCCGGGAGAGGGTCAAGATTTTTAGGATTATAAGAAAAAAGACCTTCGTAAAGAGAATCCAGAATCTGCGCTTCGCTTGCATAGGTCGCCGTATGAGGGTCAAGGTTCAGGGGCTGCTCAGAGCCGATTATTGTCAAATTTCTTTGAAGCGAGTCGTTTACGAGAGAAGAATTTTCTTCTTCAAGATTTAAAATGGAATCAAAATCCTCGATTTGAGGATTTTCATCAGAAAAATAATCTTCATCCGAAATCTGGGCGGAGACAAATGAATTTAGAAACGAGATTGAAAGGGCAAGCAATAAAGCCTTAGAAAAAAAACGATTCATACACTTTATTATAGATTTAAAATGAGCAATTAGCAATTATGAATTAGCCGCCGATTCCCAACCTCTTCATCTGCTCAACTTCCTCGACATACGATGTATATTCGGCGCGGTATTGGTTTGCCTTGACGACAGAGTTTTTAAAAGTCGTGATGTCAATTTTTAAGCCCTTAACCTTAGATTTATTCATCGGGCTTGCAGTGGCCTTAAAGAAATCATCAAGGGCATTTAAGATTACCATCAGTTTGTTGCAGTCTGAAATCTGGGCAGAAACGAATTCCGCGATTTTTTCCTCTGGCATTCCAGAAATTTTCAGATAGCCCGGGGAATTTTTCTGAGCGACAGAACCGTATCGTCTGGCCTTTGTCGCCAAATCAGTCATAAGAGACTGATAGTTGATTTTGTCGGTCCTCTTTGAGCCTGTCGTCTGATCTACGATTGTAATCGTGTAATAAAGGGGCTTTTCAGCGATTCCGAAGGCTTTTTTTAATGCCCGCTTTAATTTATCCCAGAAGGAATTATGCTCGCTCAAAAGCAGGTCGTGATTTTCCTGAATTTTTTGGGCAATAACACCAATCTGAGCAGGGGTCGAGCCTAAAACCAGCAGCGAATCCATAATCAAGGCCTTCGTGTCGACTTTTTTCTCCTGCTTCTTATCATTCGCTTTCTGAACATTCAGCTTTGAAAGAAGGGCTTTCTGTCTCGCCTCTTTTTTATCTCCCTGATCTTCCTGAACTATTTCTTCGACAAGCTCGCTGTAAAAGGGAACCTTTCCCATTCCTGCGGCAAAATTCTTTTTTATCTGCTGCAATTCGCTGGCGACATCGCTCATAGCCTTGTTCGCATCGAAGCCGGCGGCCGTCATTACATGCTTTCTTATCTGAGCCTTGTAATATTCCTTTTGGAATTCAGTGTATTCCTTCAAATCAGAATTGATATCCGTAAGAGCCTGAGCGGCCTTTGAGAGGTTGTCGTTTATCATGCTCACGGTAAGGGCATCGCTGCTTTGCCGTGCAGAAAAAACCAGGGTCGCAAGAACCCTAGTGTTCACCTTATTTGAATTTGCGGAAAAAGAATTCCAGGTAATTGCATTGTTAAGCTCAAGCAGCTTTTTGATATTCGTAAGAGAGAGCTGAGAAACGGAAAATTTATAATAATTACACAGAAAGTCGAGGGTGCTTTCATAGTCAGAAAAACGCTGCCCCATAACGACAGAACGCTCATTTTCCACGAACTGGTCGCTCTCAGGTGCCTTAATATCGGAGATTTTTTTGTCAAGCTTGTAGGGATCAGGCGTAATCAAAGCCTTTTTAACGAGAAAATCAAAAATCACTCGGACACAAGTGTGAAGAAGGCGATAATTATCAAGAATTTTCGGCAATTCTTCCATATCGTACCACTGTGTTTTGTTCTCAACCGCCTGCAAAAGCGTTTCTGTAAAATTATTTCCGTTTTCCATAATTTTAGTATCGGCATTTTGTATTTAAAATTAAGGGAACTTCTAGAAACTTATTTCTTCTTGCTTTATAATGAAATGAGTTTTTATGAATCCCGTTTTTTTTCGAGCAATTCTTAAAAATATAAAAAAATTCTCCTTTCTTGCGGTTATGTTTCTGTCAGCATCTTTCGCATTTTCAGAAAATTTTCGCGTGAGGAAAATCATCCCTATTTCTCTGAGCGAAATCAACGAAAAAGTCACCGTCGAATCCGGAATAAACGACGCTCTTTTTGTCACTTTGCCGGCCGACTTAACTTATGTGAGCGGTCTTGAGCTGAATCTTAAAGTACCCGAAGAAATAGTCACCTGGCGGGATTCCGTCGCTTACATGCTCTACGAAAAGCTTTCTCCTGCTCCTAACGAAAAAAAATTAAATTACTCAGGAGAGCGCCTGCATGTCGAAACGATTCCGGGTAATTTTTCCCTTACAATTTATATTCCTATTTCAGATGATTTTGCAATAAAAGACAGTCCTTACTCTGTAAAGCTTCCTTCCGTAAAATCTGCCGTCTCAGACGGAATTTTCCTGCGTTTTATGATGGTAATGAAGGGAGTTCCTGAAGCCCTTGAAAATTCAATTCTGGAAATCAGCGCAAAGCCTGTCTTAAAAAACGAGGGAATGTTAAATCTTTCTGTCAATCTTCCCTCTCAAAGTTCAGATGACACAAAGTATTCAGTTTTCATTGACGACAAGCCGGTCCAGAACTTAAACAGGAAATTCCTTTCAACGGGTGAGCATCATCTTTCAGTCGTAAGCGATTCCTTCAGGAACGAGCTGCGCACATTCAGGATTGAGCAGGCAAAAACCACGAATCTTTCCGTTCAGCTTCGGGGAATTGAGCCGCTTTTAAAAATTCTTTGCCCTAAGGACGCACAGGTTTTTGTAGACGGAAGCCCTGTCCCGCAGAATCAGCAGGAAGGCTATCAGGTATCTCAGGGTGAGCATACCGTAAAACTGGTTTTCTCTGACTACGAAATAGTCAAAACGGTATCCGCACAAAAAGGCCGCACTTACTCAGTGAACCTGAATGTGGATGCCACTATAACAGAGGAAGATTAGCACGGTTTTATGCCGTGGGAGAAAAAAAATGTTCATTTTAAAAGATTTTATCAACAACAATATAGTGCCTCTTTTGCCTTGGGCACTTATTTTTCTTGGCCTTGTGATTTTCTGCGTGGAATTTGTCTGGACAGACAGGAAAACCCTTTCAGAAAGCCAGAAAGAGCTTGTAAAGTCATTTTTTGCCTGCAGCATTGCGGGTTTTATCACGGTTTATTGGGCTCACCGAATGCTTCCAGGCGCGAAGCAGCCGATTCTTATTGCCTGCGTAATCTTACCGATTCTGATTTTTTTTAATAACAATTTCCTTAAAAAACACGATATTCCCCGTGACTGGCAGGTAATTCTTTATATCTCTCTTGTTTTTCTTCCTCTTGCCATAAAAAGCCCGTCTCTTCTTGTTACAGGCTGTGCCGTAAACTGTCTTCTGTATGCCCTTGCGAACGCCCGTGCCTCCTCAAAAAAAATCGACAAAACTGTCAAGCAAGTCGATACAAAGGATGTAAAGAAAAACAAGACTCTTTATGGCGGAGGTGCGCTTCTTGTATATGCAGTGACTCTTTCACTCGTTCTTTCTTATCAGCACAAAAGCCCCATTACTTTTCTTTCAACAATTGTCCTGAGCGCTATTGCCCTCGCATCGTTCGTGCTTTGGTATGTGCTTAACGACAAGTCCAGAATTCATTGGTTTACGGTCTTTGAAATTATCTTTATGTACCTTCCCTTTATTTTCAATCCCTTTGAGCATTTCTGGATTGGCTCTGCGGTAACAATCGCCGCCCTCGTCTGGGACGAATATTTTTCTGTCATTCTTTCAAAAAAATACAAAAAAGACAGATTTTTTATCTTCTCCCTTGGTCTTGAAGTAATGTCTCTCCTGCTCACAATTGGAATTGTCTGCTCGGGCTTTCATTACTCCACAGTCCCGCTTTATGCGATTCTCATCGTTGATGCCGCTTCCCTCATAGCCCTTTTTCTTTTCTATGTGCTTTTTGGAGTTGAGAATTACTGGGTCTACACGGTTTTAACTTTAATTCTCGTTTTTATCGCCATATTTATGAGTCCGTTCGGTCAATTCTGGCTCGTCGCGACTATTCTCTGCCTAGTCCTGCCGCTCATTGTCGCCTCTTTTAAAGAGAAACACTGGCTTTTAGTAGCCGCTCTTGCCTGTCTTATGCTTGCGGTCGCCTGGCTCTGCATTATGGTCCTTACAGGCCAAATGGATTTGGATAAAGTTTTCTCCCATGTACACATTTTTGGCGGAATCACAGGAAAGGGAATGATTCAGACAGACATAATTCCCTTTGCCCTAAAAATCGGTCTCCTTCCAGTCCTATGCATAGTCCTTCCTCTCATTATGGAACTTGTTTTCGGAGCCATAATTTTAATAAAGAGAATTCGCAAATAATCTTTGAATTTCTCAGAAAATTCGTTATCTTTATAGCGTGAGTATCTCTATCGAAAACTTTTTGACAAACTTTCTCAGAACTTATCCCATGCCTTTTTCGGCAAAAGAACTGCTCGCAATGCTCTGTGGACTTGGTCATAAGATCACGCTTGGCGAGCTTTCTGATTTTCTCGATAATGACTGCCGTGCTTTCGCCCTCCAAAAAAGAATGTACATAACTCGTGCCGCCGCTTTTACAGATCAGGTTTTCAGTTTCGTTCCGACACAACGCGAAATCGAACAGAAAGTTTTTGTTCCAGGCGACAGATGTATGCCCTTTGTAGATTTTGATGCTCTTTCATTCTCTCTTACCTTTGAATTTATGGGGCAAAAGCTTCCTCAAAAGCTTTTTTCAACAGACTGCAACACGGCTCGTGATTTATTCTATCTTTATGGCGACGAATTTTCAGCCCAGTACATAAGCTCTGACCCTGCCTGTAAGGATTTGCATATTCCGGAAAACAGCTTTGAGCTTCCCCTGCACTTAAAACTGACCGGCATTTCCCTTGAGCCTGTCTTTGAAAAGGTTGATTTTAAATACGGTGACAGAATTTTATGCCGCGTTTATGACTGGGACAAGGGGATTATCGAGCTTATTCCAATTCTTACGCACAAATTAAACCCCTTTCAAATAAACAACGAAGATTTTGAAAGGCAGAAATGGTATGAGCATCTCGAAAAAGCGCTGCTTGAAAGCTTTGACAGAATGGGGCCTTGCTCTTCAATCGAAGAGCAGCTTGCAAATGTCTTTTACGAGAACAGAGCGGAGCTTTGCGTTCCAAATTGCGGCTCAATCCATGAATTTATCGAATACTCAAAAAAAGTCGGCTTGGAATTTTTCGGCGTTGAGACTCGTCTTTGGTTCAAAGGACAGGATGTACCCGCCGTAGGAAAGTGGAATCTTGATATGTACGACTCTGACGAGCGAATGATTCCTTTCTTTGCTCTTCCAGATTTTGTGATTGACTGCTATCTAAAAGATCAGCTGTACGAAAAAAAAGACGACATCAACGAGGTGATTTCAAAAATCATTCCTAAGACTCTGACAATCTCAAAAGAAGAGAAGGATTTGCTTACATTGCAAATTCGAGATAGAAATGCTATAATCCGAAAAAAGTATAATTGGTTTGCAGATTTTGCAAACGGCTCCCTCAGACACAGGGCACTCAATCTTTTTACGGAGGTAGGTTCCCTTGTATGCGAGCTTGACTGTGACAACAAGGAGCTTGAAAATCTTCCCCAGCAGGAGCTTATAACTCTTTCTCAGTTATATTCTCATATTTCCCACATTCTCGAAATTTTATCAGATGACAAGGAATGCGAAGAAGAAGAAGCGTGTGCGATGGAGCTTTCACTCGAAGGGATGGAGCTTAATTTTGAAGATATAAAACCCCTTCTAATTTCTGCTTTGGATAAAGTAAAAAAGAATCGGTTTAATGTCATATAATTTTTTCTTTAAAGGAGTGTGTAATTATGAACACTAAAGGAATTGCTGCCGTCGCAAGAAGCATTCGCAGCTTGTCAATTGATGCGGTTCAAAAGGCAAATTCAGGTCATCCCGGTCTTCCGCTTGGTTGTGCGGAGCTTGCCGCTGTTTTGTATGGAGAAATCTTAAAACACAATCCTGCGAATTCAAAATGGGTCGACAGAGACCGTTTTGTCCTTTCTGCTGGTCACGGCTCAATGCTTTTGTATTCTATTCTTCATCTTGCCGGCTACAAGGTTACTCTCGATGACATCAAAAACTTCCGTCAGATTGGCTCTCCTTGCTGCGGACACCCTGAATACGGATACTGCGACGGAGTTGAAAACACTTCCGGTCCGCTGGGACAGGGTGTTGCCCTTGCAGTCGGTATGGCTTTGGCAGAAAGCATGCTCGAAGCTAAATACAACACTCCTTCACGAAAAATAATCAATCACTACACCTATGCTCTCGTAGGCGAAGGTTGTCTTGAAGAAGGCGTTTCTTCTGAAGCCTGTTCATTTGCAGGAAACAACAAGCTCGGAAAACTCATTGTCTTCTATGACGAGAATAAAATCTCAATCGACGGCTCAACAGACATCACTTTCACAGATGACATTGCAAAGCGTTACGAGGCTTACGGCTGGCAGGTTTTAAAGGGTGACATGTACGATGTCGAAAAAATCTACGCATTGGTAAGCGAAGCAAAAAAAGAAGAAAACAAGCCTACACTTATTATGCTCAAATCTGTAATCGGAAAATTTGCTCCAAAGCAGGGAACACCGGCAGTTCACGGCGAACCCCTTGGAGAGGCAGATGTTGCGGCAACAAAAAAGAACCTGGGTCTTGACCCTGACAAATTCTTCCAGATTGACGAAGACGCGCTGAAATACTTTGCCGACAAAAAGGCCGATTTTTCAAAGCTTGAGTCTGACTGGAACAAAGAATTTGAAGCATGGTCAAAAGAAAATCCAGAGCTTTTAAAGCAGTGGAAGGCTTCATACGAAAACGCAACAGACGGAGAGGCGGAAGACCCTTCTTACGAAGTCGGAAAGTCAGTTGCCACAAGAACGGCTTCAGGCGACATGATTAACGCAATGGGCCTGCGCTACTCTTACCTCGTTGGCGGCAGCGCTGACCTTAAGGGCTCAAACAAATCAGGAATGAAGTGCGACACCGGCACTTATTCGCCAGAAAACCGAAAAGGCCGTTCAATCGAGTACGGAATCCGTGAATTCGGTATGGCAAGCGTTGCTGCCGGTATTTCCCTTCACGGAGGACTACGCCCATACTGCGCGACATATCTTGTTTTCTCAGACTATATGCGCCCTTCAATCCGACTTGCCGCTCTTATGAAACAGCCAGTAATCTACGACTTAACTCACGATTCAATCTATCTTGGTGAGGACGGACCAACTCACCAGCCAATCGAGCAGCTCTCATCATTGCGCTCAATTCCAAATCTTCAGGTTTTGCGCCCGGGCGATGCAGAAGAAACTATCGCGGCATGGCACATGGCAATGGAAGCTAAAGACCACCCTGTTTTGTTCGCCCTCACCCGCCAGAATGTTCCTGTCTACGAAAAGGAAGACAAGGCTTGGCGCGAGACAATCAAAAAAGGCGCTTATGTCGTAAAAAGTGGCGCAGAAACTCCTGATGTCACAATCGTGGCTACAGGCTCAGAAGTCAGCATGGCTCTTGAAGCGGCAAAACTTGTCAGCACAAAAACTGTCCGGGTCGTTTCTGTTATGGACAAAAATCTCTTTGAAGAGCAAAGCGAGGACTTCCAGAAAAAAATCTTGGGAGACGCAAAACGAGTTATCGTGGCAGAAGCAGGATGCAAGACTGGCTGGGAAGGCTATGTTTCAAGCAAAAAGGATTTGTTCACAATCAACCGCTTCGGTGAATCTGGTCCTGCAAAAAAAGTTGCTGAGCATTTCGGCTTTACGGCAGAAAAACTTGCTGAACTGATTCAATCATAAAATCACTTCAAACGACGCCTGCTGTCAGAATATGACAGCGGGCTTTTTATTTTAGGATTCTTAAAATCTGTTTTCAAAATATTGAAATTGTGATAAAATATAACAATATGCAGGAAGCACAGACATCTACAAAAGTTAGCTTGGATAATTCAAAAATCAAAATGGCGATTCGTGCCGGAATTCCGCTTTCTATCACCACATATACGCTCCCACACGAAATGTCTGAGTATATGGAACAAGTGCTTTCTTCATTTCTGGCAGAATTAGGACAGGAACACATGGGAACTTACTTGAAGTACTGTCTTAACGAGCTTGTAACAAACGCAAAAAAAGCAAATACAAAGCGAATATACTTCAAAGAAAAAAAACTTAACCTTTTTGACGATCTGGACTACGAAAAAGGCATGCTCACCTTCAAGGAAGAAACCTTAAACAACATCAGATATTATCTTGGCCTTCAAAAGCAAAGCGGTCTTTATGTAAAATTGATTCTCCAGACGCGAAACAACAGAATTAAAATCGAGGTCAGAAACAATTCAGAACTAACATTCAGAGAATACAAACGAATGCACGATAAGCTGAGCCGTGCCCAGCAATACACCTCCGTAGATCAGGCGATGAACCAGATTATCGACCAGTCAGAGGGAGCGGGTCTTGGAATCATCATCATGATTCTTATGCTTGAAAAAATCGGGCTTACAGAAGAAAATTTTCAGATTCTAAGCGAAAACGGCGAAACAATAACCAGAATCATACTGCCGATAAACGAAAAGACGCAAAGAGAGCTGAACACCGCCTCGCACGAATTTATCAAGCTTATCGACGAAATTCCTCAATTTCCAGAAAGCATTATGAAAATCAACCGCCTCATCAACGACTCAAATTCAAAGATGAGCGAAATCGCAATGGCTATTTCAAGTGATGTCTCCTTAACAACGGATTTGCTTCGCCTTGTCAATTCAGTTACCTTTGCCCTAGCCTCGCCGTGCCGGAGCATTGCTGACGCGGTAAAACTCGTCGGAATCAAGGGAATTAAAAATATGCTGCTTTCCGTTGGCTCCATAAAGCAGCTTGACGGACTGGGCGGCTCTTCTCAGACACAAAAGGCTCTTTGGACTCACGCATACAAGGTGGCTTTCTACGCATACAATCTTGCCCGAAATTTCTGTCCTGGCGACAAAGAAATCATCGATGACTCATATATCTGCGGACTTCTGCATGACATGGGAAAGCTGGTTTTCTCTACCGCCCATCAGGATTTTCTGGAATCTGTAAAGGAAATGAGCCGCCAGAGAAACATTTCTACAGATATTTTTGAAAAACTTTTGGCAGGCGTAAATCACAGTGAAGTCGGAGCGCTTATCGCCGAAAAATGGAATTTTCCAGACATAATCATAACAGTAATCAGACATCATCACGAGCCGGACATGGCTTCTCCTGCCACAAAAAAGCTCACTTCCCTGGTCTATCTTGCGGACATGCTCACTCACTACGAAACTCACGAGGTCGACTACTATCAGTTTGATTTAGATGTCTTAAGAATATTTGGAATCGGAAGTGAAAAACAGCTCAAAAAGATTTCAGACAAGCTTGTTTCAGCGTTCAAAGAGTAAAAAAAGAAACCTCTAAAAGATTCCGTCTTTAGAGAGACAAAAAAATATTTCACTTTTCAATTCTTGTCGAATTCAGTAAAATATCTAGCTATGGAAAACTCAAAAAGAACAGTCACTTGCGGCGAATTGCGCAAGGGCGATGTTGGTAAGAATGTTGTTTTGAACGGATGGGTCTCTCGCTCACGGGATTTGGGCGGTCTTGTTTTTATTCAGCTCCGTGACCGCTACGGAATCACTCAGGTTATGGTGGGCGACGGGGCCAGCGATGAAGTCAAAAAAATCGCCTCGTCTTTGAAAAGTGAATATTGTATCGCGGTGGCGGGAGTCGTCGCCGCCCGAAGCGAAAAGGATGTGAATCCTGACATGGCAACCGGTGAAATCGAAGTCGAGGCAAAGGAAATCGAAATCTTCACCACAAGCCAGGAATTGCCTTTTTCAATCGAGGAAGTTCGCCAGAAGGACGGCACAATCGTTCTTCCAAATGAAGACTTGCGCTTGAAGTACCGATATTTGGACTTGCGACGGGAACCCATGCAGAAAAACATCATCTTGCGCTCACAGGTCACTTTTGCGACCCGGGAATATCTTACAGGCAAGGGATTCTTGGAGATTGAAACTCCCACATTCATCAAGTCAACTCCAGAGGGTGCGCGGGATTATTTGGTTCCAAGCCGTGTTCACCCCGGCAAATTCTATTCCCTTCCTCAGTCACCTCAGCTTTACAAGCAGCTTCTCATGGTCTCTGGCTTTGACAAGTATTTCCAGATTGCCCGCTGCTACCGTGACGAGGATGCCCGTGGCGACCGACAGCCTGAATTCACTCAGATTGATATGGAGATGAGCTTCACCAACCGCGAGGAAGTCCTTGAGACCACCGAAGGACTCATGGGCTATATCTTCAAGAAGACCTTGAACTACGACTTGCCCGCGAAATTCGACCGAATCAGCTGGGACGACGCTTTTGATTTGTACGGAAGCGACAAGCCGGATTTACGCTTTGACCTTAAAATGCAGGATGCTAGCT
>CALGGS010000262.1 GCA_937915735.1 uncultured Treponema sp.
GCCAGCATAATCAGCATTTACATTAAGCGTACCCTCAAGGTTTAAATTCTGAATGGTTGCGTTTTTAGCGCCGCTGAATATGCCGGAATACTTCTGTGTGAAAGAAACATTGTTGTAAGTAATGGTTTTGTTATTTCCGTCGAAAGTACCACCTGTAAATACTTTGCTACCGTTATAGTCACCAACAGGCGTAAATGACGAGTCAAGCGTTACATCAGTTAAAAGAATTAAAGTAACTCCAGTAAAGTCATTGCCAGCGTTCACCCATTCTGCAACCTTCTCAAAGTCATCCATTGTTTCCAGACCTGCAGTGTCACCGGCAGCAGGAACAGTCGTGAATTGAGCCACAGGTTTATATTTATACATTTTTCCGTCGGAAGCAATATAGTATTTGGTACTTCCATCTGGCGTTACCGTAAATTTTCCCACCTCATTTGCAAGGTTGACGCCGCTTTCAGCTTCCAGCACCGTAGTTCCGTCAGTGTAATTTTCTGGCGTAATGGTCGCAACAGGGCTTGTGCCAGTGAGCGCGCCTGTCACCGTGATGACTTTTCCATCTGCAAGATAAACATCATTATTTGAATCGACACTTGCATTTCCCTTCATTTTCAGATATCCGTTTGCTATGGCAATTCCGTTTCCTTGGCCATCTGCTGTGTTAGAACTGATTGTGCCACCTGATATCGTAACCGAAGTCTCTGGTTTTGCAATATAAAGACCGCCACCGTCTTCACCAGCCTCGTTTCCGCTGATTGTTCCACCACTGATTAAGACCGTGCTGGCAACACCTGCATAGATTCCAGCACCATTTGTCTGGTAATTATTATCATCCCGTTTAAAAGTCGTATTCCCGATTACACTTCCACCACTCATTGTAAAAGAGCAGTTGCCGACATAAATGCCTCTTCCTGCATTGTATGAGACAAAACCGCTGTTCATCAGAAATGTTTTGTTAGCGTACTGATAAATGCCACCCGTATCATGCGAGAAATTGTAGAACACGCCGCCTGTAAGCTCTTTTTCCGTATCTGCATCAGAATACCCCAGATAAAGGTTTCCAAGAGAATAAATACCAGCACCGCATTCTGCCTTATTTGAGCAGCCGGTTTCTGTTGTGTCTGTGGCGGCTGTTGTCTTTGTCGAATCCCCAATTACAGCAGAGCCATACATAAACATAGAGCCGGCGTTGTATACTCCACCGCCATAAGCTGTTGCAATGTTTTGTGAAATTCCACCGGCAGAAAAATAAAGTTCCCCTCCATTGTAAACTCCACCGCCATTTACTGCAGTGTTTGCATATATGTGTCCATCGTTAATATATAGCTTATTGCTTCCTGTTTTGGATACTCCTATTCCGCCACCGTCTTTTTCAGACTTATTTTCTAATATATGAGTGTTTCCTTCAATGTAAACAGTAGCACCCGCCATTAGTGCAATTCCCCCACCAAAAGCCTCAGTCGCGTTTGTAGCTTTATTCCCCTGTATATAAGAATCTTTTATTGTGACTATTGAACTTGATGTTGCAAAGATTCCGCCGCCATTTTTACCACATTCATTGTCTCTAATGTCTACATTTTCAAGTGAAACCTTTGCTCGACTGCACAAAAGTCCGCCACCATTTGAAACTGATGAAATATTCGTGTGACCATAAATAGACAAGTTTCTTAAAGTTACAATGGTTTCTGTATTGTTTGTTCCTGCAATTGTTATAAATGCACCATTAAACTGGCTTTTTTGGCTGCTTTCATTGTATCCACTAAGAATAAACTGTCTTTCACTGTTTTGTGGATCAAAGCCTTGAATCGTAAGATTTATAGCCTTATCGTTTGGAACAAGAGAAAGGATTTCTGTAAGACCGGATAAATCCTGATCTTCGCAAATATAAAGTCTGTAAAATGAACTTCCATCGTTTATGCGTTGGATAATTTGTACAGCTTTTGAAATTGTTTCAAGGGGAGCGTAAGGGCTTCCGTTTCCTGTGTCGTCGCTGGCAGTGACTTCCACGCTTGTGGCGGCCGCGGTCTGTCCTACATAAAAAGTGGTTCGGGCAAACTGGCTCACAAGGTCAGCGGTAAGGCTGAATTCGCCGCTGTCGCTTATCACTCCACTTCCGTCAGAAAGCCAGGTATTTGTGGTCATGTTGTCAAAGACATTTATGGTCTGAACTGTTGAGTATAAAAGGATGCCGTATTCATCGAAAAAATTAAAGGTGACTTCGTAAGAGCCGGAGGGAGTTGAGCCGCCAGATGTCATATCCTTTGTCATGACATTAACGGAAGTTCCCGCAACATTAACACTAATGTTATCTCTCCAGTTAGAATTGCTGCAAATCGCCGTCACCTCACTTACTGTAGAAGGAATTGCCATGCTTAAGCCAACAAGTCCGCTTCCGCTCTGGCTTGGCTTTGGGTAGAAGGTGTGGTTCACTACAGGATTTGCGGCGGACAAGGTTGCAGGATATGTGTCGCTCATGATTATTGGGTCAGTGCTGGCATTCACGCTAGAGGATGTCGGAGACCTTTTTACGCCGCTTATTATTTGCCATATTCCGCTTCCAAGCGAAAGCTCAAAAGTCACGCCGTTTGTTGTGTCAAAATCAGAAGGATTGTTAAAACTGTTTATGCTGAAAGTTCCGCTGCCGTCCGTCTGGGTGGCGGTGACATAGTAGTAATATTCGTTTCCAATAGTGTATGAAGGAAGGGCTGAGCGGGAGGCGACACTGTCACCGTCTGCACGACACAGGCTTGCGGGCAGGGCGCCGGTCACGCAGATGGAGCCGGAAAAGGAAAACTTTTGGCCCGAGCTTTGGCCGCTTGCGGAAGCAGTTTCCCCTTTCAAGGCCGCGTTTTCCGCCGAGTCAATCATTGAACATGAGGCAAAAAACAAAAGCCCCGCGCACAAAAGAGTCAGTTTTGTAAACAGTGTCCTTTTCTTCATATACTCGTCTCCTTTTAGCTGCCTGCCCACTGTCATTGCCGCACTTGATGCGGCAATCTCATGCGGGGGATTATCGGGTCGAGCCCGATAATGACACGCCCCCTGTCATTGCCCGGCTTGACCGGGCAATCTCATGCAGGGGGCTCAATACATTTCCTCAAGACTTACCAGAGTGAAGTCTTTTGCATTTTTCTGAACATAATCCGTAAAGCCGGAAAGGGAAAAAAGCATGGATTTTACATTCGCTGCTGGAAGATGATTCAGTTTTTCTGCAAAATTTTCCAAATCTTCTCTGTCGAATTTTTCAGACTTGAATTTACATTCGCCAGCCAAAACTATTTTTTTCCCGTCCAGACCAAGCAGGTCAATCTCTATGGATTTTATTTCTTTTCCGATTTTTACGGAGTTTTGATATTCAACAATGTCAGTCACAAAAGCGGAAACTTTTTTTGTACCTACATTGCTCAAAATATAATCTTTTGCCATTTCTTCAAAAACAGAGCCCATAAACTCGTGGAGATTCGGCTTCACTTTTTTCTGATAATAAAGCTTTCCTCTGCCGCTGTTTATGAGACTTGCCCCCGGAAGAACATAGCGAAAATAAAAATTGACCATAGAATCCGCAATTCGGTAATAAGGTTTTGGACTTTCCCTCCGTTCAACGATTTCTGCCGCCATAAGATTTTTAAGGCAAAAACTGATGTCGCTCATTCCTGTCTCTGACTGAATCTCATTGTATTTTGTCTTTCCGCCGGCAATGGCCGCAATTATGGAATTATAGGCCACAGGATTTGACTTTTCTCCCGTGATGACAGTTTTTATCTGCTCGTCAGAAAAAAAAGCGCTTTCCGAAAAGAAAAGTCTTTCTATGTTTAGATCGGAAGAGCGTCGTGTAGGGAAAGAG
>CALGGS010000263.1 GCA_937915735.1 uncultured Treponema sp.
TTTTGCGCTGCCAGCTACTCCCTTGTTACTTATGAAGAGAAAATAACATGAAGAGGGAAAAAAATCAAGGGAATTTTCCAGCCTGCAAAGAAGATAATTGAGCAGACTCGTGTTTTTCACTATAATTTCTTTCTATGGAAACACGAAACATTTTTGAGAATCTCTCTTGTATTGACCACCGCTATTCTCTCTCAGAAAAAGCGGCTTTTGACGGACTTTCTAAGTACATAAGCGAGCAGGCTTCTATCCGCTCATGCGCAAAGTGTGAATCAGCTTTGGTAAAGGCTCACCTCAAAGTACGGGGCGAACTTACCGACGAGCTGGCTAAAACCCTTGACGATGTGGCTAGTAACATCGACCCGGAAGAAGTCTACGCCGAGGAAGAAAAAACAAAGCACAATATCCGTGCCCTCGTAAATGTAATGAAGACAAAGGTTGATTCAAAAATCGGGCCTCTCATTCACCTTGGAGCAACTTCCGTCGATATTTTGGACACAGCCTTGAGCTGCCGCATGAGAGATGTCACAAAAAATGTCGTTCTTCCAGAATTGAAGCAGCTTGAAAAATATCTTTGCGAAATCGCTGAGAGGGAATGTGCCACTCCGCAGGTAGGCCGCACCCATGGTCAGCATGCGGTTCCAATCACTTTCGGCTGGAGCATCGCAGAATTCGTCGCCCGCCTGGGAAAATCAATCCTCCGCATCGAAGAACTTTCAAATGATTTGGTGGGAAAACTGGCAGGTCCTGTAGGAAGCTACAACGGTCCTTCGATGATTGTAAAAGACCCAGAAGAGCTTGAGCGAATCTACACGGAATTTTTGGGATTAAAGCCAAGCGAATATTCAAACCAGCTGGTTGAGCCAGAGCATGTCCTCCGTCTTCTCCTTGAGATGAATGTTGCATTCGGAATCATCGCAAACCTGGCAGATGATTTGCGCAACTTGCAGCGAAGCGAAATCGGTGAGGTTTTCGAGTATTTTGCCTCAACCCAGGTTGGCTCTTCAACAATGCCTCAGAAGCGAAACCCATGGAACAGCGAGCATGTTAAGTCTTTGTGGAAGGCAATGTGCCCCCGCGTCATCACATTCTATATGGACCAGATTTCTGAGCATCAGCGCGACCTTACGAACTCGGCAAGCCAGCGCTTCATCGCAGACTATGTTTCAGGCTTCACAATGGCTGTAGCCCGCATGAACTCAGTCGTAAAGGGCTTGCAGGCCGATAAAGAAGGAATGGCACGAAACCTTCAGGGAGCCGGCGGAAAGGTTAAGGGCGGAGTCCTCGCTGAGCCTGCTTACATTCTCTTGGGAGAGGCTGGTGTCAACGACGGTCACGAAGTTATCCGAAAAATCACTCTGGAAGCAGAGCAGAGCGGCAAGACTTTCTTTGAGGTCCTCAAAACCCACGAGGAAGCTTTCGCAAAAATCACAGCCCAGCTCGAAAAACTGGGAATCGAAAATCCGGCAACCTTCTTTGAGAATCCTGCGAACTATTGCGGATTGGCGGCAGTCAAATCTAAACGGCTCGCCCAGAAATACGCTAAATTAATGAAATAAATTTCAGACGCGGATTTACGCAGATTAACGCGGATGTTTTTAACTAATTCATCTGTGTGCATCTGCGTGAACGCCCGCCTTTTTTTATTTTTCTTTATGACGACGGTCAAGTTCGTTGTAAACATCCTGCCAGGTGACGCCTTCCTTGTACATGAGCACGCTCACGAAATACTGACGACAATAGATGAGAAGATTTAGGGAAGCGATGATTAACACTTGTCGCGATTAATCATCGCTTCCCGTCAAAC
>CALGGS010000264.1 GCA_937915735.1 uncultured Treponema sp.
CTTTTTTGTAGTAGAATATCAATTCAAGGGGATGAGTTTATGAAAAACCTAAAAATAAAAGATGGAATTAAAATATTAAATAAACAAATTATTTTGTGTACACTTACTTCTTCTATTGTAGCAGCAACTATAACTAGTTGTGGTAAAAAAGAAGTAGTTAAAACTGAATATGTAATAATTCATGAAACTAATAACAGTACTTCTAAAAATATTATTGATACTACTGAAATAGAAAATAATGAATATATAGAAAGTACTACTGAATATCAAGAAGAATCTTATTACGAAACGGAAAATAATTATGTAGAAACTGAACCTTATTATGAGACTGAAAGTTATTATAAAGAAACAGAATCTGTTGATAATGATAGCAAAGTAATGAATTATTTTAATAAACAAGTAAGAAGTATAAAAAACGAAGAGATTTTAATTGATTATATAAAAAGTGCTTTAGAAGAGGGGGCTTATGTTTGCAACTATAATGATACAATTAGGTTTGATAATGGTTTAGTTGTTGATTTTTCTTGGTTATTAGAATTTATTACTTTTTTAATAGAATCCTTTAAAATAAATAAAAATATAAGCAATGATATGAGGTATTTTAGGCATCGTGTTGTTGTGATTGGTGATAGGTATGAAAGTTTAGAGGATTACCTTAAGGGGATAAAAATATATGATTATTCTGTTAATAACATATCGAAATAAATGATTGACAATTTATTCACATTTCCGCGCATAATTTCGCTGCGGAACAAGTCCGCAGCGAGCATTATATTCAGCGCTTTTTATTTTTCATCACACCGGTTGAGACCGTATGAAAGCGTTGTCAGACTGTCTCCAAGATGTACATTTTCAACAAGAATGTCCTTGATTGCCTGTAAGGTTCTTGCTCCGAAAAGACTGTGGAATTTGTTTTTCTCTCGATATTCGTTCACAAGTTCCAGTGCTTTTTTCTTTTCGCTTTTTGAGTTGAATTTCGCAGCTCCGATTTCGGCTGTCAGAGAGTCGATGTAGGAATTGTAGTTCTCAGAGTTTCCAAAGCTGGTTTCAAATGTGAAGTTCTCAAAGTTTGAGTTCAGCTCAACTTCAAGCTCATCTGCCCATTTTTCCTGCACTGCCAAATCCTGCTCAATGCTTTGTTTCATCGAAGTGAGGGAGTCGATAATTGCTTGCTTTCCTTTTCCTGCCTGAATGCCCACTCGGTTTCCTACGGCAGAAATTCCCATTGTGACAAGCGGGTAAATCGACATGAATAGAATGAATAAAAGCCATTTATAAAATGTGTCCCACCAGAAATCACGGACGCTAAATCGGCTGTTAATCAGCTTGAAAGCTGCCCAGCAAAGTCCGATTGTTCCGATTGCGAGAGCGTAGTGGCTTCCCCATTTGTAAAAAGTTGAAAGAACGCCGGAAAAATATTCGATTGCCTGAATGACAGGAATATCAATCCAGCCTGTTACTGTGTGTGTCACGAGCACCCCCTTATTTTCTGAAAGAATCTGGAACTTTGCTGTCAAAGGATTCCTGTCTCTGCTGTTCTGCTGCCATCTGGTCAGCCTCCGCCTGTTTCTCGTTTTCCTGAGCGATAAGGCGGCTTGCTTCAAGGCTTGCAAGGTCGTTCACTGATTCTTCAATCGAAAGAAGTCCGTCCACGGTCTGCTGTGAAAGATACAAGTTCGCCTCGTTTGCGGCAGAATCGGTCATATTTCCGTCTGAGTCTGTCTGTGAATATGCAGCTTCAATTACGGCATTGCTTCTGGCGACTTTCTCCTCACGGTTCAATTCGATGGCTTCATCGGTTGCTTTAGCAAGAACTTTAGAGGCTGCGTTTTTTACCTGTGCTACGGACTGCTGAATGAAAAGGTAATTTTTCGGAGAAATTCCGTATTTCCGCCAGATTGAAATTCTCTGTTTTTCGGTAAGCCCGTTTTCAATGTTCTTTATCGTGCTGCTCATAGAATCGCTCATGTAGCGTTCCATCGTTCCGACTGCGGAAAAGAAGTTGTGATCGGAACCGTTCATCCCGCAAAGGTCCGCGAGAGAATAGCGTCCATATCCACAATCAATCGATGGCGTTGTGATTGTGTTCTTTATGATACGAGCCTGGTTCAAAAGTTTGTTCACACGGCGGTTTGCGTCCTTGATGTCATTTCTGAGGTCGAAGTCGCCGTCAAATTTGATGTTATCCCAGTCAATGGATTTTGCTCGCTCAACTGCGTGCTGAATCTGCATGTACTGGTTTTCTATTGTCGTGATTGAGTTAATAACCATATCGTACTGCTGATAAAGCTGGTCGAGAGCGGTAAGCCATCCCGAAACATCGAAGACCGGATAGCCGGAAGCAAAAAGATTTGGTGTGGCGAAAGCAAGGCTTATAATTGCGATAGTGATTTTTTGTTTTAAACTCATGATGTATTCCTCTTGGTTTGTTGATTAACAGGCTGCAAGCATTTTCTTGTATTTCTCGAAGTTCACCTGCTTTGTGTCTTTCCCCAAATCTGCAAACTTCTTTCTTGTCTCTTCAAGAATCTCAAAGGCAAGTGGCTCTGTAGTGTTCCGGCCATGCTCTGCTTCAATCCTGTCGAGCATCTCATGGTCAGGAGAAATAAGTGCGAGCTGGAATGGGTCAAGGTCGAGCGTGAACATACGGCATCCGTTCGGATTTTTGAAATAGTAATCGCGCTTCATAGTTGCGTTTGACAATGCAAGGATTTCAGAATCCGTAAGACCGAAATAACGGTAGCTCTCAACAAGTCCCGGTGTCGTAGCAGATTCGTCTGCAAGGTAAATCTTTGTAAGACACTGCTGAGCAATCGTGTCAGAGAGCGAGCTTTTTGCGGCAGCGGCGACTTCCTGTGTTGCGAAAATGCAGAAGACCTTTTTCTTTCTGAGCGTTCTGAGCCATTCCTGAAGGAAGCCTGCGAAAATCGGGTGCTGAAGGTAAAGCCACGCTTCGTCAAGGAAAAGAAATGTGAGAGGTTGTTTTGATCCAGTCGGCAGGTTCCACAGTTTTTCAAGATAGCGGAAGATGTACATGAGGGCAGGGGCAACGGCTTTTTCTGAAAGACGCATAAGACTTCCCATTTCGATTGTAATCAGCTTTGAGAGCGGAAGAGTTGTTTCCTCTGCGTCAAAAATCGAGCCGAACTGACCGCCAGAGCAATAAGGGTCAAGTCCGATTCTGATGGTGTTCGAGCCATTTTCCGGGTCAGAATAAGTCGCGTACTGCTGGAAAGTCGTGAGTGTTCTTCGGCTTTTGTCTTTCTGTGAGATAAGTCGGAGTGTCGATGAAATCACTTTGCTCATTTCGGGTGTGATTCCGATATTCTGTTGAGCGAGTAATCCTTCGATGAACTGCTGGCACCACATAAGGCTTTCCGTGTATTCAGACGGCGTACACTCATCGGGAGATTTAAGCTCCGAAAGCGGCTGGAAAGCGACTTCATCTTTTCCAGGCTCAATGTAGATTCCCCCGCCGCCGACCATAAGCGCACGGCTTGAAAGCTGCTTGTCGATACAAACGATGTTCGCGTCCTTGTATTTTGTCGCAGAAGCCATGAGGAGAGCGAGCAGGGTGGATTTTCCGGCTCCTGTCGGACCAAAGACAAAAGTGTGGCCGACATCACGGACATTAAGGTTCAGAAAGAATGGAGTTCCGTAGCTTGTTGAACAGGTGCAGAGCGGGATTGAAGAGCCACAGGTTTCTTCTGTGAAGTCATTGTGAAGAAGCCCCTGCCAGGCGGAGCTAAGCGGAATAATGTTTGAGAAATTCTTTGTCGAGATGAGTGGGCGGCGTATGTTGGCGTACACATTTCCCGGCATCATACTAAGCCATGCCTGAGTGTTATTGAAAGTTTCTTCTTTTACAGAGAATCCGCATGAGCGCACAACCTGCTGGAGTTTCCGTGCCTTCAGCTTTGCATTTTCAAACTTCTTATCCCAAACCATTAGGTTTGATGTGTAATAGCCGAGGACATATTCTCCCAGCGCGATGTCGCCCTGAATGTTAGAAGCCTGGGCTTCCATTTCAAGTGCGCCCTTATTCTCCTTGTCGATTTCAACATTCATCGCCATTTCGGTGAAGAGCGTCATTCCTGATTTCCGGGCAGAGTAAAAACGGTTTTGATATTTTTCCGCTTCCTTCGTGGATTTTTCCTTTGAGAGAGGAATGAACCTTGTGGTCCAGCGGAACTCTGTCATTGTGCGGTTCAGAGCGTCAAAGATTGCGGGATAAGTCTTGTTCGGAAAATCCATGATTCCCATGACAGGAGCATAGTAATCCCCGATTTTGAGAGGCTGTGAGTTCTGAACATCCATGTCGCAGAGATAGTTATCAAGAAAGAAGAATGTATCTTCGGGATAAACAAGGTTCTGTCTGTTCAGAGAAACAGTGCTTTTGATGTAAGAGAAAAGTTCCGAGTCGGTGAGACGGTGAATCCACAGCTTTACCGCAAGCGTTCCCATGACTTTCTCACATTCATCAAGAAAATCCTCCGCTTCCTTCTGCATCTTAGGAAAATTGTTGCCTTTTACAACCTTGTTTATGACTTTTTGATTCTTTGTCTTATTCTTGAAGAAAAAGCCTGTGGTTTTTGAATCAATGTCGCTCGGAAGCTGATAGACGAAAGTGATGTAATATTCGGTTGTGAAGTGCTCCCCGAACTTGTGATAGTTTTCCGCCCGTCTCTGGTCGATGAGCCAGCCCGCAAGGTTTGAGAAGTCTCCTGCAGGATAGTCTTTTGTCTTGTACCTCTTCACATCGAAGAACAAAGCCCAGCCTTCGTTCTGGGCAAGTGTCATTGCGCTCCTGTTGAAAAGGGATGCCATGCTTGCAATCTCTGGGGCGGACGAGGCTTCCAAATCAGGATATTCAACCTGATAGGTAGTCATGAGCGCTCCGTTTTTAAGAAGGCAAATGCCGGGACTAATGATAAAAGACCACGGAAGCACATATTTGAGTTGGTTCTGTGGTTCTTTGAATTTGAGTAAATCTAATGATGGTATTTTCAATCTGCCCTCCAGACATCAGGAGCCAGAAGCCTGTCAAAAAGCACGGTGAGTGCGTACGGGTCATTCTTGCAGACCATTCTGGCTATTACATATAGAAAGATTCCGATAATTACACACCATATGCTTACGATGTTCATAAGTACGATGGTGAGTACCATGATGAGCATTGCCGGAGTCAGCCCGATTCCAAGAAGCAGGTTCGGCTCAAGCAATACTTTGTGGACGGGAGTTGAATAATCGAATACGGAGATTTCTTCCATTGTCATTCAACTCCTTTTTGTCAAACTGCAGCAAGCGGCAATAAGGCAGGGGAGGGCAGAGCCTGTGACGGAAGAGAGGAAACTGCTTCTGTATTTGGTGTGTCTGCCATTGCGATTTCAAAAGAAAGTCCGTCAAGGAAGTAAGAGCAGATGCTTGAGGCTGAAAGAAGGATAATTGTTCCGATAATCCACGGAGCGAATTTCTTAATCATCTGACCGCCGCCACCCTGCTGACCGGCGAGAACCATACCGATAGCCTCAACGATAAGCGCGACAAGAAGGATTGCTTTTACCCAGCTTGACTGGAAAAGTTCAAGAATTTTGTCAGCCCAGGTGTCGAGTTCTGCGATTGATTCTCCAGATCCTGCGGCAAAAGTCGGTACGATGCACGCCGCAAAAATGAGCGCACAGGCAATAAAATGTTTTGATGTAAGAGCCGATTTTACGGTTTTAGAAAGATTGTTTTTCATACTAAGTTGTACTCCTCGTGTTGTTTTACGGAGCGTGTTGCTCTCACTCCGCTATTTCAAGTTTTTTGTTTCCAGGATTTCATCCAGCACAGGCCCGTTCTCAGTGGGTTTCATGTGAACTAGAAGCTGAACGCTTTGCGAGACATTGGGAAGTTCCCCTGGAATTATCTCGCGAAGCAAATCTTCAATTCGCTTAATCATTGAAAGGCAGCTGTCAGCGTGGATTGTGCTTGCGTTTCCTGTATGTCCTGTGTTCCATGCTTTTAGGACTTCATTCGTTACATCTCCGTAGCGAAGTTCTCCAAAAATGATTCTTGAGACATTACAGCGAAGTGCAATTCCTACCGCTTTGAGCGTGT
>CALGGS010000265.1 GCA_937915735.1 uncultured Treponema sp.
TGTACTCAGGCATTTTTCCGCCGTCAACCAGCTTTACTTTGATTTCCATTTTCTGCTCCTATCCAGTATTTTTTGACGCATCGGCTCTCGCCGAATCTGTTCTTCACTTTTACTTTCTCGCCTTTTATTGGGATTCCCTTGTTTCGGAGTTCCCATATCCGTGCGGAAAGCCTTGATTCCCCCAGGTCTACGAAAGCCTGCAATGTCGTTATGCTTCCGAATTCTGTGATGTAGTCAAACACCCTTCGCTGGGTTGTGTTCAGTACGATTTCTTCCGTCATAAGCCGCTCCCTTAACTGCATATTTTTTCCAAATCCTCAGAGAAGAAAATCCCGTGTCCGAAATCATTACATTCCCTGAAAATCTTGTTGTATTTGTCAATGGCATTGCTTCTGCTCTTTATAACCTCTTCCCTAGTCATTTTCTGCTTTTCACGCCACTTTCTATAAGCATAGTCGAATGTCGTCAGAATTCTGTCTTTATAAACCTCAATCAGCCATGACTTTCCTACCGATTCAAGCCACAGGTCGCCGTCAATGATGTTCGCATAGGTTCTTATGTCACTTGCGACAGAGGCTAAGAACAGATTTATGTAACTTATATTCTCAGATGGCTTGTACCCGGCAGACAAAAGCGTCCACTTCGGGGCGGGAAGAATCGCATACCCGCTGATTCTTGCGACAGCTTCCTGAGCCTCAATGATTCTCCGTGGAATCTCAGTCCTTTTCGTAAATTCAATCTTGTCAAGAATCTCAGCGACTTTGAATAAAAGACCTTCACGGTCAATAGCCTGTACGAGGACATTACGGAAAACCACATTTTCGCTCATTTGCCCTGCCTCTTTGCCCACTCGACATAACCGCAAGCCCACTTGTACATCGCTTCAATCTGCTCTGTAGTTCCGTTCTGCAAGCAAAGCTGGGCTTTCTCGAATTCGTCTTTCTTGAAATACCGCTTGTTATCATTCAAAACCTGTTCAAGGGCTATTGCCGTGTCCGTAATTTCTGTGCTTCTGATTTCGTCCATGTTCACGACGGGAACAGGTTCTTGCACTGTCTGTTGATTTTCTGTTACTTCGTGCTGTATAACTGCGGTAGTTTCACTTGTGATACTCCTCTCTGTATCAGTCTCAACGACACTCTCCATTTCTTCGGGATTGTAAAGCCCTGCGAGAATATCGGGAAAAGCGTCACGCAAGCCGTATGAAAGGCAACGGTGTTTCAGCATTCTTTTCGTGTATTTTTTCCAGACCTCACGATTGGTCAGACCAGCTTGCACCGCATCATCAAAAGTGAACCTGCTGTGTGTCTCTTCTGTGTAGTTTGCCGTTTTACGAGTGATGATACATTCGGCAACCTTATTATCCTGCTGAATCCATTTGATGCCGCCGAACTCAGGAGAACGCTTTACGACCGCCGCCATGATGTCAGCGGATAAGGTTGGCTTGCCGTTTATGACGGCGATATTATTTACCGCCACCATAGGCGACAGCTGCAACTCGTGCCCCCATTCAAGGGCGACACACACTTTTTCGGGCGTGTTAAGCCCGGCTGGAATCAATCCAGACTTTGCCAGAACCTGCGACATCTGATATTTCTCGTTGAATGTCCTCGGCATAAGCGACACTGGATTGAACTGTACGATTTCATTCTCAGCCATTCAATTACCTCCTAATCTGAAAATGCGTTATATATTTCCCAGGTTTCATACCTCAAGCAACCGCCATCCCACATCGGCCCGCAATAACCTTCGAACTCTGGCTGGTTGTCAAGTTCTGCACGATGAACACAAGCCCCTTTTGCTCTTAGCTCGCTCAAATCTTCTGACTTTCCAACCTTAATTCCAAGCAACCTTGCGGTTACAACAAGCTTTTCTACATCGATTGGTGTTCCAACTACAACGCTCTGTAATTTTCCTCCGTAAACTCTTGCTTTCATCTTGTGCTCCTTACTTCGTATATCCGAAGATTTATTTAAAGTATTTATTTATCTTATGATTATATTCTAACTGATATTTTATATTATGTCAAGTTATTTTAGAAAAAAATTTTATTCTTCTACTTGTTTTATTTTTACCCGACATCATTATCAGCCAGTCCTTTGATAAGGTCTAAAACAGAATGTACGCATATCGCTACGCCGCCGTTTCTGTTTATCTCTTCGAGGAAGACTTTCTGAGGCTCTGACAGAACCCCTCCTTTCTCCCGCTTGCACTCAACTGCAAGAAACCATCCGTCCTTCGTTATTCCGATAATATCAGAGCTTCCGACATACCCAAAACGAATGAACCTTTTGCCGACCTTTACGGCTCCGGTGTTGTTTCTCCACGCAAAAATCTGTTTGGCATGAAGATAATCAAGGCACTGCTCAAGAACTACATTCTCTTTAAGCCCCTTTGCCATCACTTGAACCTCGGCTTGTCGTTGATTTGGTTAATTTCTGAACGGCTGACAAAAAGCTTGGTGCCGACATACTTTATTTTTTTAAGTTTTCCGCTGTCTCTTAGCTTATATATCCACTGAGGAGAACAGTTGTCAAGTATAATAGCAGCAAATTTTGGGGAAATCCAGTCTTTTTCCTCTTCGGAAAGGGCCATAATCTGCTCGATGATTTTATCCTGCTTCTCAATAGAAGATACAATCACCTTCCTGTTTTTCTTGTACTCTTCAATAAGAACTTCTACGGGCATAATCATCATCCTTCTTCTTGGTCGGAATATAAACAATCAGCAGCGCAAAAAGCGCTGACATTGTTTTCTCGCATTTGTTTACCGCCTTGGTCAGATTCACAAGGCTT
Organism: uncultured Treponema sp.; assembly: GCA_937915735.1. Lineage (GTDB taxonomy): Bacteria > Spirochaetota > Spirochaetia > Treponematales > Treponemataceae > Treponema_D. The sequence continues at coordinate 2,796 of CALGGS010000265.1, forward strand.
CCGGCAATCGATGCGAGCAACAAAACGGCTGCGATACTTATTGCGTTCCAGAACATCACATCGTCTCCTCAATTTTACTGATGTCAAGTCTCCAGTCATCACAACAGACCATAGCGCAGAAACGCTCGCCCCTTCTGATAAGCCGTCTTACAATCTCAATTTTCATTGTCCTGCTCATTCCAATCTCCTTTACAAAAAGAAACGCCCCTCATCTAGCAGAATGAAGGGCGTCGAATTTCCTTGCGGAAAGACTGCGAAAAGCAATCAAGGATTCTGCTAGCCAACCTTCATTGCTCTTGTTTCACATGGAACTTTTCCTAACTTTCTAATTAACTTTTCCTATGCTTAATTAAGTTATACATTAGTTATTCTAAATTATCAAGTATTTTTTTTATTTTTTCCTAAAGTTTTTTAGCAATTCTGCCGATATAAGACCGTGGGCTTTGGGGAAGGAGCTTATATGACATTTTGGGAACGAATCGACAAGGTTCTTTCAGAAAAAAAAATCTCGGTAGCAGAACTGAGCAGACAAGTCGGGCTTGCGCAGGCAAGCATAATCGGCTGGAAAAACGGTTCGATTCCGAGAGCGGACATAGCAGTACGGTTAGCAAAAATCCTTGACACAAGCGTCGAATACCTAATCAGCGGCATTGAACTCACGAACCCTGAGAACGGAAAAACGATTTCTTCTGACGGAAATTATTTCCTTATTCCAATCCTTGACCAGGAACTTTCAGCCGGTCACGGCGACTTGATTCCAGAATCGGACGAAATAATGGGGCTTGTTCCTGTCTCCACCAGACTCAGAAAATACGGCAAAAACCTTGGGGTGCTTTTCGTTCACGGCGACTCTATGGAGCCGACACTGCATGACGGCGAGCCTATCGTATGCACAACTCAAGGCTGGGATTCAGGCGAAGGACTTTACGCAATCAGGCTGAACGGAAACGGCTATGTGAAACGCATACAAGTCATTTCAGGAAAGATTCTAATCCGCTCCGACAATCCGCTGTACCCGCCGATTGAAGAGCCTCTGTCAAGCGACAACTTCTCAATCATCGGAAAAGTCGTCTGTTCGCTGAAATTCTACTGATGATTTCTCGCAATCATGAGACCGCTCTTCTGCGTATTCTTTGCATTATTTCGTCAATTACAGCCGGGATATCAGCGTGCTCAGAAAACTCGGCGAAACCCTGTTTTTTAAGTCCATTCTCGTCATAGAGATTGACACGGTTGTTTTCTTGGCCGTTATATGGCTCAGAATAAATTTTCGAGAAATCATCAAGGGTTATTTTCTTTGGCTTTCCGTTTGCTTCACGGCACAACGGACACTCCATTTCATTCTCGATAACGACCCTAGCCTCTCCCGTGTTTTTATCGACAAGGTAAAGGTTCCTGTATGTAACGCTCTGCAAAGGCTTAAGCACTGACTTGAAGTCTTGCCCTGCTCTTTTCACACGCTGATAGCAATAAGGGCAATACGAATACTTTGTGCTGCCAGAAAAAGATTTCCTCGCAAGCAAAACGCTTGTCACCAAATCAACAGGAGACTGCGGACTTCCCATCTGCCGCATGATGTCTCCGGCACTCCTTACCTCAGAGTCACGGAACGATGTAATG
>CALGGS010000266.1 GCA_937915735.1 uncultured Treponema sp.
AAGCCAAAGGCATAATTTTATAAAGGAGAATTACTATGGGAAGACATAAGCATACTGTAAATCGTCCTGTTGTGCCTGATACAAAATACAATAGCCCGGTTATTACAAAATTCGTCAGCAGAATGATGCTCGACGGAAAAAAAGACATTTGTGTTAAAATCGTCTATAAAGCAATGGATCAGATTAAGGCAAAAACTGACAAGGATCCACTTGAAGTATTCCTCAAGGCTCTTGATAATGTAAAACCAGCTGTAGAGTGTAAAACTCGCCGAGTTGGTGGCGCTTCTTATCAGGTTCCTCTTGAAATCCGCGACTCACGCAAAGAAGCTCTCGCAATGCGCTGGATTATCGGTGCTGCGCGCTCTCGAAGCGGTCACGGTATGGCAGATACACTCGCTCTTGAATTGCTCGATGCATACAACAGCACTGGTGCTGCTTACAAGAAAAAGGAAGATACACACAAAATGGCAGAGGCAAACAAAGCTTTTGCCCACTACCGCTGGTAGAATTGAAGGCCCCCATTTTCGGGGGCTTTTTTTATAAAAAATTTGGAGGATTTATATGAAAATCGCAAAAATGCTTGGTGTCGTTTCGGCACTCGCTCTCGTACTCGCTGGCTGTAACTCAAAGAGTTCTACAATTAAACTTGGCTCAATCGGGCCTCTTTCCGGAAACTATGCTGTTTACGGTGGTGACTGTAAAAACGGCGTGGAGCTTGCTGTAAACGAAATCAACGCAGCTGGTGGCGTAAACGGTCAGCTTTTTGAGCTTATCGCTGAAGACGATGAAGGGGCGGCAGAAAAATCTGTATCTAGCTACAAAAAACTCGTTACAAAAGACGGTGTTAAATTCATTATCGGTTCACTTACTTCTGGCTGCGCAATCGCTATCACACCGCTCGCTCAGGCTCAGAAAATCGTTCAGATTGCTCCTGCCGCAACTGCTCCGGCCGTAACAGATGCCGGAAACTACATTTTCCGTGCTTGCTACGACGACCCTTTCCAGGGAACTGTAGGTGGAAAATTCGCCGCTGAAAATTTGGGCGCAAAAAACGCCGCAATTCTTTATGATATCGGAAATGACTATTCAGTCGGCCTTATGGAAAATTTTAAGGCAGAATTTGAAAAAGACGGAGGAACAATCGTTTCTCTCGAAACATATTCAACAGGCGACAAGGACTTCAACGCTCAGCTTACAAAAATCAAGAATGCTTCTCCTGATGTAGTTTATCTTCCTGATTACTATTCAACAGTCGCTCTTATCGTAAAACAGCTTCGTGCTCAGGGAATCGACACCCCAATCGTTGGCGCTGACGGCTGGGACGGACTTACAGAAAACGCAGGTGACGAGGTTCTTAACGGCTTCTATTCAAATCACTACGCAGCTGACTCAACTGACGAAAAAGTCGTGAATTTTGTAAAAAATTACAAAGAAAAATACACTCTCACACCGACATCTTTTGCGGCTCTTGGCTATGACTCAGTTTATATGCTCCGTGACGCAATCGCTAAGGCTGGAAGCGCTGACAGCGAAGCGGTTCGAGCCGCTCTTGAACAGACAGATGGAAGCTATGTCACAGGAAACCTTACATTTAACGAAAAGCATAATCCTGTAAAAGGCGCTGTTATCGTTGAGCTTGTAAAGGGTGGTGACGGAAAACTCACGACTGTTTACAAAACTACAGTAAATCCGTAAGACTCCGCCCTGTGCTGTGTTTGCCCTTCCGCTGCCGCTTCTTCTGGCTGTTGTAAAGCGGAGGGGCTTTGCCTGATTACTTTCTCTTTTCACTTTTCTTTTATCTCACTATAATTCTTTTCTATGGAAAATCCATTGTCTACAATTTTGCCGTCTTTTTTTCATTTTTCAGATTTACACGGCACTCAGTTAATGCTATTGGTCGGAATCATGATGTTTTTTGGCTCCTTCGGAGGAAGAATTTTTCAAAGGCTAAAGATTCCTCAGGTTGTCGGCTATATCGTAATCGGAATTTTAATCGGAGTCTCAGGCTTTGCTGTTCTCGGGAAAAACACCGTCGCCGCATTGAATCCGATTTCTACGGCATCTCTTTCTTTAATCGGATTTTTGGTCGGTGCTGAGCTTAAAATCGAAGTTATCAAAAAATATGGAAAGCAATTTGTCGGTATTCTGATTGGGGAGTCTATAACGCCGTTTTTTGTCGTGGCCCTTTTAACAGGCTCCGTCACTTATCTTTTTACGAAATCTCTTGCGCAATCGCTTTCTTTCGGGCTTATTTTGGGAGCGATTTGTGCCGCCACTGCCCCGGCCGCAACAACTGATGTCTTAAAGGAATATCGCACGAAAGGTCCCTTGACAACTACTATCTTAGGAATTGTCGCAATGGACGACGCCGTTGCCCTTATTTTGTATGCCATTGCGGCGACGATTTCTGCTCCTCTTTTGGGCGGAAATGAAGTTTCTTTTCTTTCTCAGCTCGGAGCTATAGCATACGACATTTTTGGTTCAGTCACCTTGGGGCTTCTGTTCGGCTTTATCTTGAATCTGATTTTAAAAAACATTATGCAGAACGAGGGGAGGGTTTTGGGCTTTGCGCTGGGAACGCTCTTTTTGTGTACGGGGCTTTGCTCTTCTCTTGGCCTCGACAATATTTTGTCTTCGATGTTCATCGGATTTTTTATGACGAATTTCGCTCACCCGAAAACGAATGTAATGTTCCGTCTTGTCGAAAAATTCACTCCGCCGATTTATGTCCTCTTCTTCGTTACGGTGGGGGCAAAGCTTAATGTCTGGATTGTCACGCCTTTTATCGCGATAATCGCGCTTTTGTATGTTGGTGGCAGAACTCTCGGAAAGACAATAGGAAGCCGTCTGGGAGCGCGGATTACGCACGCACCTGAAACAGTCCGAAAATATCTTCCGTTCTGTCTTTTAAGCCAGGCGGGTGTTGCGATTGGTTTGAGTATTGCCGCCGGAAACGACTTTCCGGACTCAATCGGTCCTCAGATTATGCTTATCATCACGGCAACGACCTTTATCGTTCAGATTTTAGGCCCGATTTGCGTAAAATACGGTGTTACAAAAGCGGGCGAGGTCGGGCTGAATGTCACCGCAGAAGACTTGATGAAAAGTGCGAGGGTCGGCGATGTTTGTATAAAAGGTCATCATCTTTGCAGGGGAGAGTCTTATACAATCGTAAATGACACTGATATGGTCGGAGAAATCATCGCGAATTTTACTCATCACGAAAATATGAACTACGAGGTTCGCTCTACGGAAAAAGAAACGGACGGAAAACTTGTCGGTCAGATTTCTATCGAGCATTTAAAAGAAGCCTTGCAAATGGGCGAGATGGGTGAAAACCTTCTTGCGATGGATTTAATGGAAAAGCCGAAAATCACCTGCACGCCGGAAACTCCTCTTCCGGAAGCGAACGAGCTTTTTACGGATTATGACACAGATTCAATCTGCGTGGTTGACGGCGAAAACCGCCCGCTGGGAATGTTGGAGAAATTTGCGCTTGACCACTATATTCACACAAGAATCGTTGAGCTTGAGCATAAGCTTGCAAAAATGGAAGGCTAGCTACGAGAAATTTTTCAACTCCGGCACTCATTTTATCTACTCAAATCTCTGGTGAAAACAACCGCCGCGTTACAATCTTTTCTCCAGAGGAAGGAATCTTTTTCGCTACTCTTTACGGCGGTCCAAAATCTAAATTGCGTTCGCTGGTCTCGGCGATGAATAGCGGAATTATCTATCTTTATCGGGATGAGGTTAAAAATCAGACAAAAATAACTGATTTTGATGTAAAAAATTATCATCTGTCTTTCAGGGAAAATCTTTTTAAAACATACGCCGCCTCTTTTGCCACTGAAATCCTTATAAAGACAAAATGTGCCGGAAGCTTTTCAGAATCCTGGAAAATTATAAACGGCTTCTTAGACGGAATGGAGCTTTCAGACGAAAATGAGTCAAGGCTTGGTTTAGTCAGGTTTTTATGGAGATATCTGTCTTTGCTCGGTATAAAGCCTGATTCAAACCATTGCTGCAGATGCGGGCTGTCCCTTCATTCACAAAAATTCAGCGGGGAATCCTTGTCATTAAGATATAATTTTTTGCCCCTGGAAAACGGATTTTCCTGCCCTGACTGCAGCGTTTCCTTTGAAAAAAAAGAAAATTTCGTGCTGTCCAAGGCCGCTATTACATACCTGGCGGCGATTTCAAGCTTGTCACCAAAGGATGTCAGGATGATTAGTGTTTCAGGAGCGAGTTATCTTGAAATGAAGCAAGTCGTTTTTTACCTTATTGAATCTGCGTGCGGAACTAAGTTGAATTCCCTGGAAAGCGGGCTTGGTATCCTGTGATTTTGACGAAAATCCATTTTAGGACACTAGACATAACAATCATTATTTTGATAAAATACTTAGATATATTTACAGTGGTGTTTGTTTTATGAACACAGAGGAGGAATGTTGGCAGATACAAAAGGTTTGCGAGTCAATGAACAGATTCGTGTACGAGAGGTCAGACTTATTGACGATGAGGGTGGCAAGAACGGAATCGTTTCCACAAGAGAAGCACTCGCATTGGCAAGAGAACGAGATTTAGACCTCGTAGAAGTTTCGCCAAACGCAAATCCGCCGGTTTGTAAAATCTTAAACTACGGTAAATACAAGTTCGAGCAGGAAAAAAGGCTCCGTGATTCCCGCAAGGCTCAAAAAGCCCTTAAGCTCAAGGAAATTCGTATGCAGCCAAAAATTGGCGCCGGCGACCTTGATACTAAGGCAAAGCATGTTCAGGAATTCCTAGACGAGGGTGACAAGGTAAAGGTTACGATTCGCTTCCGTGGTCGTGAGCTTGCCCATACAGAACTCGGCTATGATGTCTTGAACGAAGTATTGAAAAGGCTCGTCGAAGGCTCTTATGTCATCGAAAAGCCTGCCGCAATGGAAGGGCGATTTATGTCAATGACAATAAACGCCAAGGCCAAATAATATAGAGTCCAAAATCTTTTGTGTATGCAAGAGTACTCTAGTTAATTAAGAGGTGGCTAAAATGCCAAAAATGAAGACAAAGAAAGCCGCAGCTAAAAGATTTTCTTTTACTGGAACAGGCAAAGTAAAGTACAAGAAGATGAACCTTCGCCATATCTTGACGAAAAAATCAGCAAAACGAAAGATGCATCTTCGACATGCAGGTATCCTTTCTGAGGATTCAACAAAATCACTTCGTAAGCAGATGCTTCCGTACGGTAATTAAGGTTATAAAGGAGTAAACTATGGCTAGAGCAATAGATGGTACAAAACGCAATAACCGCCGTGCAAAAATCTTAAAGCTTGCAAGCGGATTTACAGGACGACGCGGAACAAACTACAAAGCAGCAAAAGACGCTGTAACAAAGGCACTTAATCACGCTTATGTTGACCGCCGCGACCGCAAAGGCGACTTCCGCCAGTTGTGGATTGCCCGAATCAACGCCGCAGTTCGTGAAGAAGGTCTCTCTTACTCACGATTCATTAATGGTCTTACAAAGGCTGGAATCACTTTGAACCGCAAGGCTCTCTCAAACCTCGCAATCGAAGACCCTGCTGCATTCAAGGCTGTTGTTGAAGCTGCAAAAAAAGCTCTCGAAGCATAAATTTCTGGAGTAAAAAATGATTTCATTCGATCAAGTTCTGTTGTTGGAAGAAAAAGTAGAAAGTGCTGTTAAAAAAATTGAACAGCTAAACGCAGAGAACGCCTCTCTTCGATTAAAAGTTGAAGAACTTTCAAATGCGCTCAATGCAAAATCGGAGCAATTTACTTCTTTCCAGTCTGACCAGAGCAAAATCGAAGAAGGAATCTTAAAGGCTTTGAATCGCCTCAATGCGGTAGAAAATGTAATTCTTTCTGCCACAGACGCTGTAAATAATGCGAACGAGGCCCTTCAAAGCACTTCTTCTGCAAGGGCTGTTGCTTCTCCGGCAGAAGAAGAAATCCCGCAAGAAATCGAAGTTCCTGTGCAAGTAAATGAAGCGCTTCAAAATGAAGAGCCTTTTGTACAGAATGAAATCCCGGCACAGATAAACGAATCCTTTGTGCAGAATAGCGAGCCTGTTCAGAATGAATCTTCTGACGCTTTAACTCCTGATATTGATTTTGAATTCGGTGACTCTGAGCCAAATCAGAACCCTCAGAACGAAAAAAATCCAGATTCTGAAAATCAGGGACAAGCTCTTTTCGATATCTTCTAAAATATGGGAGAGCTAGTAATCGACGCTTTTAACCCGCCCTTTGTAATCAAGGCGAATGAAAGCGATGAATATCTCAACAAACTTCTCGGATATTACAAAAAAATCACCCAGCAAATAAAAAATTCGAATTCCCTTCAAAATGATTTGCAGGTTTCTGCTCTGGCGGGGGTTATGCTCTGTGACGAGCTTTACAAGGAAAAATCAAAAATATCACAAATCTCAAAGGGAAAAATTCCAACATCAAGCATAATCGTAGACAAAGAAAAGAGCGAAGAAGCCGAAAAGCTTGCAAAAAAAATGATTGAAAAGCTGGATAAGGCTTTGGATGAAAATAATGGAAACTCTTAACTTTGCAGTTTGGGTTGACGCTGACTCTTTCCCTCAAAAAGCCAGAAATTTTACGCTTGAATATAGTTTTTCAAAAAAAATACCCGTAAATTTTGTCGCAAATCATGAAATCAAAATTGAGCCAAAATATCAGAACGCAAAAATGATTGTCTGCCAAAAAGAGGCTGATTCCGCTGACAATTACATTTTTGAAAATGCGGCTGAAAATGACATGGTTTTGACCCGGGACATTCCCTTTGCAAGTCGTCTTGTCGAAAAAAAAATCACGGTTTTAAATGACAGGGGACTTGTTTTTAACAAAGAAAATATCGAAGAAAAACTCCGTGAGCGGGAATTCAGCCTTAATATGGCGCAAATCGGGCTTGGCGGAAACAAAGCAAATTTTTATGGTGAAAAAGAATTAAAAAAATTTTCAAGAACCTTTGAGGAAAAAATCCTTGAAAACATTATGATTGTGACCTACGGAGTCAAAAAGAGATAGTGCAGGAAAAGACCGTGAACTCTTACTTTTTTTCCATACGCTCATAGGCGGCGTTGATTGAGATGATTCGCTCTTTTACTTCGAGAAATGCCAGAACCAGAGAAGGGTCAAACTGCTTTCCTGAAAGACTTTGGATTTCCATAAAGGCATCGTCGATTGACCAGGCTTCTTTGTAGACCCTGCTGTGAGAAAGAGCGTCGAAAACATCGGCGATTGCGACGATTCGCGCAGAAAGAGGAATTTCTTCGCCCTTTAAAGGCTCGCATTTTTCGATAGGATTTCCGATTTGGTAAGTTGTGTAGTCTATTTTTCCGGGATAACCGCGCTCGCTGCCGTCCCACCATTCGTGATGATGAAGGGCGACATCCCGTGACATTTCGTCAATTTCGGATTCTGGAGGAGTGAAAAGCTGGGCTCCGACACAGGTGTGGCTCATCATTATTGCGCGTTCTTCTTCCGTAAAGCGGCCCGGACCCGGCTTTTTTAAGATTACATCTGAAATGCCGACCTTTCCTAAGTCGTGACATTTTGCCGCGATTTTTAGGAGGTCTCGGAACTTCATCCGTTCTTCTTTTTCGATGTGACGATTCGCAGCCCACTGGTCATAAATTTCGAGAGAAAAGTCTGAGACCCGTTCTACATGAACGCCTGTTTCTTTAGGATCCCGGAATTCGGCCATACGCTGCATTCGCTTTATCATGTTGCTCGTGAGGTAAGTGTGCTCAAGAGCCTGCGTTACGCTTGAAGCAAACTGCTTGATAAATTCAACGGAGTCGTCCGTAAAGGCGATGACTTTGCCGTTTTTGTCTTTTGCGTTGATAATCTGAAGGACACCCAAAGTTTGCCCGCTGCTTGTAATGAGCGGAAGCGTGAGCATTGAGACTGTTTTGTATCCGGTTGAAATGTCGGTGCTGCTGTTGAACTTGTAGGGGGTGTCACCTTCGATGTGATAGGCATCTGGAATGTTTAGTATTTGCCCTGTGCATGCGCAATAGCCTGCGATTGAAGCCTTTGTAATTGGAACGGTGAAGTAAACATAAGGCGATTTTGCGTCAGGGCGGCTAGGTTGCTGAGTGTCGTTCTGTGCGTACTTAATGCGGAGCAGCTTGTTTTTGTATTCGTTTTCTTCTTCGTGATAGGTAAGAGCGTTTACGGCGGAAGGCTGCTTGTCTTCGATTACATAAATTGAACCGGCGTCAGCATTTGCGATTGCCCTTGCCTCGGTGAGGATGCGTTCCAAAAGGACATCCGTGTCGCGAATTTCGTTGAGAAGTTTTTCTGTTTCAAAGACTTTTTGTAGTTTTACCGCATCTAGTGCTTTGCCCATTATTTTTTCCTAACCGAGTATAAAGTATAATTCAATCAATAAAAATAGTCTAGAAAAAATACAGGATTTTTTTAGTCACTATGACAAAAGGCGTTTTTATTGATATAATCTTGCTATGTCGAAAAATAAAGCAAATCCTTTTAAAGATTACGATGAAAAAGCAGAAGCCGAAAAAGCGGGCTTTGACACTTCAAAATATTATGTGAATCTTCCTCTTGTTGTAATAGCGGGCCGTCCGAATGTGGGAAAATCAACTCTTTTCAATAGATTTATGCACAAGCGGCTGGCGATTGTTGACCCGACTCCGGGCGTTACCCGTGACCCTGTGGAAGCGACGGCCTTCATTATGGGTAAGCCTGTCCGATTGGTTGACACCGGCGGTTACAAGCTTGACCGGGATCCGACTAGCCGCGAGAGCGAAATGGACGAGCTTGTCGTTCAAAAAACTCTTGAATCAATAAAAAAGGCCGACAAAATCCTGCTTCTTCTTGAGGCTGGAATTATCACCGGGGAGGATGAAGAATTCATTCATCTTCTGCGGCCTTACTGGGACAAACTTGTCGTTGCTGTGAATAAATGCGAAGGCGGAGCTGGCGAAGATATTGCCTGGAATTATCTTCAATATGGATTTAAGGAGCTTATTTTTATTTCCGCTGACCATGGCGACCATATTTCAGAACTTGCGACAAAACTTACTGACGGCCTGGACTTTTCCCGTGTAGAAGAAGGTGAAAAGCCGCTGGCGCCAATCAGAATCGCAATACTAGGAAAGCCAAACACCGGAAAGTCAACTCTTTCAAACAGGCTCACTCACTCGGAAAAGTCTATTGTCTCGGATTACGCTGGAACTACGCGTGATGTCGTCGAGGGAAAATTTCAGTATGCCGGCCGTGATTTTGAGATTATGGACACAGCCGGAATTCGCCGAAAAAAGAAAGTCACCGAAAATGTCGAGTATTATTCTGTAAATCGGGCGATAAAAACTTTGGATAACTGCGATGTCGTCTTTTTGATGATTGACGCTCAGGAAGGCTTGGCTGATCAGGACAAAAAAATCTGTTCTCTTGCGTATGAGCGTGGCCGTGGAATAATTTTCGTTCTTAACAAATGGGACACACAGGAACAGAGCCGAAAAACTCTTCGCACGACTCAGGACTACATAAAAACGATGTTCGGTCACATGAACTGGGCACCGATTCTGCCTCTTTCTGCGCTAAAAGGCGAGGGAATAAAAGATTTATTGAACAAAGCGATTGAGCTTTACGAGCAGCTTATTCGAAAAGTCGAGACGAGCGCCCTTAACAAGGCTCTTGAAGACTGGCTTTTCCATTATCCGCCACCAGCAAGTAAGGCCATTCATTTTAAAATCCGCTATATGACTCAGACAAGTGTCAATCCTGTTTCGTTCAGAATTTTCTGCACAAGCCCGGACAATGTTCCCGAAAGCTATGTCACATATCTAAAGAATTCTATCCGAAAAGACTTAGGTTTCGATCAGATTCCGGTTGAAGTGAACCTGCAGGCAAGCCGAAAACGCTGGGAAAATCGTTTCGATGAGGAAAAATGACTTACACAATCGGTGAAGTCGAGGAATTGACTGGCATAAAGCAAAATGTTCTCCGTTATTGGGAAACAGTGATTCCTGGTTTTGCCCCGAAAAAGGATTTGGGGGGCAGACGCGTCTACACCGAGCGTGATTTTGAAATCATTTTGAGGCTTAAATATCTTATTTATGAGCGGAAATTCACGATTGAGGGTGCTCGAAACGAAATTTTACACGAAGCCGCATCTTATGAGCTGAATGCTGATGTTCTGGGCGAAATCCGTGAAATCAGGAAAGAGCTGTCAAAGCTGTATTTGCTAATCAAAAAAAAGCCGTGCTAAATGAAATTTTACGGCTAAATTTTGATTATAAAATCTGCTCATTTCGCTATAAAAGATTGGAAATATAATCACTAAAATTGAAAATCTCCAAAATCTAAAATAAAATTATTACGATTATTTTATTTTCATTTTTATAAAATGAAAGCATTTCTAGCATTTTTTATAGAGGTGTCTATGCGAAATCTGTTTTTAAAAAGGATTTTGGTTTTGGGAGCGGCACTTGTCCTCCCGATGATTTTTGTTTTGGGCTGTTCTTCTGACGGGGGAAGTTCTAGTACTCCGTCACCTGAAGAAACGGTTACAAATGCAGTGACAGGCGTAACACTTTCTGTTGATAAAACATCTATTGCTGCAAGCGGGACTACGGCAACATTTACCGCAACTCCAACAACTACGGGAAACCCGACAATTACATATACATGGGCCATTACGGCTGTGGATGGAAGTGCTGCCACAAGTACAAGCTATGCAAGTCTTTCTGGAAACGAAACGACCGCGACCCTCACTTCAAAAAATACGACGACATCTTCTCATACTGTTACCGTTCAGGTTACGGCAAGCGCCGGAACGAGCTCAGAGACTGCTACCAAGACAGTAACCATTGAGGCTGCCTCTGAAGAAAACGACGACCCAGCAGAAACTAATGGTGCAACACTTTCGCTAACATTCTTGAATGGCGACAACGATTTGACGGTAACGGCAACATCTTCTTCAAGCGGATATACCTTTACGGCAACACCGCCCAGCACGACCGCAAGTTACACCTACGCATGGTATGTGATTTCTGCAGCGGGCAAGACAACAAAGCAGTCTTCAACCGAAAAGACATGTACGGTGGCAACCTCTACTGATATTGCCAAGATTTTTGTAACGGCAACGGAAAGCGGAAATGATGCTCTTGTCTATTCTGCGGAATACGGACTGTAAGCGGGAATACGGAGGAAAATTATGACAAAACTGAAAAATATTTTTGGCACAGCAGTTGTGGCTTTATCGGCACTTGTTTTATTCGTTTTTACAGCTTGTAGTGATATTTCAAGCCCCTTTTCGGATGAAAGTATATCTACAAAAACAGCACAGGTAACGCTTTCTCTGGGAACTGCGGCACGAACCGTATTGCCAGATATTGATTTGGAAAGTGGCTATACCTTTACGGTAACGACTACGCCCCAAGGCTCTAGCACGGCTACGACCCAGCTGGAAAATAAAACATACGCCGAACTGACAACGGCAAATGCAATTTCACTTGAGGCTGGCACTTACACCTTTACCGTGACGGCAACAAACAGCACAAAGAATGTTACCTTACAGGGAAGCACTACCGTAGCAATTACTAGTGGTTCAAATGCGGTGGGCGTAAAACTTTCTGATGCTACAACAAATGGAACAGGTAGCGTTGAAGTAACGCTGAACTACACAAAGAATGCGGGCGTTAAGGCGGTTTATGCCTATTGGGGCGAAAGTATGCCGGAAAGTGCGGTCACTACTGGAACGAACCTGTTTGAGAGCGACGGCACCGTGACATTCTCAAAAGAAGATGTTACAGCCGGAAAAACATATTACATCGCCTTCTATTTGTATGATGCAAGTTCAGAATTGCTGGCAACTTATTTTGACACCGTGTATGTGGTTGCTGGCTACAATTCTACAGCGACAAAGTCTGTAAAAATCTCAAAAACAGTTGGCGTTTACCCGGAAATTGGCTCAACAGAGGCTTATGCCGACACTCAGTTGATTCTTACCTTTACGAGCACCCCGACACTGGTCGCAGATAAGGAAGTGAAGATTTATACATCGGCAGGAACTTTAGTTGATACAATCACAATCAATTCAACGACTGCGGATGAATCACAGACAGCACAGAGCGGTTACACAATCAATGTCGGAAACAAGCAGCTTGTTCGTGTTGACGGCAACAGCGTGTATATTCAGCCCCACTACGGAAAACTTGCATGGAATACGGCTTACTATGTAGAAATTGGCGCAGACGCAATCACTGGTGCAAGCACCCTTTACGGCGGAAATACATGGAGCGGATTCAGCGGTTCAGATGGCTGGAACTTTACCACAAAAGCCGAACCATCTTTAAGCACAACTGTTACCGTCAGCAACAATGCTTCTGACTCAGCGGATTTCTTCTCTGTTTACGGGGCAATGGCGGCTGTCGCGGCAAAAACAAGCGGAACCTACGAAATCCAGATTGAGCCAGGCACCTACTACGAACTGATTAGCGTACAGAGCAAAGGCGCAAACATAATTCTCAAGGGCATGGGAAGCGCCCAGTACGGTAGCGATGTGGTGATTGAATATGTGAATAATGTGTATTTGGCTTCTCTCATGGGAAACAACTATACAGGCATGGCACAACGAGCTTCTTTCTCATTTAGTGGTAGCGATTTGACGCTTGAAAATGTTACGCTTAAAAATCTGACAGAGCGCAAGACGAGCTATTCTTACACAGGTAAGTATTATGACACAAGTCTTACAAAGTCTGTTAGCGATGGAAATGTGCAGGCTGAAACGCTCCTCTTTACAGGAAGTCATTTCTTGAATGCATATAACAGTTCTTTTGTAAGTAAACAAGATACGCTTTATACCGAAGGAAAAGTGTGGTTCTACGATTGTCATGTTGAGGGAGATGTGGACTTCATTTGGGGTAAGAGCGATGTAGCCTTGTTTGAAAACTGTGATATTAAATGTGTGTATGATTTGCAAAGTAATGGTACGGCTTACATTCTTGAGACGCGTGTAGGCTCGCAGAATACATCCTCAATTGGAAAGGGCTATGTACTGTTTAATTCAAGTGTTACGGTAGATTCTGGAGCGACGGTCTATTATGCTCGTCGTGCTAGTGCTGCAGGCTCATCGAATAATTACTACGATCAGTCTGCTTTGGTAAATGTTACTTTTACTGCCGCTCCTCATGCTGCTCATTATAATTCAGACAAAGAACCTTATGCTCTAACAGGTACACTATATGGTGATTATGCTGATGTAGGTTGGAAAGAATATAATGTAACGGTAAACGGTACTGCTGTTGGTACGACAAGTCGCTATGAAAAATCTGCTGTCATTACTGACACTGAATATACGGCAGAGTACAGCGGTCGCCGTGCGATTTTGAACAGGTATTATGACATTACGAATAAGGCGTATGCGCAGAATGCTACGACTGACCGGTTTGATGTGGACGCCCTGATTACTACAAGAGGCTATAATGTAACGGCAGACCTTTCCAGCGAAGTTGCTGCAGCAGAAACGACTTATTCTTATGTGACTTGGGATTGGCAGAATAATACCGTGAAGATGTATAACTCGTCTGGAACAGAGGTCACTACATTGCAGAAAACTGGCGCAACAGGAACTCTTGTTGGTGATGATTCTTCTGTTGTCGCAACTGTTGATGCAACATCTGGAAAACTGGCTAACAGGAATACAGATAATACTGACGCACAATTTAATGCAGATACTGTAATCGGCATTCCTGTTGCCGCCGGGGATGTTGTTACTGTAAACTGTCGTTCAAATAGCAGTTACATTCAGATGAAAGACTCTGCTACAGATGCAACATATGCAAGTGTACTAACTTGCACTGCATCTGTTGCCGGATATGTGTACATAACAGCAACGACTAGTAGTGCATATCTCTACTCTATCCAGCGCAAATCAGAAAATACCAGCGGTACTACTGTCTCAATTTCAGGTGATACTTCCGTGGCAGTTGGTGAAAGCGTCACGCTTACGGCAAATGCAAGTGCGGCAACCTCTGGTGTATGGAGCTGGCTCTTTGATACTGGCTCAAGCTCAGACTATGCGACCCTGGAAGTGACAGCACAATCTACAACAAGTTCAACTGCAACGGTAAAAGGCTTGTCCGCTGGCAGTGTCAAAGTGTATGCCGTGGTTGACGGCGTGGTAAGTAATGCGTATAGCGTAAAAATAAATGCAGCCGGAATTGTATATGACATTGATGTTGTACCTGGTGCAAAAGTCACCACATACGGCTGGGCCGACAGGGCGAACAGCGGGGAAGGAATGAGCTATCCTGACACGACGAATATTATCGTGATTGATGACAGCACTTATCCGACGGCCAAGGCAAAACTGACGGCCTTTACCAATGCAATCGCCTCTGGCTCGACAACAAGCAGCAGCGTTAATTCAACAGCGGCGATCATTGTCGTGAACGGCGAAGTTGATTTGAGCGTGAACACGATTACAAGCGGCTACACAGTAAAGACATGGTTTGCAGAATTCGATAGCAAAACACACAAGCGAAAGCACGAGGACATTGTGTACGACATCGGCTCAAACAAGGCGATTATCGGTGTGAACGGCGCAAAACTTTCTCACGGTGGATTGCGTATTTATGCAAAGAGCGGTCAGCCGGGCGAGAATATCATAATCCAGAATATTGAATTCAGCGACGCGCACGGCTCAACTGAATACGACACATCTGTTTCTGAGTATTCAAGTAAAAAAGCTAGTGCTGACGCGCTTGTAATTGAAGCTTCTAGTGCTTCAAGTGGGGTTTACTCGTATGTTCCTCAAAACATCTGGATTGACCACTGCAAATTCAGCGATGGCGACTGCCGGGACATGATTCGCAACTACAATCACGACGGTGCATTTGATATGAAGGGAGGAAAGAATGTTACTGTCTCATATTGCGAATTCACGAACCACGACAAAGTGACTTTGCTTGCGCCTAGCGATGATTTTACTGACCAGGAGCAAAGGCAGATTACATTCCACCACATCTACTATCATGATACGGTTCAGAGAACTCCGCGCAGCCGTGGATGCCAGCTTCATATGTACAACTGCTATTGGGATGGCATTGGATTCTCTGGCACTGACGACAACGGAATCGGTTCAAACGGAGGTTTCATGTTCGGGCCTGGAATCAACTCCCAGTACATCGTTGAAAACTGCTACCTAGGAAGTATGGTGAACTCTAGTTCAAAGAAGTTGAAGTATTTCGATACATCTTCTGGCGGCTCATCTGCAAGTACTTTTTCTAAGTTCTACCAGAGCGGAAATAGCTACACATTTACAGGAAGTAGTGACATGGCGACTGACGGAGACACGGCAGCTTCTGTTGCAGACCACCTGACTACGACAAAGCCATGGACACCTGCCTACTCGTATGAAAACACGATGTCTACCTACACGCAGGTGCAGACGCTTGTTCCTTCCGCCGCAGGCGTTGACAAAGAAGGCTACAGCAAGAATGTCCGAGTAAACGGTGTTGGCTACTAGCTCCTCTGGTCCGTTGAGCCGTAAAAATGCTATTGTCCTGCTACTGTCACGGTAAATTAATCGGCTTAGGGATAGTAGCGGCGCGAAGCGTTCCGGAGCGAATGTAGCGAGCGGCACGCATTGCGGGCAAAAACGCTTGAGAAGCGTTTTTAGTGAGTCTCCGAGCAACTGTGTTGCGAAGGTGTAAATGAGCGTAGGAATGGAGTGCGAAAGCACGGAACCGCGGATAGCCCGACCGCCTGCCACAGGCAGGCGGGAAGCCCCGCTTGGTTTTAAATATATTTTTTTCAAGACTTTCTATACTTCCCTAGAATAAAAAAAATCACTATAATTATAGGCAAATCGAATTTTTAAGGAGATTCAGATGACACTTGATGAAATCAAAAATCCAAAAATCAAAGCTTGGATTGAAGAATGCAAGGCTATGTGTGAACCAGACAAAGTAGTTGTTTGTGATGGTTCTGCGGCAGAATATGACCGCCTTATGAAAATCTGCGTTGATGCAGGTTTGGCTACTCCATTGGCTAAAAAACCGAACAGCTTCTTGTTCCGTTCAGATCCTAGCGATGTTGCTCGTGTAGAAAAACGAACATTCATCTCTTCTAAAAAACAGGAAGATGCCGGCCCGACTAACAACTGGATTGACCCTGTAGAACTCAAGGCTACAATGAAAGGTCTTTACAAGGGCTGTATGCACGGACGAACTATGTATGTCATTCCGTTCTGCATGGGACCTCTCGGTTCTCCAATCTCAAAATGCGGCGTTGAGCTTACAGATTCAGAATATGTCGTTCTTAACATGGACATCATGACTCGCGCTGGCGAAAAGGTATGGCAGTATCTTGGTGATGACTTCGTTCCTTGTCTCCACTCAGTTGGTAAGCCACTCAACGACGGCGCAAAAGACAACGGCGTTTGGGCTTGTGCTCCTGTTGAACAGAAATACATCTCTCAGTTCCCAGAGGAACACCTTGTTTGGTCTTACGGTTCTGGATACGGCGGAAACGCTCTTCTCGGAAAAAAATGTTTCGCTCTCCGAATCGCTTCTGTTATCGCTCACGAAGAGGGCTGGCTTGCTGAGCATATGCTTATCCTTAAGCTCACAAACCCACAGGGCGAAGTTAAATATGTTACAGGTGCTTTCCCAAGTGCTTGTGGTAAAACAAACCTCGCTATGCTTATCCCGACAATCCCAGGCTGGAAGGTCGAGACAA
>CALGGS010000267.1 GCA_937915735.1 uncultured Treponema sp.
GACTTGGATTATTACAGATATACCGATAAGCTGAAATTTGATATTACACCACCTGTGACTTCGGAAACTTACACAATTTATGCTTCTTATAAAGACACTTCAAGTTCAGTAGCAAGCTTAGAAACAACTCTCACAAAAGATTCAACTACAGGACTATACTTTATAACAGGTCTTGAAAGCGGAAAAACTTATGATGTTTCGATTTATGTTGAAGTTTTTAAGACGCTTGATGATGGAAAAGAATATTCTTCATGCTCAAATCTTTGTGCAAAAAATCTTACTTGTAATACAGCAGTAAGTTGTGATTCCGGATACCTGTGCTATAAAAATGGTTCTTCTTTTGAATATTATTATGATGTTCAGCCTTCTTCTTACGAGGGAACATTCGTCGGCTATGTGTGCAGCGTAGACGAGCTGAAGCAGCCGGTTCTGATTCTTTCTGAAAATGATTATCAAGAAACGAAAGAAGACAGTTCAATCGTCAAATATTTTGATTATGAAAGTGCCTTAGCAAATGCTGAAAGTTATGATGCTGGTAACTTAAACTGGTCTCTTCCAACAAAGGCAGAAATAGAAGAAATCTTTAATGGTGAAAACTCAAGCCTTATTTTGAGCGCAATTTCAAAAAAAGAGGGAAAAGTAAACTTTACGGAGCCAGAAATGACTAGTGAAGGAATGCAAAACGGACTTTATGTGACCCAAACTGTAAGCGAAGATGACAGCACAAAAGTCTATGTCTTTGCAATTAGCGAAACGCTTTGCAGCGAAGCGATTCTTTCTGCAAAAGACGGCACAAGCGGAATATTTGCCGTTCGCGCAGTGAGCAAAAGTGAGTAAATCGCCTCCCATGTTATTATCGCACCTGATATATGTGTCATTATCGCTCACGCGTAACATGTCATTATCGGGCGCGACCCGATAATCTTCCTGCTAAAGACAAAACGCTCTTTTTATGATAAACTAACGCCCTAATGGATTTGTTTGACAACGCTCGGATTGACGAGCTTACTTCTTTAATAAAAAAATATCAGGACTCATATTACAACGGTGAGGCGGAAATTTCTGACGCTGAATTTGATTCTCTTTGGGACGAATTAAAATCCCTTGACCCTCAGAATCCCATCCTGCAGAAGGTCGGCGCGGACTCAGGCTCTTTTGCGAAAGTTCGGCACATAATGCCCATGGGCAGTCAGGAAAAGGCTGCGAATCCGGAACAGTTCTTGGCTTGGGCAAAAAATCATTCTTACAATGAATACTTGGTTGAATATAAGCTTGACGGGGCTTCTTTAGAGCTTCAGTATTCTCACGGTGAGCTTCTGCGTGCTGTAACTCGTGGGGATGGTGCTATTGGTGATGACATTACTGCCAACGCAAAGAAAATGCAGGGAGTTAAAATCGCTCTTTTTGACGAAAACTGCAGCAAAATCGACTTTACGGGTGCTGTCCGGGGCGAAGTCTTAATGAGCCACACAGTTCACGAAAAATTTTATTCTGACAAGGCGAACTGCCGCAATGCTGCGAACGGTTTGATGAAGCGAAAGGACGGTTCTGGAAGCGAAAGACTTTGCCTTATGACCTACGACGCGCTTTCAACCGAAGGAGAAAGTCCTTTTTCTGACGAAGAAGAAAAAATAAACTGGCTTAAAAAATGCGGCTTTAAGACTTCGCCGCTAAAAATCTGTAAAAGTGCTGATGAGGTAATAGCATACCGGGACGAGGTCATGGAAAAGCGAAAAAACTTAGACTATGACATCGACGGTCTTGTAATAAAAGAGAGGCGCATTGATTTGGCGGATGCAAGCCGTGCCCGTCCTGACAGACAGATTGCGTTTAAATTCAGCCTTGAGGAAGCGGTAAGCGTTCTGCGTGAGGTTGAGTGGAGCGAGTCTGGCTCGACATACACGCCTGTCGCAATTTTTGACGAAGTTTTTCTCAACGGAACCAAGGTTCAGCGGGCAAGCCTGGCAAATCCTGACACGATGAGAAATCTCGGGGTAAAAATCGGAAGTCATGTCGTTGTCGTAAAGCGAGGCGAGATTATCCCGAAAATTGAGCGGGTCTTGCCTGACGAGCAGGATGAAAAGACGCGCGCGATTGTTTTCCCTGAAAAATGTGGGACTTGTGGAAGTGAGCTTGTTGACGAGGGAAGTCGTCTTTTCTGCCCGAACAAAAACTGCCCTAAGAGAGTCCTTCATCAGATTCAAAAATGGGTGAGCGTTGTCGACATCCGTGACTTAGGAGAAAGTCTCTTAAAAGAGCTTTTTAAGAACAAAGAAATCAACTCGATTTCAGGAATTTATGCCCTTACACAAGAAAAACTCGTTCCCTATTTTTTAAACGAAGAGTCAATCGAAAATCAAAAGGATTCCCTGGGCGCAAAAAAAGTCTACGAGAGCATTCAAAGCCACAGGAAAATGAGCCTTGCAAGCTTTATCGGCGGCTTTGACATCGAAGGAATCGGAGAGACGATGGTTCAAAAGCTTATTGATTCAGGCTTTACGACCCTTTCAAAATTTCTTTCTGCGACCGAAGAGGAAATAGCCTCTGTCTACGGCTTTGCCGAAATCACGGCAAAAACCTTTGTCGAGGGCTTGGCCGAAAACAAGGAAGAAATGCTTTCTCTCACTCAAAGCGGAACAATCCTTCTCGAAGAGATAGGGGGCGGAGCATTGACCGGAAAATCCTTCTGCTTTACGGGCGAGCTTCACACTATGAAGAGGGCTGACGCAGAAAATCTCGTAAAAAAAGCCGGCGGAAGCTGCAAGTCAAGCGTCACGAAGGATTTGAGCTATCTTGTCACGAACGACACTTCAAGCGGCTCTGGCAAAA
This sequence comes from uncultured Treponema sp., assembly GCA_937915735.1. Taxonomy (GTDB): domain Bacteria; phylum Spirochaetota; class Spirochaetia; order Treponematales; family Treponemataceae; genus Treponema_D. Next base: position 2,830 of record CALGGS010000267.1, read on the forward strand.
ATCAGAAGGCTGCAAAATTCGGAATTCCAATCATAAACGAAGAGGAATTCTTGCAAATGTTAAAATAGCTCCCTATTCTGCCATAAATTCAGGAGAAAAATTATGAATCTTATAAATCCTCTTTCTCTTTTTGGGAATTCCCTTTGCTCGGTTCAGAATCCGTCCAGCTATACTGGCGGAGAATATGGTCAGGTAGTAAAAAAGCATATTCCGAATGACGATAAATTCAACTTTTGCGTGGCTTTTCCTGATGTCTACACCATTGGAATGGCAAATCAGGCAATCAAGATTATTTATAACGGTCTGAATAAAAAAGAAAATGTCCGCTGCGAACGGGTTTTCGCTGTCGAGACAGACTTTGAAAAGCTCTTAAAAGAATTTAACGCTCCTCTTTACACACTTGAAACCGGAATGCCCCTAAATGAACTTGATATGATTGGCTTTTCCATTGGCTATGAGCTTGGAATCACTGGCGTTCTTTCAATTCTGGAGCTTGGAAAAATTCCGCTTCTTAAAAAAGACCGGTCAGAAAAGGACCCGATTGTAATTGCCGGCGGCTGTGGCTCTACGAATCCTGCTCCTTTCTCTGATTTTTTTGACGCGGTTTTTATCGGTGAGGCCGAAGGCGGAATGTTCGAGCTTGTAGATGAATGTGCGAGGCTTAAGAAAAAGGGGGCGAGTCGCTCTGAGATTTTAGCGCATTTTGCAGGCCATCCTTCAGTCTGGACAGAAAATATGAGCGATGAAACTTGCGGCCATTCAGTCGCCCGCCGTGCTGTCTGGGCTGACTTTGGCAAAGTTCCGTCTGTTGATTCTTTTATGCCGCTTCCAAATGTAAAGCCCGTGCAAGACCACGGTGTGGTTGAGATTATGCGCGGCTGTCCCAATGGCTGCCGCTTCTGTCATGCCGGCGTTTATTACAGGCCTCAGAGGGCAAAAGAAAAAAAGCTTATTTTTGACGATGTTGAAAAGCTTGTGAAAATCGCCGGCTACCGGGAGATTTCTTTGACTTCCCTTTCCAGCGCGGATTATCCTGAAATTGAAAATCTTCTTGATGACTTAAATGCAAAATACAAAAGCCAGAATGTTTCCTTTCAGCTTCCATCCCTAAAGGTGAACAGTTTTTCTCTTCCTCTTTTGGAAAAACTTTCCGAGGTGCGGAAGTCCGGCCTTACCTTTGCCGTTGAGACTCCTGAAGAAGCCTGGCAGCTCCGTCTTAACAAAGAAGTTTATGCCCAGCATTTAGTCGATGTTATTCTGGATGCAAAAAAGCGGGGCTGGAACAAGGCGAAATTTTATTTTATGGTGGGGCTTCCTTTTCCTGAGACGGACGAGCTGACCGAGGAAAAAGCAATCGTTGACTTTCTGATTGATTTACAGAACAAAACCAGGATTCAGTGCAATGTCAATGTGGGGACCTTTATTCCAAAGCCGCACACGGCCTATCAGTGGGTGAGACAGATTTCCCCGGAAGAAAGCGAGCGAAAATTGCGCTATATCCGGGAAAATCTTCCCCGCGTAAAATTCCATGTAAGCACCCACGAAATAAATACGTCTTATCTTGAGGGCTTGATTTCTCGCGGAGACAAGCGGGCGGGGAAGGTTATTTTGTCCGCCTTTAAAAAAGGGGCCCGCCTTGACGCATGGGAAAATCATCTTCGTGATAACCTTAAATTCTGGGAAGAGGCTTTTTCTGAAGCCGATTATGATGTTAAGAATGAGATTCTCCGAGAGCGCTCTAAGGATGAGTCTTTGCCCTGGGACAATGTCTCCCTTGGCGTCGCAAAGAATTTTTACAAAAAGGAGTGGGAGAAGCACGAGAAAGAAATATTAACTCCAAAGTGCGCGCCGGACTGTAATCACAGGTGCGGAGTCTGCAACAAACTAACGAAAGTTAATATTGATATAAAAAATAATTCTCAAGATGTATATAAAAATGTACAGTCAGTCGATAATAATTCTCAAAGTGTATACAAAAGTGAACAGAAAGAGGGAAATTCTGTCTACCCAGAGTGGAATATCCGCATAATGTACAGGGTTATTTTTGAATTCACAAAGAATAATGGTGGTGAATATATCTCTCATCTTTCACAGGTTGAATTTTTTAACAGGGCTTTTTTGAAGTGCAATCTTCCTGTAATCTACACCACGGGCTTTAATCCTCTTCCTCGCCTTGAATTCGCTTCGACTCTTTCTCTCGGAATTTCTTCTGACGCGGAAATTGCCTCGACTGTCCTTTATGAGGATGTTTCAGAGGAGGCTTTTATGGCCGCCTTGAATCCTCATTTGCCGGACTCTATTCAGATTAAAAAGGCTTTTATTTTCCCGGTCACAAATCAGAGAAGGCGGGAGTCTTTGAGCACCGGGCTTTGGGGAAATGTTTACGAGTATTCATTCAAGGTAAGTGATGGGGAAGTGAAGGCGTTTTTTGCCTCTGAAAAAGCTAAACCCTTTTTGGAAAAGGACTCCTTGTGTGCTTTTAAGGCTATGGAGAATGACGGCAGAAAGTGGAGGGTAAAGCTTTTGTTTCAAAAGGACAGGGCTTTCCGCAATGCCCTTGAAGAATTCTTTGGCAAAAAGATTTATGAAATTGTCTCGATAAAAAAAATTCAGACTCTCGCAAAGCCGGATGTTACGGGCTGGACTAGCGAAGTGAACGAGGCTTATCAAAAATCTCTAATGTCAATGAAAAAACATTCCGATATGATAGATATAAACGCTCGCTTCAAAGAAAAAATCTTGAGTCCTGAAGAGAATATGAATCGCTCAAGCGACAATGCAATCTCATATTTTGAGCTTTACGAAAAAATCAGCCTTATAAACAGGCAGCTTATTGAGCAGCGTGAAAGGCTTGAAGAAGAAAAATCGAAGAAAAAATCAAAAGCATAGAAAACATATAAAATTTATATGTTTTTAACCGATTTTCCGTTTCCGAGTAAAATTCCAATGGGGCGGAGAATCGATATGTTTTCGCATATAATTTTTATGATGACCATTAGCGGTATCGCGAGAATCAGGCCTAAGAATCCCCAGAGCCAGCCCCAGAGAGACAGGCTTACGAGAATCACGAAAGGCGAGATTCCGAGGTTTTCGCCCTGAACCTTGGGGTCAACGACATTTCCAAGAATCATGTTTATTAAAATTACCGCAATCGAGAAAAAAATTACCGGCAGAGGAGTCGGATACCACTGGACAATTGCGAAAATTATCATAATGGAGCAGGATATTATCGAGCCGAAAGTGGGGATAAAATTCAGTACGAAAGCCAAAAAACCCCATACCAAAGGAAAGTCAATCCTTGCAAGAAGGCAGAAGACGTAGACGAGAAGACCCGTTAAAAGCGAGAGGAAAAATTTTATTGAAACATAGTGAGTCGTGTCACGGGCAATCTGGTGCATTATCGCGTGAATTTTTTCGCTCTTGTCGCTTGAAAAGGCGGTCAGAATCTTTTCTTTTGTGAATTTCATTTCGAGTAAAAGAAAAATCGAGAAAAGAAGGACTAAAAATGTTGATTTTGAAAATGATGTAAGAAAGCCGGTAAAGTTCAGTGCGAAATTTTTTATGAGGGGGAAAATGTTCAGCTGCTCGCTGATGTTCTCTAAAAGCGTTTGTTCTGCATTAAAATCAAGAAAGAAATTTAAAAGACCTGAATCCTTGTTGGCAATGAATCTTTCCTGAAGGTTGTGGTAAATCGTCTGAAATCTGGACTCATATTTTGGATAAGATTCAATGATTGAGGAAAGGCTTGATGTTAAGATATTTCCAAGGGCAAAGAATATTGTGATGAATATCGCGTAGACAATTATGATTCCGAGTCCCCAGGGAATCTTGCACTTTTCATTCAGCTTTTTTATGAACGGATAAAAAACCGCTGCAAGCAAAATCGAAAGAACGACAGGCTTTAAAAAACTCTCAAGCACCTTTAGCAGCGTCCCCGCAAGAGCGACGCTTATAAAAATGAGGAGATAAAAAATTCCTTTTACGAGCCTGCCGTTGTTTTGCATTATTTTTTGTTCTTCGGAAGGATTTTGTCGAAGCCACAGTATGGAACCAGGACTTCAGGAATTGAAACCGAGCCGTCTTCGTTCTGGTAGTTTTCGAGAATCGCAAGCATTGCCCTGCCTACCGCAATTGCCGTTCCGTTTAGCATGTGAACATATTTGTTCTTGCCGTCGTCGTCGCGGTATTTGACGTTTAAGCGGCGGGCCTGATAGTCCGTGCAGTTTGATGTTGATGTGACTTCACCATATTCACCATCAGGATGCTCTTGTGTTGCCCTGCCTGGCATCCAAGCCTCCAGATCCCATTTTCTGTAGGCTGGCGCTCCCAAGTCACCGGTGCAAGTGTCTACGACATGGAAGGGAAGGCCGAGACCCGTGAAGATTTCCTCCTCGATTAGGCGGAGCTGCTCGTGAATTTTGTCGCTTTCTTCTGGAAGACAGTAGACAAACATCTCAACCTTGTCGAACTGATGAACCCGGTACAAGCCCTTTGAGAACTGACCGGCTCCTCCTGCTTCCCGTCTGAAGCAGTGAGAAAGGCCGCAATAAAAGAGCGGGAGCGAAGCCTTGTCTAGAATTTCGCCTGAGTGGTAGCCGCCCAAAGTGATTTCTGCAGTCGCTACCAGACAAGTGCCTTCGTCTTCGATACAATAGACATTTGACTCGTTACCCCGTGGGTTAAAGCCGATTCCCTGCAAGATTTCCTGCTTTGCCACATCCGGCGTGATAAAGTGAGTGAAATTGTGCTTGCGAAGTACATTCAATGCGTACATAATAAGGGCTTGCTCCAGGAAAACGGCCTCATTTTTAAGATAGTAAAATTTAGGACCAGAAACCTTCGTTCCCCGATCAAAGTCAAGAATGTCAAGCTCTTCGCCAAGAGTTACATGGTCTTTAGGCTGGAAGTCGAATTTTCGTGGAGTTCCGACTTTTTTTACCTCAAGGTTTTCTGTGTCCAGCTTTCCGATTGGCGTGTCAGGATGATGCATATTAGGAATCTTTCGTCCTGCCTCATCAAGGCGTGCCTCTGTTTCAAGAAGCTCTTTTTCTGCCTGAGCGACATCTTCCTTTATTTTTTTTCCTTCTTCGATGTATTTTGCCCTTGTTTCCGGATCGAGTTTTTGTTTCATTGAGGCGGCGTTCTCGTTTCGTTTCTGTTGCAGGCCCTGCAATTTTGTGGTGAGGGCAGTGCGCTCGTCAAACAGTTTTACGACTAAATCCGCATCAGCGACCATATTTCGGTCAGCGATATTTTTTTTGACTTCATCAAGATGTTCTTTAATAAATCTGTAATCTAGCATTTTGAATTCCTTGTATTTTTTTTTGACGCAGATTAACGCTGATTAACACAGATAAAAATTATAAATTCGCATATATCTGCGTTTATCTGCGTCTAATATTTACAGTACATTTTACTTTTTTTTGGTTTTTATCTCAACTGATTTTTACAAGTTTACGCCACTTATGCGCTTTTACCCATAATAAGCCTGTCGATTACGATGTAGACATCTTCGATTCTGGCCTTAAGCTTTTTTTCAATCATATTGATTACGAAAGATTTTAAATCCTCGCTGATTTGAGTAAGCTCCCGCCCGAGAGGAATATCTACCGTAAGGACAAAGGTGTATCCGTTTTTTTCGTTTTTTACCGTGAGTTTTTTGATTCTGACCTCGGCGTTGAATTCCCCGATAAAGCTCATTGTCATCTGTGCCAAAACCGCGTGAGATATTTCCTTTCGCTCTGCCTGAGAAAAGGCGGGGCGGACGAGTGATTTTTCAAATAGCTTGGTGTTCTGGGAAGGCTCGCTGTCTTTTTTTCCGAAGATTTTTCCTAAAATTTTGTACAGGAATCTATTTTTTGCCGTTGAGACCTTAATTGAGTCGTAAAAGATTTTTGAGTAAGACTGGTTCTTGACCTCGTAGGAGCGTACGGGAATTACATGCTTTCCCTCGATTTGGCGGCTTCTTCTTGCTTCTTCCATTTGTTCAGGGGTTGAGATGTCCTGAATCTTGATATATTTTTCGGGAAGGGGGAGCTGCAGGCGGACGGCGATTTTGTTCACCATCTTTTCGCTTGTTCCCAGAATTAGGATTTTTTTGATTTTGTTCTTGATGATGGCCCGCGCTACGCTATCCCTGTGCTCCTTGTCGTCAAAAAGGGCCGCGCGCACGGCTCCCATATATGTGCTTTCGAGTTTTGCGGATTTTCCTGCCAGAATTTCGTCATCGTAGATAAGAAGGCCGTCATCAATGATAACCTTGATGCCGTACTGGGCTGCGACTAATTTTGCCCTGAAACTCTTGCCTGTACCGCTGGGCCCGTAAAAAGCGAAAACCGTAGTTCCTTTTTTTTCAAGGCCCAGTGTTTCTTTTAAACTCTCAATCGTCATTTAATGCGTGCCTTGATGAACTCCATTTTAAGCTCCTTCATTTTTTCGGTGAGTGAGACTTTGTAGATGTGTGGATTCAAGATTCGCTTGTATGATGCGTCGAAACTTTCCAGCTGCTTCTGCATTGTTTCGCGCGCTTTTCTGAGAGTCTCTGCTTCGCTTGACTTTTTACCGACTCTCTTTCCGCCTTCGACGACTTTTTTGAGCATAGGCTCGATTTTGCTTGCCGTGAAAACAAACTGCCTGTAATCGACCATCGTGTGATAGTAGCGGTATTCCCTGTTTTCTTCGATAATTTCATCTTCAAGGGCTATGATGTCAGCCCGTGCGTTTCCCTCGCCGTCGTAAAGGCGGTAGACATTTTTGATTCCCGGGTTCGTGTTTTTTTCAGGGTTGTCGCTGAATTTCATTGCGGCAATCATTTTGTCAGATTCCTTGTCGTGCCTTGCCCCAAGCTTGTAAACTCCTGTGAAGCTGGCCTCGTTTCCTCCCGTGACCATGTGAGTTCCGACCCCCCATGAGTCAATCGGAGTCTGGGTCTGAACCAGCGTTTCGATGATTTCTTCCGTAAGCTCGTTTGAGACACAGATTTTTGCCTGTGGGAAACCGGCCTTGTCCAGCTCTTTTCGGACTTCCCGCGTAAGGTAGGAAATGTCGCCTGAGTCCAAGCGGACTCCGAAATTGTAGCCTTTTTCCACAAGCTCCCGGCCTACGATGATTGCGTTTTTAATTCCGGATTTTAATGTGTCGTATGTGTCAATCAAAAAGACTGCGTTTGTCGGGTAAATTTTTGCGTAAGCGCGGAATGCGTCAAGCTCGCTTGGGAAAGCCATAATCCAAGAGTGGGCCATTGTTCCCATAACAGGAATTCCGTAGATTTTTCCGGCCAGAGTGTTGCTCGTTCCCGCCGCTCCTCCGATAAAGCTCGCTCTTGTTGCGCTCATTCCGCCGTCAGGTCCCTGGGCCCTGCGAAGGCCGAATTCCATAATCGGGCCTTTTTTGCTTGCAAGCCAGACCCGTGCCGTTTTTGTCGCAATAAGACTTTGGAAATTGATGATGTTTAAGATGAGACCCTCTACAATCTGAGCCTCTATAAGGTTTGCATGGATTCTGACGATTGGCTCCTGAGGGAAGATTATAGAGCCTTCCTCAAAAGCGTACATATCGCCCGTGAAGCGGAAATCCTTCAGGTATTCAAGAAAGCCGTCCTCAAAAATTTTCTGTGCCCTGAGGTATTCGATGTCTTCCTCACCGAAAGTGAAGTCCGTGATTGCGTCGATTAAATCTTCAAGACCTGCAAAGACAGAAAAACCGCCGTTAAAAGGCTGTCGCCTGAAGAACATATCAAAAACGACATCGTGATTCATATCGTTTTTCCAGTAGCCCTGAGCCATTGTAAGCTCGTAGAAGTCGGTAAAGAGAGCGTTGTTTGTGATTGGACTTTTCATATAAGTACCCCTTTTAAATATTCAGATGTTATTCTCCAGCGTTTACCGACTTCATAAGCGATAAAAACCGACACCTTTTTACATTTTAACGAATTTTTATTTGTTTTTCCATAAAAATTTTATGAAAATTAAGGGCTCAAAAACTTTTTCGTTGAAAAAAATCCTTATTTTTTTTATTATCTTTTTCACGATGAAAGAACGGTCAGAGCGCTTAAGGGCAATTAAAAAACTTATAAAATCAAACAGAATCGAAAGCCAGGACGAGCTTTTGCGAGAGCTTACGAAAGAGGGCTTTGATGTTACCCAGGCGACCCTTAGCCGTGATTTAAAGCTTTTAAAGGTCGGAAAGGTGAGCGACGGACATGCCGGCTATGTCTATATGCTGCAAACGGAAGAAGAGCGGACCGAGGACGAGCAGATTTTCGCGCAGGATTTTTTGCGCGGATATGTGAGCATTGACTGGAATGCGACCACTGTCGTAATAAAAACCTTTGGAGGGCATGCGGACGCCGTCGCAAATGCCCTGGACTGCCTTAACCTCGAAGAAATTTTAGGAACTGTAGCCGGCGACAGCTGTGTTTTTGCGGCTCTGAAAGCGGGCGTTACCGGCGAAGACTTTATGAAAACGCTGAAAAAGCACATCCCTGACTTAGAAGAAGAGTAAGGGCACTGTGTTTTTCAGGCATCCCCTTCATCGCTTTCCATAACCTTGTTCGGGTCTAGCAGCCTTCCCTTGTACAACATTCTTGGAAAGACCGTGATTTTCAGCTTCTTTTCGATTGCGGCGTATTTTCGCATTTCATAGCCGTCTCCGATTACGATGTTCACCCCCGTTTTACCCATTCTGGCGGTTCTTCCGGCCCTGTGAATAAAAAAGTCATCGTCGGAGGGCATATCCATTTGAATTACATGGCTTATGGCAGGAATGTCTAAGCCCCTGGCCGCCAAATCGCTTGTGACCAGAATCTTGATTTTTCCGCTTCGGAAACGGTCAATCGTAGCCTTACGCTCAGTTTTTTCGGTTTTTGCCGTGAGGGCCGAGCATTCTATGTTCTTGTATTTCAATTTTGAGACGATGTTGGCGACTTGATCCAGCTTGGATGTGAAAATAAGAGCTTTCTCCGGATTTTCTGCGGCTAAAAGCTTTCTGAGAGTATCGATTTTTTCGCGGGTCTCAGCAAAAATGGCATAATGAGTGATTCTTTTTCTTAAAACATCTTCAGGGGGCAAAAAAAGTGTTTTTAAATCGCTTTCGGTCTTTCCGTTGAGCTTAACCCTCGTTGACTGCAATGTTTTTTGAGTCGTTTTTGTGATTGTCGCGCTTGCGGCAATAAGCTGAATGTCTTTTTTCAGGGCGCATATCAGCTCAAGGGTGTCGTCCTTCATTTCTTTTGCAAGAAGACGGTCAACCTCGTCAAGAACGACTGCCACTGCTCCGTCGAGCTTTAGTTTTTTAAGGTGAAAAAGCTCCAACAGGCGGGCAGGGCCGCCAATTACGACGAGAGGTTTTTCTTTTAAAAGCTCTATTTGCCGTTTTATTGGAGCGCCCCCTACTAAAAGGGCAGCCTTTGCGTCAGTTACGAGCTGAACCTGCGCTTTTATTTGGGAGGCAAGCTCGATAGTCGGCGAGATGATTATGATTTTGACTTCTTTTTTTGGATTTTCAATTTTTTCGACATTCTGCAAGAGAGGCAGAAGGTATGCGAGCGTTTTTCCAGTCCCGGTCTCGCTCTGAAAAAGAAGGGAGCTTCCCCCCATAATTTCAGGAATAGCTTGAATTTGGACTGCAGTAGGCTCCTTGATTTCTTTTTCTGAAAGCCGGGCAGTATATTTTTCGTCAATATTGAGTTCTGAAAATGATTTTATTGAATCCATAAATCTTACTATAGCAGATTCAGGGAAATTTTTCTATAAGCTGAGAGGAAAAAGAAAAATCACACGGCTTTGCTCAGGCCTGATTGCAAATTGTTCTGACCGACTCTTTATAGTCGCGCCACATTTCTTCTACAAGAGATGGAATGTCACCGCTCGTTTTTTTCCGAAGGACATCCTCTAGCTTCTGGCCTGAATCCCTCAGCTTTTCCATACAGAGCTGGCGGGCCGCTCCTTTCGTTGCGTGAACATAACTTGCGGCCTCGCTCATTTTTCCGTCAGAAATCAGTTTCTCCAGCTCTGACTTTTCAAATTTGTTTTCGTTCAAAAATGAGTCAATCAGGATTTGTAAAAGCTCCTCGTCGTTATCGACAAGCTCAAGGGCTGCTTTTTTGTCATAAATCTGCATAAAAATCCTCTCCGTTTTTATTTGTGATTACAAAGCAGGGAAGGTTTTTGACTTCAACGAGCCTTACCGCTTCCATGCCTAAATCCTCGTAATCTAAAATTTCCTGACCTACAATGTATTCGCTTGCGATAAGAGAGGCAATGCCTCCGGGAGTTCCGAGATAGAATGAGCCGTATTTTTTGCACGAGTCTGTCCAGCCTTTGCTTCTGTTTCCTTTCGCAAGGGTGACCAGGGCTGAGCCGCGGCTCATAAGGCTTTCTGCGTAAACATCCATTCTTCCTGCGGTTGTAGGCCCGAAGCTCCCGATGATTTTTCCTTCTGGTGTTCGGGCAGGGCCCGCGTAGCAAATCGGGTATTTCGTGCAATATTCAGGCAAATCTTCACCTTTGCCGATTAGTTTTTGCCAGCGCGCGTGGGCCGCATCCCTGGCAACCAAAATTTTCCCGGAAAGAATTATTCTCGTTCCAGGCTTTGCCTCTCCAAGGGATTTAAGGACTTCTTTTATGTCGCCGGAACTTGTGACAGATATTTCGCTTTGCTCAATTTCGCAGAATTTTACTGCTTCGGAAAAGCCTTCGAGTTCTTCCGGCTCTGAGACTGTTTTTTCTAAGTAAAGGCCTTCTTTTGTAAGGATTGCTTTTAAATTCCTGTGGGCTGAGCATGAGAGCCCGAAGGAAATCGGGCAGCTGGCTCCGTGTCGCGGAAGACGGATAACCGTTGCGCTCAGGGCGAATTTTTTTCCCCCGAACTGAGAGCCGAAGCCGCTTTCTTCTGCGATTTTCATTGCCTCTTCTTCGAGCTCTTTGTCCCTGAAGCCGTTTTCGTTCGGCTCATAGGTCATTTTTTCGTAAGCCCCCATCGTAGCAAGCTTCAGCGCAAGAAGATTCTGCTCAGGGCTTAAGCCTCCTGCGACTATGGCGATTGTGTACGGCGGGCAGGCGCTCGTTCCGAAATGAAGAAGCTCCTGTTTCATTAAGGCCGTAAATCTTTCTTTTGTGAGGTATGCCTTTGTTCCCTGAATAAAACTCGTTTTGTTTGATGAGCCGCCGCCTTTTGCGCAGAAAATAAAGCTCAGGGAGTCATTGGGAGCGTTTCTTACGAAATCTGGCATTGGGGCAAGGCAGGCCCTTTCTTCAAAAATTGAGATTTGCGCGGGAAGATTATTTTTCGGGTCTTTTTCTTCATAAAAAGAAGTCGGAACTGTAGTTGAGAATCGAAGCTTTTTCTCGTCATAAGATTTTTTTACGCCCTTGGTAAGCTCGTCATAAATGTCGGTGGAAGAGTCAAGTGAAAATTTTCCCTTTTTCCAGCCGAAAATATTAGCGATTCCTGTATCCTGGCAGAGGGGAAAGATTCCTTTTGATGAGACGAGCGCGTTTTTCAGCATGCAGGAAAGGACATATCTGTCGTTGTCGCTTGCGTCTTCTGAAAGGGCTGCTTTTATTATTGAAGTCAGGTGCTCTTTTGTGAAAGTGAAAGAAAGACGGTTGAAAGCTTTTTCTGAAATTTGAGAGAGAGATGTTTCCTTCGGGTAAAAATCAAAATTTGAAAGACTGTTTTGCATAGGGAAAGTATAGCAAAAATCAAAGAAAATCGCTAGAATGAGTTTCATTATGAAAATCAACGGTTCACAGATTGTAATTGAATGTCTCGTCGAGCAGGGCGTAGACACGGTTTTTGGTTATCCTGGTGGTAACATCCTTAACATTTACGACGCTCTTTACAAAAACGCAGACAGAATCAACCATATTCTGACGGCTCACGAACAGGCTGCCGCCCACGCCGCTGACGGTTATGCCCGCACTACGGGAAAAGTCGGTGTCTGTATGGCAACTAGTGGCCCTGGAGCTACGAACCTTGTAACTGGAATCGCCACTGCATATATGGATAGCGTTCCAGTCGTGGCAATCACCTGTAATGTCGGTACTCCGCTTCTCGGAAAGGACACTTTCCAGGAAATCGACATCACTGGAGTTACCCTTCCAATCACCAAGCACAATTTTATCGTAAAAAATGTGGAGGATTTGGCAAAAACCTTCCGTGAAGCCTTTATAATCGCAAAATCAGGCAGGCCGGGGCCTGTTCTCATCGACATTCCAAAGGATGTGACTGCAAAAGAATGTGAATTTACGCCTCTCAAAAAAGGAGACGACGGACTAAAGACACTTGTTTCGGAAAACGCAAATTTTTCAAGGGTAGTGCGTGTCGTTTCTCCTTCTGACGACGAAATCAAAAGAATCGCCGAAATCATAAATAAATCAGAAAAGCCTGTAATCTATGCCGGCGGCGGCGTTAAAATCTCTGGAGCCGAAAAAGAGCTCCTTGAATTTGCCGAAAAAGCCCAGATTCCTGTTTCAGAAAGCCTTATGGGGCGGGATGTTTTCCCGGCAAGTCACCCCCTCTGCACTTGGATGGTGGGTATGCACGGAACAAGGGCAAGCAACATGGCTGTTACTGAAAGTGACCTTGTGATTGCTCTTGGCTCTCGCTTCAGCGACCGCGTAATCGGAGATCCGCGGGTATTTGCTAAAAATGCGACCGTCCTTCACATCGACATTGACCCTGCCGAAATCAACAAGAACATTCACGCCCACGAGCAGCTTGTCGGAGATGTAAAGCAAATCCTCTCCCGGCTCATTCCGCTCATCGAAAAAAGAGAGCATAAGGACTGGCTCAAAAAAGTCGCAGAATGGAAAAAGGAAGTTCCTGCCTGCTATTCAGAAGTCAAAAAAGACTCAATCA
>CALGGS010000268.1 GCA_937915735.1 uncultured Treponema sp.
TTCTGTTTTCCTTGGCAAGCTGCATTGGAATTGAATCCCACACCATGTTAATCCTGGGAAGCTCATTGGCTCCGGCATGTTTTCCAAAATCACCCTTGTACTGGACGAGAATGTTTTTTTGAATTTGCCGAACCTCGTTATAGTCTCCGTGAAGGGCAAAGTTTTTGACGACCTCCGGCATTCCGCCAACATAATAATAATTCTTTAAGTGGTAAATGTATTTTTCAGCAAAGCCGTCTATCAGCGAAAAATCTTTTGACAAAAGGGCATCCGAAAGAGCTTTCTCGTTTACTGCGCAAAGATATTCCCTAAAACTCAGGGGATAAAGATTCAGCAGGTCAACCTTGCCTACGGGATAAGAAACTCCCTGATGAAGGGCGACTCCCAAAAGGGAACCGGCCGCCATAATATGATAGTCCCTCGCCTCTTCGCAAAAATATTTCAGGGATTCAAAAGCCTTGGGAGCATTCTGGATTTCGTCAAAAATAATGAGGGTGTTTTCCTTTTCTATCGCAAAACCGACTTCGATGCTCAGGTAGGAAATGAGCCGATTAATGTCGTAGTCCGATTCAAAAAGATTTTTCATGGCAGTGTTATTGTAAAATGAAACATAGGCGACATTTTTATAAAAGAGTCTTCCAAACTCCCGCATGAGCCAGGTCTTTCCCACCTGACGTGCTCCCATAAGTACAAGAGGCTTTCTGTCTGGATTTTCCTTCCATTTTTTCAGTTCTTCAAGGGCAAACCGTTCCATATTTTCGATGATAACACTTTTTCCGGGCTAAAACAAGAAGAATGTTACATTTTTTCAGGGCTGACACGAGGTAAATGTCACATTTTTTCGGACCATTGTTCGGAATGTTTATATTAGCCAATAAAAGTGAATTTTCACGCATATTTTTAAATCCATGCTATAATCCCCATCATGCGCTACTCAAAAATCCGCAAAGCAATCTTCCTAGACCGCCCCAACCGCTTCATCGCCCATGTCATGCTGGAGGGAAAAAACGAGACCGTTCATGTAAAAAACACCGGCCGCTGCAAGGAACTTCTCGTACCAAACGCCACAGTTTATCTTGAAGAAAGCGACAGTCCCGCGCGGAAGACAAAATACGATTTGATTGCAGTGGAAAAAGTCGTGACGGAAGGGCACGCAGACTCAACGAAAAATCCCCCTGCCTCACAAAACTCCTTCGCCTCACAAAAAAGCCCCTCGCAACCACAGCGCGCCCTCCTCATCAACATGGACAGCCAGGCACCGAACAAGGTTGCCGCAGAGTGGATTTCCAACAGCAAAACATATTTCCCCAATCTTACACATCTAAAACCGGAATACACGCTGGAAGACTCCCGCTTTGATTTTTATGCCGAATATGACGATGACGAGGGCCTGCATCACAAAATGCTTATCGAAGTAAAGGGATGCACTTTGGAAAAGGACGGCGTTGCCCTCTTTCCTGACGCACTAACCCTCCGCGGCCTAAAGCATGTCCGTGAACTTACTGCGCTCAGCAAAAGCGGCGAATATGAGTGCATGGTTTTGATAATCGTTCAGATGAAAGGATGCAAATACTTCACTCCAAACCGGGAGACACACCCAGCCTTTGCCGACGCCCTCAAGGAAGCAAAGGCAGCCGGAGTGAAAATCATTGCCGTGGAATGTGAAGCTGCCCCCGACACCCTTTTGGCAGCCGGGGAAATTGCAGTCAGACTGTAAAAACGCAGGCTAATACATGACAGGGAAAGAAAAAATGTCTGTTACAAGTGGAGAAAATCAGGTAAGGTAGTAAGACTTCTAAAACAAATGCGCAATTTAAAATGAATCAGCAGGGTATCGGGAGACACGAGGATATGAAAATTCTTTTGTTTTGCTGTAAGGGCTTTGAGATGATGGAGTTCGCTCCCTTTTATGATGCAGCCGGTTGGGCGGCCAGCGAATACGGTTATGACCTGGCATTAGACACCGGCGGTTTTCAGCCTTGCGTAAAAAGCGTCTTCTTCGGTACGGAAATAAAGTAAACAAGCTGATTTCAAAAATCAATGCAGATGAGTATGATGCGCTGGCAATTCCCGGGGGAGATTATCTCTACGGCTACTTTGAAGAAGCATACGATGAAAGATTTCTTGAGCTTATCAGAGCCTTCAATGCAAAAAACAAAGTGATAGCCAGTGTATGCGTAGCCTCCCTGCCCATAGGAAAAAGCGGTGCCCTTACCGGCAGAAAGGGCACAAGCTATCACCTGCAGGACGGCTACAGACAAAAAGAATTGCAGGCCTTTGGCGTTACGCTTGTCAATGAACCTATAGTAACCGATGGAAACATCATCACCTCATATTGTCCGGAGACGGCACCCCGTGTGGCTTTTGCCTTACTAAAACGCCTGCTTGGCGAGGATACCGTAACTACCATCAAGCGGGGAATGGGCTTTTCAGTGTAATAGAAAGCCCTGTTCACTTCTTCGGAGAAAATCAGAAATCTTGCAAACGGGAGAAGCACTATGCATTTAGAAACAGAAACAATCACCTACCGCAACGGAACTGTATTGCGGATTGCTTCGCTCGGCCCAAAATACGCCGAAGCTTTCCTGCGTTTCATGAGGCAGGTGTCGGAGGAGACTCATTTTATGGCCCGATATGGGGATGAAATAGACCTGACGCCAGAGGCTGTTGCTGCCGAACGGAAAAATCAGGGAGTCCTCGCAAACGATGAGCGGCAGGGAATGATTTCGATTTTTAACGGCGATGCAATCATCGGAAACATAGCGGTACGAAGTGTAGGGAAAGGCAGGAAAAGCGCCCACCGCTGTTCTGTGGGATTAGCTGTCTTAAAAGAATTCCAGGGATACGGCCTTGGAACAATACTGATGCAGACAGCAATCGACTTTGCCAAAAAGGCCGGATATGAATACATGGAACTGGGAGTATTTTCTGATAACAGCCGGGCCAAAGGGATGTATAAAAAGCTTGGCTTTGTGGAAAGCGGCTGTCTTCCGGATGCCTTTCGCCTGGATAGCGGTGAAAGCATCGGTGAAATAACAATGTACAGAAAACTGTAACTGCACTGGAGAAAAAATGGCAGAATCTTTTAAGACAGAATCATTTGAACTTGACGGAAAAAACATCAGCATCACGACTTCCGCCACAGAAAGCCTTC
>CALGGS010000269.1 GCA_937915735.1 uncultured Treponema sp.
ACCGCCTGCACCTACTGTTACTTCAATAGTTGCGCTGTTTGTGCCGTCACTTGCGGTGATTGTTGCAGTACCTGCGGCAACAGAGGTAATTACAATGTTGTCACCGCTAATTTCTACGGTTGCTACACCCTCTGCGCTGCTTGAAACACTTGTTGCAGTAAGGCCAAGGGTTGCTTCATTGTTTGCAACATTTTCAGTAGCAGGTACAAATGCACCGGCAACTTCAAGAGTCACAGCATCAGAAGTGTATGTCACGGCATCATCGCCAGTTCCGATTGTGTATGATGCGGTGTAAGCGAAAGTGCCGGCAGAAGATGTGTCAACCTTGCCGTCTGTAACCGTTGCATCACTGTAATCGTCGACAGTTTCGCCTGTAACAGTCGCCACCTTATAGGT
This sequence comes from uncultured Treponema sp., assembly GCA_937915735.1. GTDB lineage: Bacteria > Spirochaetota > Spirochaetia > Treponematales > Treponemataceae > Treponema_D. Next base: position 397 of record CALGGS010000269.1, read on the forward strand.
GATTTCAGCAGTAACATCGGCTTTTGTTTCCGTAACAGTGCCGTCTGACATTGTTGTTTTAGTAACTGACTGAGGCACGGTAACAGTTGCAGTAACTTCTGTGTCTTTTGTAACTGATGTTGCAGAAAGAGCAAGTGTTGGGTTTGTGTAAGTTGTTACGGAAGAAAGTTCAACAGGGTCAAGTTCCGTGTCTACGACATGGACACCATAAATGTTACAAGCATCAGAACCAATTGTAATAGTTACAGTTTCAGATGTTGCCTTAAAGAAGAAACTTCCTGAACCTATAGATGGCTTCCAGCTTGTCTTGTCGGCACCAGAAATTGCAAATTCTCGCTCAGAGCCGTTGCTTCCACTTCCACCATCAATTCGGAGGATTGTGTCTGCTTTTGTGCTGATTGTGAATTTTCCGCTTTTAATATTTACACGGCCTGTGTAAGCGTAGCCTTTGCCAGCTTCAGCATCATAATCATAAGTATTGACTCCAACAGAATTACTGTTTGAATCCGTAAACTGAATCTTCGCACCCGTTACTGACCAAGTACCATCGGTAGCTGTATACGAACCGTTATTATTATCTGTATTTGCAGTTACACCTGTTGATGTTACATCAAATGCGCTGAAATACACCTTAGCCTTAATCACGACATTGAATGTGGCAGTTTTTCCGCCGTAGGTTACGGTGATTGCCTGGCTTTCTGCGGCTGCGCTTGAGTCAAATCCGCTTGTGGCAAAGTCAGCTTTTGTCGCTTCGCTGTATGAGGCTTCGGCTTTTGAATCGTCATCATAAGTAAGCGTGAGCACGAGTCCTGTCAGGTCAAGAGCCTCGTCGCCCTGAGTGTATTCTGTTTTTGTCGGGTTTGTCTTTACTGCGATTGAGGCAAGGGACTTATCTTTTACCGTTACAGGAAGTTCGCAAGTCTTAGTTACATCACCCTCTGTATAAGAAATCGTAATTGTGTAGCTGCCGGCAGTTCCCTTTGTGAAAGAGGTAGCTGCGTCAGTCGTCCAGCCAGTTACAGTTTTTGATTTTCCAGTGTCATAAGTTGCTTTTACGGTAACAGTAGATTCATCAAAATCCTCTGACAAAGCATATTCTGATTTTGTTGTTGTAGCAGAAATTGATGAAAGTGTTGCAGCAGTTCCGTAATACTGATCAATCTTAGTGAACTTAAATCCGCCCTTTCCGTTAGATCGAGCAAAAACAACATAGAAAGTTTCCGGAACTGTACAAGTTACCTCAAGTGTTTTTTCAGTATTATCATCGGCAGTTCCACAAGCAACAGTTTCCGTCTGACCGAGAACCGCACCTGTATCAGGGTCTACGATAAGGATTCTGTTATCACTATCTGAACCACCTTTTACAGTCGTGAAAGTGAATACGATTCTCTCCTGTCCAGCCTGAGCAGCCTTTAACTTTAAGTATGTCGTCTGGTTTGAAAGATCAATTGTTGTGGTGGAAGTATCTATTGCACCACCAGCACTTACCTGTAAGTAATGATGTGTAGCATCGGTATTTGCGGTAACTTTTGCGTTTCCAGTTTTTCCGGCTGCAACCCAATAAATGACATTTCCGTCAAGGATTGAATTGTCACCCTCAACTGTCGTTGGAGTTGAAGTAAGCTCGTCAAAGTTGTAGGTAAGAAGATTTGTTAAATCACCCTCTTCTTCCTCTTCCTTAGCTTCTTTGCCAACTCTCTTTGTTACATCTGCTGTGATTTTTCCGTCAGAAGCGACTGTTACGCTGATTGTCGCATAATCGCTTTCGTCTTCGAGAGTAGCAGTAACTTCTGTAGTTCCCGCTTTTAAAGATGTGATTGTGATTGAAGTTTTGTTATCATCGCTCCAGCCTGCTGTAGCTACGCTTTCGTCTGACACAGCAAGAGTCGCGGTAATAGCGCCGAGCTGTCCGGCATTGTTTGAAACAGTTTTTGTCTGAGATGTAAAGGTGACTTTGTTGTCGTCTCCGTCATCAGAAGAGCAGCTTGTTAGATACCCCCCCCTACTATACAAAATACTAGGGAAGTCAGGAGGGCAATTACAGATTTAGAAATTTTTTTCATAAATTTCCCCCATAAAAAATGTCGCGAGAATGTTTCAACATTCGAGTGACTTTTTTCTGCGACTCCGCAATGAAATGTGGAGCTGCAGTTAATGGAGCAAGTTTTCAACGAAAACTTGTCAAGATAAAAAGCAGGCGCTATTTTAGACTGTTTTTTATCTATATCCTCCTTTTTAAATATATAAAACATTATACCGAAACAGATTTGAAATAAAAATGCGACTTTTTGAACTTTTCTGACAATTTAAATAAAAACGCGATTTTTCTTCGCCATTGCCTTAAGATTTTCAATCTTTATAAAAAAAACGGCTGCTCCAACTTCTGGAACAGCCGCTTCTGTTAGTTACCCATTCTGAGCGTTTCCCATTTTGAATAGTACATATCTAAGTTTTCACCCAAATCATCTTTGAGCTCACAATTATCCATTGCACTCGCTTCGTAAAGAGGCTTTTTTGTCATATACTGCTCTGCTTCAAGATTTACGAAACAGGGGAAACAGAAGAAATCAAGGAATTTTGCATAATTTTCCGGCCTGTGAATAAAGTTGATGAAGTCTGTCGCAAGCTCGGCTTCTTCTGAATCCTTCAAGATACACATGCTGTCAAGGTAAGATGCCCCGCCTTGCTCCGGAATAAAGAAGTCGATTGTGCTTTCCCATTCTTCCTCCGGAACTTCGCCGTACATAACCTCAGCGTATCCATGACAAAGCCACAAATCCCCGCGCGCAAAATCCTTGCCAAAGCCTTCGGCATCGAATTTTATGATATTTGGAAGCCACTTGCTTTTAATTAAATCTACAGCCTCGCTGACTTCTGACTCGTTTGTGGAGCTTACGGCATAACCTTTGTATTTGAGGGCGTCACCGATAACCTCGCGGTAGTCGTCCATCATAGAAGCGTGTCCCTTAAACTGCTCGTCAGCAAAAATATTCCAGCTTCTCTCGTAATTTCCAGAAGGAACCTTCTTTTTGTTTACGCCGATTCCTGCAGCTCCGAAATAATATGGAACGGCATAAATCATATCAGGGTCATAAGTGACTTTTTCAAGAACTTTTGGATTTATTTTGCTTCGGTTTGTGAACTTTTCCTGAACGATTGGCTGTAACATTCCCCGTCTCATCATAATCGGGACATAATCCTGAGAAGGAACTACGATATCAAAACTTTTTGCGCCGCCGTTTATAAGCTTGTTGAACATCGTTTCGTTTGAGTCGTACTCAGTGACAACAACATTGCAGTTGAATTCCTGCTCAAAAGCCTTTACGACATCAGTCGGAGTGTAATAGGTCCAGCTGAAAAGCTTTAAAGTCTTTTTCTGTTCGCATGAAGAAAGACCCAGAATTGCGGCAATAGAAATAACTGCCATTGAGATTTTAGAAGAAAGCTTCATTCTTTTTCTCCAAAAAAATAAGTTAATAATAGCTCGATTATAGTGCATTAAGAATTTGTTTTCTACAAGTTTTTTTTATATAATTCCTTTATGAAATTTGACGAGTTAGCCCGGCTTTTTTTGGATTCAGATGATTTTTCAGGCACGGTAAGGCAAAACGAAAGCCTTTCAAAGCATACGACGATGAATGTCGGTGGAAACGCAAAACTTTTTTTAGAGCCAGAAAATGAAGACAGCCTGATTTTTGCCATAAAGCTTTTAAAATCAGATTTATGCCCCGTCAAGTCGCTTTTTATTCTTGGCGGCGGTTCGAATGTCGTAATTTCAGACAAGGGGCTTGATTTTGTTCTTTCAACCCGCAAATTAAATTCCATCAAAACAGAAAGCACGAATTTCACGAATGGAAACGAATTAGAGATTTCTGCCGGAGCCGTCTGGGGAAGCGTGATTTCATTTTGCAGGAAGAATAACCTTTCGGGCTTTGAGGCCTTTACAGGGCTTAGTGGGACTGTCGGCGGAGCTATTTTTATGAATGCAAGCTGCTTCGGCCTTTCAGCAAGCGACAATCTTATTTCTGTCAGATATTTAGATTTAAAAGATTTTCAGATTCACGAATACACAAAAAAAGAGTCGGACTGGAGTTACAAAAAATCCCCCTTTCAGACAATTCTCCCCTTCATTATTCTTTCCGCAAAATTTACAGTTACAAGTGGATTTGACGCTGAATTTTCCGAAAAATGCATCGCTTCGCGAAAAGAAAAGGGGCACTTTCTCGCTCCTTCAAGCGGCTCGGCTTTTAAAAACGACAGTGAAAACGGAATCGTGGCGGGGAAAGTCATTGATGAGTGCGGCTTAAAAGGCTTTTCTGTCGGGGGCGCGCAGATTGCCAGCTGGCACGGAAATTTCATCATAAATCCGGAGAGAAAGGCGACTGCAAGCGACATAAAAAAACTTTCTGACGAGGTTAAGAAAATCGTTTTTGAAAAAAAAGGCATAAGGCTTGAAAACGAGATTCTTTTCATCGGAGAAGATTTTTGAGCAAAATGCCAAGAAAAATAAAGACATTTTAAAAGTCTTGCGATATAATTAGAAGACAAGGCGGAAAACAAAGTGCTTCAGTTATCATTCGTTAATTTTAAACAAGGTACTTACATTTTGGTCGAAGGAAAAGAAAATCCTGACCGTTTTTTCATTATTCAGAGTGGTCATGTAAAGGTTTCTCATCAGGGTGACATTCCGGGTGGCCAGCCCGTCGTTTTGGGTCCCGGAGACTTTGTTGGCGTCATCTCTTGTATGGCAAAACGCGCTCAGGTCGAAACTGTCATCGCTATGTCTGATGTAGTTTGCATTGCCGTTCAGCGAGAGCAGTACATCGCCCTTATCGAAAAAAATACCGCCGTTGCACTTAAAATCATCAGAACATTTGCAAAACGAATGCGCATCGTCAACGAAACGCTCATGGAGCAGACACAAAGCACGACAAGCCGCGAAGACTACGAGCAGCTTTTTAATGTCGGCGCCTATTTTGACGGCCAGCAGCAGTTCGACATCGCATTTTTCGCCTACTATCAATATGTCAAAATGCAAAAAACCGGCGACAACGCAAAAAAGGCCTTGCAAAGAATCGCCGTCCTAAAGCCACGCGTAAACGCTCCTTACATTGAACCAAGCAACGATATGCTCAGAAAATATCCGAACGGCTCAATGATTTTCTCAGAGGCCCAAAAGGGTGACGATTTGTTCATAATCCGGGACGGTTCCGTAAAAATCTCAAAAATCGTAGACGGAAACGAAGTCACCCTCGCAATCCTAAAAAGCGGCGATATGTTCGGAGAAATGGCCCTGCTCGAAAACAAGCCTCGTTCCGCAAACGCAATCGCAACTTCAGACTGCGTACTTATGGCAATCAATATGCAGAACTTTAATCAGATGGTTTCAACGCAGGCGCAAATGGTCGACAAGCTTACGACAACGCTCTCAGAACGGCTTTGGTCAATGCAGCGGCAGCTCGCAAACTCACTTTTGCACTCTTATCCTGTCGCCCAGATGATTGATATGCTTGCATTGCAGCTTGAAAAAAACCGAATTCCAATGATAAAGGGCCAACAACATCACACTTCCTTCTCTTGCGAAGATCTCGCTACAATGTGCGGCCTTTCAAAAACAGAGCAGGCTCGCGCTATTCCCGCATTTATGCAAAACCGAACAATCAGAATTGAGCGCGGCAAAATTTTTATCGCTGACTGCATGGAGCTTTACAAGGAAGCCGATTTCCAGCGAAAGCAGATTATGCGTCAAAATCAGAATCAATAACCCCTGAGACATTTCGCTTCGCTCAGTATGACAGAATCTTGTTCAATGAGTCAGTTTTTTTGCCGAAAATAATAGAGAGATGAAAAAATTTATTTTTGTTGTTTTTGCTATTTTTCTCAATTTTCAGATTTTTTCGCTTCCCAGTGGATTTTCGACGGCAAAATTGGGAATGGGGATTGACGATTTAAAGGACGCGCTCAAAAAAGACTATCAGTTCGGCTACCGCGGGGAGCGGGATGTTTCTCTCTCTCCTTCCGACGGACAGTTTTTAATCGAAACGGACGGCTCAAAGTCAGGATATTCATTCTTGGCCCGATGCTGGTTTCAGTTTTCGGATGACAAGCTCTACATTATCACCTTGAATCTCGACAGAACTAAGGTTGACCATTACTCAGTTTTTTCAAAGCTCTGCGAAAAATACGGAAATCCGGACGAGCTTTCACCGCAAAAATCGGTTTGGAAAGACGACAATGTGATTTTCTCCCTCGAAAAGCCTTTGACGCTAAAATATGTCGATGCGAGAACATTCAACAGCAAAAAAGATTCGTCAAATGTCGAAAAAACAACCGCTGAAAAGGCAAAAGATGATTTTTTAGATTCTCTTTAAAATTTAACTGCAAATCACATGATTTAGGCGAATTATGAAAAAAAATTTATTCTTCAGCTTGATTTTCTCTCTAATTTTTATATCCTCGGCATGTTCTTCCAAGACGACTTTGCCAGTAAAAAAGCTGGTGCTGGTTAATTCTGAAGGAAAGGAAATCACCGTTAAGGCGGAAATTGCCTCAACCTTTGCTGAAAGGCAGAACGGATTTATGTTCAGGCAGAATATTCCGGACGGGACAGGTATGCTTTTTATTTTTGAAGAAGAGCAGGTTTTGAATTTCTGGATGAAAAACACGCCCCACCCGCTTTCTATTGCTTACATCGACAAAAACGGCCGAATCCGCGACATTCTGGATATGACACCTTACAGCCTGGAAAATATCACAAGTTCCACGAATGTCCTCTATGCGCTTGAAGTTCCTCAGGGTTGGTACAAGAAAGCCGGAATTAAGGTCGGCGACAAAATGCGGCTTGATTTTTAAAAATGTTTCCACCGCTTCCAGAAGAAAAAGCCTCAAAAGTTTTAGATATTCTCGTTCAAAAACTAAATTCTGGTGAAACTGAGCTGATTCAGGTTTCTCGTGTAAGTGAGGAACGCAAAAATCAGGGAGTTATGCTCGGTGCCCTTGTCTGTGAAGATGAAAATGGAAATGAAGTAAAGCTGGTCACAAATTCAGGAATTTCTAAAAAACTGAAAACAGAAAACGGAAAACTGGAAATTTCTTTTAATGAAAAAACAGATTTTCTGCAATTTGTAGAGCCGATTGTCAGTGCAAAAAAAATTGAAGAGGCACTTTCTGAAAACGATAAAAAAATCCACGAGCTGACAGAAAAAATTAAATCCTTGAAAGACAGTCAAGAGAAGTTAAACATAAAAAATGAATTGAAGGAGCTTTGCGCACAATCGCTGGACAAGGTTTTTAATTTGTACAGTTTTCATTGCATTGACGGAAAATCAAGGACTTTAAAAGATATATGTCGGACTTACAACAAAGGAAGACTTCCGCCGACAGGAACAGGAGATTGCTGTGCTCCAAAATTGTTAGATTACGCTTTTTCTCATAAGCTTAAACCAATTTCTCTATCTGAGATAAAGTATGAAAAGCAAGGAGCAGGGGCATTTGTTTCACCCTGCGATGAACGATGCGGGATTTTGCTTCCAGCGATGACTGGCTTAAGGATTTTATATCGTGATGATGAGATTTGCGTAGTAAACAAGCAGTCCGGACTTTTGAGCGTTCCTGGCAGAGTTGAAAAGGATTCCGTTGAAACAAGATTTCTTTCGCTTTTCGGAAAGACAGTCGAAATAAAGCAGCCAGCCGTCCACAGACTCGATATGGAAACATCGGGAATTATGATTTTGGCTTTTACGCATGAAGCCCACAGAGAGCTTAACAGGCAGTTTGAGGCAAAGGAAATTCAGAAAGAGTATATCGCTCTTTTGGACGGAATTTTGCAAAAAAAGGGCGTATCATCTCACGGAACAATGGAGCTTTTTTTCAGGCTTGATGTAGAAAATCGTCCGCATCAGATTTGGGACAGTGTTAATGGAAAGAGTGCCGTGACAGAATGGCAGATTCTGGGAGTTGAGCGCTACCATGCGCCGGACGGCTCAATGCGGAACTGCACGAGGGTACTTTTTATGCCCCACACTGGCCGAACTCATCAGCTCCGCCTTGCAAGTGCTGACTCTCACGGCTTTGGTCTTCCAATTATTGGCGACACGCTTTACGGAAAATGCGAGAAAGGGGAAAGGCTCATGCTTCATGCAAAAAAAATATCATTCACCCACCCGAAAACCGGTGAGCGAATGACTATTGAATGTGAAAACGAATTTTAATCTGCCAGATTTTTAGCGGCTTAATGAAGAAAGCGGAACGCAACCCGGACTTGTTGTCGCATGTTCAAGCCTTGCGAATTCTTCCATAAGCTTTTTCTGCTCGCTCGTAAGGTGAGTAGGAATCTGAACGATAATTTTGACATACAAATCGCCTTTTCGTCCTTCTGAATACGGAACGCCTTCACCTCGGATTTTATATAATTTTCCGTTCGGAGTGCCAGCAGGGAGGTCAAATCTGATTTTTCGTCCATCAAGAGATGTAATATCAAGGGAAATTCCCAGAGCCGCCTGGGCAAAAGAAACAGGAACGGCACAATAAAGGTCTCGTCCGTCTCTCTCGAAATATTCGTGATTTTCAACATGAAGAACGATAATCAAATCACCAGCGGGACCGTTGTTTTGCCCGACATCTCCCATGCGTGGAATTGCGATTCTCTTTCCGTCATCGCTGCCGGCAGGAATTGTGAGCGTAACTTTTTTCGTGACAGCCTCTACGCCGCTTCCACGGCATTTTGTACAAGGCTTGTCAAGCCTGGTTCCTTCACCGCCACAAGCCGGACAAGTCTGCTGAACAGCGAAAAAGCCTGCCTGTCGCCGCATTTGACCGCTTCCGCCACAGGTTGGGCAAGGCTTTCTTTTTGCTCCTTTTGCACCGCCCGTTCCCTTACATTCAGAACAGGCTTCGTTGTGCTGGAAGGTGATTTCGGCTTTTGTGCCGTAAACTGCATCCTTGAATGAAATATTAAGGTCGTAGCGAAGGCTCTGCCCCTGCTGAGGAGCATTCGGGTCTCGTCTGCGGGAAGAGCGTCCGCCACCAAAGATATTGTCAAAGATGTCGGAAAATCCGCCACCGCCACCACCCATTCCAGTAAAGAGGTCAGAGAAGTCGCGGAATGCGTTAGAGCCGCCAAAGCCGCCCTGGAAGGGATTTCCTCCGCCACCGCCCATTCCGTCGAGTCCCGCAAAGCCATACTGGTCATAAATCTGGCGTTTCTGGTCATCAGAGAGAATTTCGTAAGCTTCGGTCGCTTCCTTGAATTTTTCTTCCGCTGCTTTATCCCCCGGGTTTCGGTCAGGGTGATATTTTACGGCAAGCTTTCGGTACGCCTTTTTGATTTCGTCTGCAGACGCACCCTTTTGAATTCCTAAAACCTCGTAATAATCTCTTTTTCCAGCCATGATAATTTTCCGTATAAATTAGATTAATGTACCTCGTACTCTACGTCGTCGGCACTGCCCTTGTCGAATTTGCTTGAGCCGTTGCCATTGTCAGCGTTTCCGGCATTTGCTCCTGCATCGGCTCCCTGTGCGCCTTCGGCACCAGGCTGTGCGCCAGCAGCACCCTGCTGTTTGTAGACTTCCTCAGCAATCTTGTAAGAAGCGTTTTTGAGAGCCTCAGTCTTAGCCTTGATGTCCTCAGTGTTTCCGCCTTCGAGAGCTTTTTTGAGGGCTGCCAAAGCGTCATCAATTGCCTGCTTGTCGGCATCCTTAACTTTGTCACCAAGCTCTTTCATGCTCTTTTCTGTCTGGTAAACAAGGCTGTCTGCCTCATTCTTGACATCGATAGCTTCACGCTGTTTTTTGTCAGCCTCAGCGTTTGCCTCTGCATCCTTTACCATTCGCTCGATTTCAGCATCGCTCAATCCGCTTGAAGAAGTGATTCGAATCTGCTGCTCTTTTCCAGTTCCCAAGTCTTTTGCAGATACATTTACGATACCGTTTGCATCGATGTCGAATGTAACTTCAATCTGTGGGACTCCTCGTGGAGCTGCCGGAATTCCGACCAAGTCGAAGTTGCCCAAAGTGCGGTTCTGGCTTGCCATTTCGCGTTCACCCTGCAAGACATGGATAGAAACTGCTGTCTGTCCGTCTGCCGCAGTTGAGAAGACCTGGCTCTTCTTTGTAGGAATTGTTGTGTTTCGTGAGATGAGTTTTGTCATGACACCGCCCATTGTCTCGATACCAAGTGAAAGTGGTGTAACATCGAGCAAGAGGATGTCTTTTACATCGCCCTGGAGAACGCCACCCTGAACTGCAGCACCGATTGCGACTGCTTCATCCGGGTTAACGGCACGGCTACCTTCTTTTCCGAAGATTGATTTTACGATTTCCTGAACTTT
>CALGGS010000270.1 GCA_937915735.1 uncultured Treponema sp.
AAATCGGCGTATTCGTAATTCGGGCGATGTCGTAGCTTGAGGCTTTGAGCGACTTCCCTGCAAGACCGTCAAAAAGCCCCATAACGCCCTCGATTACGGCAAAATCTGCCGGCTTTTTTTCATTCTGTCTTTGAGATAAAATTTTTTCGGCAAAAATCGCGCGCACCTCTTCGTCATCAACAAAAAAGCTGTCCAGATTGGTGCTGGGAACGCCCAAAACTTTCTCGTGGAACATAGGATCGATAAAATCAGGGCCGCACTTAAAGGAGACTGGCGATTTTCCGCGATTCTGTAAAAGACGGAGCAAGGCACAAGTGAGGGTGGTCTTTCCGCTGCCACTGGCCGGGGCGGCAATCATGAGGCGGGGAATCATAGCTGTTCCTCCGTTATAAAATCAGTATAGTTTTCTTTTGTTATGACCATAAAGGGAATTTCAGGATAGTTGTTTGAAAAAGTAAGAGGACATTTCACATGTGCCTTATTCGGATTAAACTTGAACTCAAATGCTGAAAACGCACCGTCTCTTTCTTCGATAAAATCAACTTCCTGTTTTTGCGTTGTCCGCCAAAAGTAATACTTTGCAGGCCTGTTATGGAAAGAATTGTTCTTTACCCGCTCGCTTATCAAAAAGTTTTCCCAAAGGCTTCCGATGTCACTTCTTAGATTGCATGGAGAGAAATTAGAAATCACCGCATTCCTCACGCCGTTGTCATAAAAATAAATCTTAATGCTTTTTTTCAATTCGTTGCGCACATTACGGCTGTAAGAATGAAGGTGAAAAACAATGTATGCTTTTTCTAGCAAATCAACATATCGTTGCACTGTAAGACTGTCTATGCCCAAGAGATTTCCAAGCTCGTTAAAGGAAACTTCACTTCCTGTCTGCAAGGCCAGAGCCTGAACAAGTTTTTCGATTATCACAGGTTTCCTTATGTCCTGAAATTCAAACACATCTTTATACAGATAACTTGAAACGATGTTTGAAAGGATTTCTTTCTCTCCGCCAGGATTATTAACCACATCAGGATAAAAGCCATAAACAAGCCGTGTCTCCAGCATTTTTATTTCTTCCAGCATAGAGGTATTCTGAACAAGCTCGTTTGTAGAAAAAGGAAAAAGATTGTATTCAAATTTCCGTCCGGTCAAAGGCTCGTTTATTGTGTTGGACAAATCAAGAGAAGAAGAACCTGTAACAGCGAACTGAACTTCGGGAAAATTGTCGTGGAGAATCTTAAGAGCAAGCCCGATATCCTGTACCCGCTGGGCCTCATCAATAACAACGAATTTTGAATTTCCTACAAGAGACTTAAAACGGGATGAAGAGCCTTGTGAAAGAAGAGCACGAACTTCAACTTCATCGCAATTCCAATATTGAACGGAATTTTCAGAAGGACTTTCGGAAAGCATTTTTTTTAAGAGGGTGGTCTTCCCGACCTGTCTGGGGCCAATGAGAACTATAATCTTTCCTTTGCCAAATTTTGATGCGATTACATCTTTTAAATCACGCAGAATATCTATCATCAAGAAATATTATAATAATTTCCGAATATAATCAAGAAAAATTATAATAATTTTCGATTAGGCGGTTAAAATCGGCAAATTCGCATTTTTTTTACTCACTCCCCGCTTCCTGAAAAACTTACAACCCACACGGGATTTTGTGCTTTCATCAAGTGAAAAGTTCCAGCTTTTTCAGCCCGGCTTACGGAAATCTGCTTGATTTCAAGATTCTCGATATGGATTTTGTCACAGTCCGCTTCAATAAAAGAGCCTTCTTCAAGGCTTTTCAAGCAATTCTGCATCTCGGCGAGGTTTTCAAGGCTCACGAAATTGGCCACGATTCGCACGGAAGGATTTTTTTCGAGGGCGAATTGGATTATTTCGGCGAGATTTCCTTTGCTTCCCCCGATAAAAACATGGCTTGGCGGGGGCAAGTCTGCGTTTTTAAGGCAGTCAGGCGCGCTCCCCTGCAGGAAAGTCACATTTTCGAGGCAGAATTTCTCTGCATTTTTTTGCGTGAGAGCGAGGGCGTCGCTGTTGGAGTCCACGGCGATGACCTGCCCTTCCACAGCGATTCTGGCAGCTTCAACCGTGATGGAGCCGGTGCCGCTTCCAACATCGTAGACCACCGATGATTTTGAAAGACAGAGTTCAGCGATTGAAAGCTGGCGGACTTCTTTTTTGGTCATGGGGATTTTTTCGGCACGGATAAAATCTTCGTCTTTTAGACTTGGACTTTCGCTTTCGTTAAGGGCATTTTTGTTTTCGACCAAGAGGACGAAGAGAGAGCTTTGAGGAGATTTTGCACCCGAACGGTCGGCAGTTTCGTTGATTTTCGGGCTGTTCCCGTCGGATTTCGCTTTTATTTCCGCGTTGCCGACAGGTTCCTGAAAATCTGACATTTCTTCTGGCTGAATCTGTATGATTTTTTCGACATTGTAAGAAAGATTTGAGCCTAAATGGCATTTTACGGACGAAAGCACGCCATTTTCCAGGGCTTTTTCAATCTTTTTGCCAACCATTCTGACATCTTCGATTCCAGAAAGAATGAAAAAACAGGCGGGATTTTTACGAATCTGCTCAATCGTGTTGCATTTTGCGCCGTGCAGGGAAAGCATTTTCCACTTCTGCCAGGACTTGTGCAATTTTGAGGCAAAATAAACCGGCGAGGCAATTCCCGGCAAAAGAGAAATTTCCCAGTCTGCCCCCGCCTCTGTCATTCCTGAATTCAATGTTTCTGTCATTCCGGACTTTACTTCTGTCATTCCGGGCTTGACCAGGAATCTCTCACAAAAAGCCGCCGCCCCGCTGAAAAATCCCGTGTCGCCTGAAAAAACGACGGCCGCGCAAGAAAAATCGGGATGCCCGCTCAAATAAGCGAAAATTTCTTCGGCACGGTAAATCGGCTCGAAAGGAATCTTTTTTGAAGGGGCTTCCGCGTTTTCTGACGGATTCCCCTCTTCCAGAAGGATTTTCCTTGCGATTTCTAAGATTCGCTCTCCGCCGAAGATGATTTGGGCTTCTCTAAGTGCATTTTTTGCCTGCGCTGTGAGAAAATTTTCATCTCCCATGCCGAGACCGACTAAAAATAAGTTTTTTTTTGCCTTCATTATGATTGATTATAGCACAAAATTTGAATGTCGTTAATTACAGTGATTTTCTTGCCCCAAGATTTTTTGCAACAATTCATTTATCGAAGAAAATCGCTCTTCTCCCGCCTCTGCGTCACTTTCTTTTTCGGGATTTTTAATCACCGCGACAGTCATTCCCAGTTTTTTTGCCGCCTGGATTTTTTCGGAATAACCGCCCCTCTTTCCGCTTTCTTTGGTCAGAAGGATTTTAGCCCCGCTTTGGGCAAAGTGCCTTTCGTTTTCTTCCTGGGAAAAAGGCCCCTGCATGGCGATAATCTGATTTTGGGGAATGTGACAGTCAGCGCAGATTTTAAGGCTTTCTTCGGCTGGAAGAACCCGAACGAAAAGCCGTGATTTGTCGGAGATTTTTTGCGTAAGTAAAGGAAGTTCCTTGCTGCCCGTTGAGACAAAAATCACGCCCTCTTGATTTTGCAGCCATTCTGCGGCGGAAGAAATGTCCGGGAAAAAGAAAAGGGATTTCGTTTCCGGCTCAGGACCACAGGCAGTTTCACGGGCAAAGCGGATGTAGCGTTTTTTTGTGAGAGCGCAGGCT
>CALGGS010000271.1 GCA_937915735.1 uncultured Treponema sp.
TTTTGAGCGAGTCTCCGAGCAGCTATGCTGCGAAGGCGTAGTGAGGGACACGCCCGGATTTGTAACTGCAAAAATCAAGAAAAATTCAGGTATTATCTCAGGTTTTTACCCGGCATTCACAGATGATTCTAGAAAAAACAGCAGGGTTATGCTAAAATACTTTTTATGCAGGAATTAAAGCGTTTTCCGATTGGCGTGCAGGACTTTGAGCGTCTGCGCAATGACGGTAAGTATTATGTAGACAAGACAGACCTCGTTTATAAGATGACTCACACGGACGACTATTATTTCTTAAGCCGTCCCCGCCGTTTTGGAAAGTCACTTCTTGTAAGCACGCTCAAATGCTACTTTGAAGGCCGCAAGGATTTGTTCACAGGCCTTGCAATGGAAAAACTAGAAACCGAGTGGAAAAAGTACCCGGTATTTAAGATAAGTTTTGCCGGCACAAAGTTTACGGATTTGCAGACTTTTAATATTTATATGAACTATATTCTTTCTGAATTTGAAGCAGGATATGGCATTAAAAATGAAAACGGCAACGAGTGGGGAGCAAGGTTTTCTAAATTACTTACAACTGCCCACGCCAAAAACGGCATGCAGCCGGTAGTCCTTGTTGACGAATACGACGCACCTCTTTTAGACAGTATGGACAACCCGGAGTTGCAGAACACACTAAAGCAGGAAATGCGAAAATTCTTTAGTCCTCTAAAAGACCTCGGCGGAATAATCCGCTTTGTGTTCTTGACCGGAATCAGTAAGTTCAGCCAGCTTTCGATTTTTAGCGAGTTAAATAACCTAAAAGTTATTACGATGAATGATGACTACGCTGCTATCTGCGGAATCACAGAAGAAGAACTCTTTACCCAGATGAAGCCGGAAATCCAGGCTCTTGCGGAAAAACAAAAGCTTACTTATGAAGAAGCATGTGAGGCTCTAAAAGAGCAATACGACGGCTATCATTTTAGCCAAAACTCACCAGATGTCTACAATCCCTTTAGCCTCATAAATGCCCTTGCAGACAAAAGCCTTTCTAATTACTGGTTTGCAACCGGCACTCCCACAATCCTAACGAAACTAATCAGCAAGTACGACATGGATCCAAAGGATTTTGATGAAGGATTTCCGGCCACACAGGAAATGTTTGACGCCCCCACGGAAACTGCAACTGACGCAATTCCAATGCTTTATCAGAGCGGCTACATCACAATAAAAGGCTATGACGACGGTTTTTATACCTTACAATTCCCGAACAACGAAGTGCGCTTTGGATTTTTAAAAAGCCTTATGCCTTATTATGCAACACCGCTTGTAAGCAAAAACGACACATTCCTGCTGAAATTTACAAAAGCCCTGCGTGATGAAGAGCTGGAGCAGGCTTTAAACCTTACCCGTGCCTTCATAAGCTCTGTTCCTTACAACGCAGAGAAACAGACTGAAGCACATTACAAAACAATCTTCTACCTGGTTGCCCGCTTGTGCACCCCTTTTGTTGTCCGCACCGAGGAGGCATCTGCCGCCGGCCGCAGCGACATGGTTGTGGAAACAAAAACCGCTGTTTATATGTTTGAGTTTAAGCTGGACGGCAGTGCAGAAGAAGCCCTAAAGCAGATAAGCGACAAAGGCTATCTCATACAGTACACAGCCAGAACAAAAGATGACGGCAGTGCAAAGATGCTCTACAAAATCGGCATAAGTTTTGACACTCAGACCCGCACCATCGGCGAGTGGAAGTGGAGTAAAGACTCTTAATCTTACATTTTTTTTTCTATAGGGGTTATGCTCAAAGACTGTAAAAGTGATTCTGCATCTTGAAGTCGCTGTGCTCTTGATTTATACTTTAGCCCTTGCGAGAAATTATATGACTTTGAAAGACTTGAAAATCGGTGAATCTGTTAGCGTAGTGTCTGTCGGTGGAAACGGAGAGCTTCGGCAGCATTTTTTAGATATGGGAATAATTCCCGGAACGAGGGTTTCGCTTGTAAAATATGCCCCGATGGGAGACCCTGTGGAAATAAGCCTTCACGGATATGAGCTTACGCTGCGCCTTGAAGATGCTTCAAAAATTGAAGTTGAAGCCGTGCCGAATAAGAAAGAAATTATCGAAGAAAAAAAACAGGGAGTTACAGAGCATCCAGGGCTAGGTGAGGGCGGAAAGTTTCATCCAAAGGGGAGCGGAAATCCACTTCCTGAAAGCGAAACGCTTACCTTTGCTCTGGTAGGAAATCAGAACAGCGGAAAGACGACTCTTTTTAATCAGCTTACGGGGTCAAAGCAGCATGTAGGAAATTTCCCCGGAGTTACGGTTGAAAAAAAGACCGGTGCCATTATAGGGCACAAGAATACAGAAATTACCGATTTACCGGGCATCTATTCAATGTCGCCATATTCAAGTGAGGAGCTCGTCTCTCGCAATTTTGTCTTGAATGAAAAACCAAAGGCAATCATAAATATTGTGGACGCTACGAATATAGAGCGCAACCTGTATCTTACGATGCAGCTTTTGGAAATGGATATTCCTGTTGTAGTTGCCTTAAATATGATGGACGAGGTTCGGGGAAACGGAGGAGCCATAGACATAAACGCAATGGAAGCACTTCTTGGAGTTCCTGTAGTTCCAATTTCTGCAAGCAAGAATCAGGGAATCAGCGAGCTTGTTGAGCATGCACTTCACATTGCAAAATATCAGGAAAAGCCAGTGAGGCAGGATTTTTGTGATGAAAATGACAAGGGCGGGGCTGTTCACCGATGCATTCACGCTGTAATACACTTGATTCAGGATCACGCGATCGAAAGAAAAATTCCCGTCCGTTTTGCGGCGACAAAGCTTTTGGAGGGCGACAAGCGGATTTTATATGCCCTTGATTTGGATGTAAATGAAAAGGAAACACTTGAGCATATTACGCTTCAAATGGAAAAGGAATGCGGCTTGGACAGAAGCGCCGCCCTTGCCGATATGCGCTTTTCCTTTATTATGAAGGTGTGTCAGGCCTCTGTAACAAAGCCGCATGAAAGCCGTGAGCGAAGCCGCAGCATTAAAATTGATAAAATTCTTACGGGAAAATATACGGCAATTCCGTTTTTTATTGGAGTTATGGCTTTAGTCTTCTTCTTGACATTCAATGTTATTGGAGCTGTTTTGCAGGATGCGCTTGCACTTGGAATAGAAGGCCTTACGAGTCTTACGGACACTGCGCTTACTGCCTACAGCGTAAATAAGATGCTTCACAGCCTGATTATTGACGGCATTTTTGAAGGAGTTGGAAGCGTTTTAAGCTTTCTTCCGATTATCGTTACGATGTTCTTTTTCCTTTCGCTTTTGGAGGACAGCGGCTACATTGCCAGAGTCGCATTTTTTATGGATAAGCTTTTAAGAAAGCTTGGACTTTCGGGACGAAGCATTGTTCCTATGCTGATTGGCTTTGGCTGCACGGTGCCGGCCGTAATGTCTACAAGAACTCTTCCCAGCGAACGGGACAGAAAAATGACGATTCTTATAACTCCCTTTATGAGCTGTACGGCAAAACTTCCGATTTACGCTTTTTTTGTGGACGCATTTTTTCAAAATCACAAGGCTCTGATTATGACTTTTCTTTATGCATTGGGAATCGCGGCCGGAATTTTAATTGCATTTTTGTATAAAAAGCTTTTCTTTAAGGGGGAAGCCGTTCCTTTTGTTATGGAGCTTCCGAATTACAGGCTTCCGACAGTAAAAAACACGGTTCAGCTTCTTTGGGAAAAGGCAAAGGATTTTTTACAGAGGGCTTTTTCCGTAATTCTGATTGCGACAATCCTTGTCTGGTTTTTACAGACCTTCGATTTTACCTTCAATATCGTAGAAGATTCCCACGAGAGCATCCTATCTGGTATCTCAGGACTTTTTGCGCCGGTTTTTAAGCCAATCGGTCTTGGCGACTGGAGGATTGTAACCTCACTTGTAAGCGGCTTTATGGCAAAGGAAAGCGTCGTTTCTGTTCTGGAGGTTTTATTCGGAACAGAGGGCGGAGTTACGGCAATTTTGAGCGGAGTTCAGGCGGCTTCCCTTCTTGTCTTCAGCCTGCTTTATACTCCCTGCGTTGCGGCGATAGCTTCTGTAAGACGGGAGCTTGGCACAAAATGGGCAGTTTTCGTTGTTTTGTGGCAGTGCGCCGTAGCATGGATTTTTGCTTTTTTGGCAAGGATTTGCTGTCTTGCTGTTGGAATGGCGTAAGGGCTGTGTATGAATGTTTTTGATGTCGCGCTTTTATTGATAATCATAGCCGCAGTAGCCCTTTCTGTCCGCCATATTTTTAGAAAAAAAGGCGGCTGCTCCTGTGGCTGTGGAGAGTGCAAAAAGGAGTGCAAACAAAAAACATGACTCAGCGGGTCCTTTTACCACTCGAATGTCGCCCAGCGGTCGTTCATCTTTGGCATGAGCTTTGACATAAAAAGCCCTTCCGCCAAAAACAGGACCTTGCTGTTATTCTGAGCGATTTTTTCTTTTACACTTTGGCACCATCCTTCTTCAAGGCAGCTTCCGCTAATCATAGTGACACGCTCACGCTCTTTGAAGACTTTCTTACGAAGTGCGATGGAGTCGGCCAAATCCAAATCAAACCAGAAGATTTTTCCGTTGTCCACGCGGCTAAAGCGATTGTCGAGGCCTGAGCCAATGTTTACGATTACGGAAGCTGGATTTTTTGCGACAAATGCTTTTACCATACGGTCGAGCATTACCGTGCGGGCAATAACTCCCTCGTGGGACATGAATTTGTCAAAGGGCTTTGTGTCGATTCCAAGTGTTTTTATGATTTCTGCTGCCACTTCATCCTTTATGCGTGGGTTTTTACGGTTCGTTTCGTTTGCCTTTATTGCAACGGGAATAAGGGCTGTTGTCTGAACATCTCCAAGAGTCAGGTTCATTCTTTTTCCTCCGCCTAATTTGTTAGATATAACTAACTTTATAATATATAACAGCGTTATAAATGTCAATAACACTGTTATATTTTTACGGTCTTGTTTTTATAACATCGTTATACTATACTCAACCCTATGGCAGAAAAAACTTTAGAGAACATTCACGACATTGCGACAAAGGAATTTTTGGAAAAAGGCTTCAGGGG
>CALGGS010000272.1 GCA_937915735.1 uncultured Treponema sp.
AAAATCACATTGTCTGTATGAAGTAAGAATATTAATATGAATTAGATATTTATTAATTTAGGTAATCCTGAAGATAAATGCAGAAAAAAAACATCGATATTAGTTGAGGATAAAGAGTCTCATAAAGATGAACAATGTTTACAGAAATCAAAATATATTATATGTCCTGAATGTAAAGAAAATATAAGGATTAAAATAGATAAAGTAAAAATAACACTTTATGATTGTAGAAATGGTCATAAGAAAGATTATATATCATTGGATGAATTAGAAAATACACAATATATAGATGAAACAAAAAGGAGTTGCTAAATGCAGGAAAGTGAATTACCGAAAAATATGGGTAAAAAAATAGTAGATGCGCTTAAGCAACATGATTTTGAAGAGTCTACGGATTTGAACCTTGACGGTTCGTCTGATTTTGGAAATGCTGATGATTATTCACTGGAAGAATTCGATAAGGATTCCAAAGACAGTTCTTTTAGCCTTGATGATAATTCTAATGAATACCAGCCGGTATTTTCAATAAATGAAGAAAAAACTTCCGAAGCATCAGATAGTATGAAGTTATCAATAGATAACGATGAAGATGTTGAAGAATTTGAAATGCCAAATAACATCAATGTTTTAAAAAGATTAATTTCGCAATTGCCGACAGGTGTCCCAAGACAGACAGGTGCACAAATTATTCGTCAAACAATTGAAGCCCTTGGTATTCCAATGAAAACGGTTCTTCAAGATGCTCAAAGAGTAAGAGATTGTTTGAACAGTTCAATAAAAGATTGTAATTATACAATTCAAGAATATAAAAACAATATTAGAAATATATAAAATCCTCATATAAAAATTCAAAATTATACACAAAATCGGCGATTTTTTTTCTTTAATAATGAAATAAAATATAATTATGAAAAAATAAATATAAAATAATCCAATATTAACGGAAAAATGCAAAATCACATCATCTTTATCATAAAAAGAAATATTATATTTCTTCTCGAAGGCGACGCTGAAAAAGTCAGGATTTTTTCCGTACGCTTCACATAAAAAAAATGGAGGTATCTATGAAAAAGGTAAAAAAAGCACTTTCTATGATAGCCGGCACTATGTTGCTAGCCTGCCTTGGAATGGGAGTGTCAGGATGTTCAGACGGTGGAGATGACAATGGTGGTACTGGACAGGTTAAAAGCGATCCTGTCGAGAATCCTGTAGATGAGGAGCCGTCGAATAACGATGATGATGTCTATGTGGATGTGACCGGCGAAAAAACTTCTACCATTACTGCCGAAAGCGACGAGAACGCTGACATCCAGATTGTCATGTGCGGCGACTCAATCATGCGCACTTACAGCCCTGCCGAGGGGGACGAGACCGGCTGGGGACAGGTCTTGCAGTTCTACTTTGACACCGGCGTTTATGTGAACAATGCATATTCAAACGGCGGACGAAGCTCTAAGTCTTTCTATTACGAGAAGGGACGCTGGGAAAATGTAAAGGAAATTCTTACTGAGAGAAAGGCTGCCGGAAAGAAAACATACGTCTTCGTGAACTTTGGTCACAACGACCAGAAATATTCTGGTAACGGCACGACCTTCATGAACTATGCAACCTACGCAAAGGAGAATCCAGACGGCTGGGCGGATGTCACATACACGAAAGAAAGCAATGTAATCGATTCATACGACCCGTCGACTGCTCCTGACAACGGAACCTACAAGGACTTCCTCAAAAAATACATCGACGAGACGAAGGCTTTGGGCGGAACACCGGTCATTTTCAGTCCTTTCGTGCGCTGTGATGTGTCGAACGGAGAAATCACGGAAAAAGGCGCTCACAACCTCACGACAGCCTACAGCGACGAAAGTGCAGCCCGCGGTAACTATGCAGAAGCAGCCAAGGAAATTGCCGAGGCCAATGAAGTCGCTTTTGTAGACATTACTTCTCTTACCAGAGCCTATGTGAACACTGCTGTGGCCGCTAACAAACAAAAATTCGTTTACTGGCCGACAGACAACACCCATGTCCGTACATTGGGCGCTCTTAAAATCTGCGAACTTGCAGTTACTGCCATGAAGGAGATTTCTTCACTTTCCGAGCTTACCTCACACTTGCAGACACCGGACTCAAGAATCCTTGTGGATACTTCCAGCCTTGATTTTGGCCGCATGTATCCGGGAAACAATGCCGTTAAGTCTTTCAAGGTTTCAGCTTTCAACGCAACAAGCGGAAAAATTACGATTACCGCACCTAAGGGCTATACTGTAAGCCTTTCTGAAAGCGACGGTTTTGCAAAAACACTTGAAATCGATACGACCGCTGACTATTTCGGTGACGATGTCTACATAAAATTCGAGCCTACAGCTGTTACTGACTACAACTACAACCTTCAGGTTACTCACACTTCTATCACTCCTGACTTCGGAAACAGTCCTGTGGGTTCTTTGAGCGGAAATATTCTCCTTGTAGCCCTCACTGGTGCCGGAAAACAGAAGACAGAAGGCGGAACCGACTACACAGTCACATGGCCTATGATTGACTCAAGCAAGGCTGTCTGCTACACGGCGAATGTTGACCCTGAAGGCACGGTCTCGCCAAGCGTGGCGACTCTTGGAAGCGGCCTCAAGGAATCTACCTGCAAAAACGACTATGTAAACGGAAAACCGCACTCAAGATTCTGCTCTTCAACAAACGACTGGGTTGGAACGAGAGATGAAAACACCTACATCCAGTTCGCCTTACCGGGCGGAACTTCGACAATCGTAAACCAGATTACGCTAGAACTTGCCTCAAGCGGAACCGGCAACATGAGATGGGATGTCCTTTATTCAACGAATGATGACTTTTCTTCCCCGGTTACGATTGTTCAGGGCGGTCAGGGAACGGTTTTGGACAAGGATGGAGCGACCAGTTCCAACTGCAACGAGGTTCTTACGGAAGTAAAATCAGACGCCGACATGGCGATGAGCATTGCGGGAAAAACCCTTTATGTGAGAGTTTATCCTTACATGAAGACGGCCGAAACCGGAAAGGGCGCAAACCGTCTTCTCATGGTCGGTGATGTGATAATCGAAGGAATCGTACAGTAATGCCGCACCAGGGATAGTAGCCACGCCCTGACTGCCGTCAGGCAGGCAGAGGCGTTCCGTAGTGCTGTCATTGCCGCACCTAAGCAAGGGCGACAAGCAATGCCCTTGAATGCGGCAATGACAGCACGGAGGAATGGAGTGCGAAGGCACGGAATGGCGGATAGCCCGGCCCGCCCTTGGGCGGGGGTGCCCATATAAAAAAAAGGAGGAAAAAAATGAAAAAAGAGAAAATATTGAGGCGGGGACTGGTCTCAGCCTTTTGTGCGCTTGCCTTGGTTGGAAGCGGATTTTTTGCATCCTGCTCTGACGGCGATGACTCTTCTGAAAACGAAAGTTCAAATACCGTAAAGGATGATGAAAACGAAAACAAAGGCGAGACCGGGGAAGAAGGTGAGGACGAAAAAACGGATGATACAATCGTTTCGGATGCCGGTAAAATCACCTTGCAGAAAAATTCTGAGGATACCGTGGAGTATGCGAGCATTACGGCAGCCCTTGCTGCAATTCCTTCCAGCGCTGATTCCAGCGACACATATACAATCGCCCTTACGGCCGGAACTTATGCTGAAAATGCCTTAAGATATGCCGGAAAGGCAGCCCTTGTAATTGAAGGTCAGACAAGCAAAGAATTTGGAAGCGATGTAATCATTGCGGGGAAAGGTTCGAGCCAGGCCAGCATGGGCGAGCGATGTCTTTTTTCTGTTACGGGAAGCGCAAACCTGACCCTTAAAAATGTCACATTCAAGAATACGATAAAACGCTCTGAGGTTACTGAGACAAACTCAAGCGGAAACAAGCTGACTCAGGCTGAGGCTCTTTCCTTCTTCTCAACAGGAAAACTCATTGCCTATAACTCAGGATTTTACAGCCATCAGGACACACTCTACACAAGAGGCCGTGCCTGGTTCTACAAGTGCTATGCAGAAGGCGATGTTGACTTTTTGTGGATGAGCGGGGATGCCACTGTCGCCCTGTACGAAGAGTGTACGATTAAAATGACTGCTGAAGAAAGCCCCAGCGCGGCCTATGTCGCAGCTCCAGGACTTCCGGAAAGCTCTCCGGTGGGAAAGGGACTTGTAATCCTCAATTCAAAGGTAATCGCTGATTCTGCCTTGAATGGGTCGGCTTATCTTGCCAGAACTCCATGGTCAAGCGGATATTACAGTCAGGCGGCCTATATCGGATCTTCATTCGAGGGAAACATCAACAAAAACATCTGGTATGGCTCTGCAATCGAAGAGGGAATTGATGATGATAATGTGGGCTGGAAAATCGACTCGAAAACAGCTTCTTCCCTTTCTGATCTTGGCTGCGACACTTCAAAAGTTCATGTTTTGAGCGATAGAATTGCAAAGCGCGAGTACAATGGACGCTACACAATCCTTAACCGTGCCTTCAACACAAACACTTCAAAGTGGGAATCTTTGAGCGAAAAATGGGATGCTGCTTCTGACCTTGCTGTGAATGACGGAGACTCAATCTCAGAAGATTCTTCAAAAAACAATATCTTTGTTGATTATGCTGATGCCACGAAGACAAATATCGGGGATGCCCTCACACTTTCTGATTATGATGGTGAAATAAGCGGAGCTGAATGGACTGCAAAAGCATATTCTGAAATCAGCCTCGAAAATGAGGTTGAGGATGCCGTGACAGTTGATTCAAACGGACTTACTGAAAAAACAGGAAGCGGAAACATCTATGTAAAAGTAAGTGCTACAAAGGACGGAGCAAGTGATTCAATCATCCTTTACAGCGTTACTGCCACAGCAATCAAGATTTCTGAAGAGAGCGCAAGCGTTGCCGCTGGAAGCGAAAAACAACTTTCGGTGAGCTTTGAGCCTGAGGGAGCAGATGCTGAGGTCGAATGGACTTCTTCAAACGCAAACGTAACTGTCGAAGACGGACTTGTTAAGGTTCTTGAAAACGCAAATGCCGGGGAGACCGCGACAATTACTGCGACAGTAAAAGACAATGATTCTCTTTCTGCGACCTGCGAAATCACGGTAACAGAGGCTGCTGTCCTCAAAAAGTTCGGTAATTCTGTTGCAAGCCTTGAATCTTTCACGGACTACAAAGATTTTGGCGCAAGTGATGTGCTTATCTATCCTGTGGCAATCGACGCCTCAAAAGACGCAAGTGCCACTTACGAGATTTCGGCCGTAATCACATATTCTGCCGTAGCAAACGGTGGGGCTGGTTTTGTCTCATTCAAGGACGGGGCTTATTCTGACGGAGTAATGCGCTCTTATGCATGGACCACACCGGCAGGCGTAAAAAGCTATGACGGATTTTCAGGTCACGGTCAGGGCTACGACAAGGACTACAAGACTTACGCGAATGCAGCCGGAACTTACACTGTAAAGGCCTACACAAAGAAAGACGGATATCTTTACTTCTCTCTTACAAACTCTGACGGAGTTGAGCTGATTAAAAATACTGTAGTCGGCTACTATGTTCCCTGCGAAAGCGATTACATTTACCTTGCAGTCGGTGGTGCCTCTGGAATCAGCGTGAGTGCAAGCGACATTACGATTACGGTTAAGACTGATGATGAAGAGAATTCCATGAAGGTAGCCAAATTCGTGGATCTGGAAGCGGATGGAAGAACGACAACAACATGCGGCGATGTAAATGCCAGCCTTACCCTTTCAGCAGACGAATACTCAAGCGTAAAAGGTTCTTCTGAAACAATCGTCATGGAAAAAGTTGCGGTTCCGACAACAAGTGCAAGCACAAGCGGAAGCTGGATTTGGGATGCTACGACCCTTACATATTCTGGCAGCGGAGATTTAACAACAACTGCAAGCTTCATCCCTGAAGACCGCACTACTTATAAGGCGATTTTGAGCAAGGAAGTGACTATCACAGTTACCGACAACAGAAACGAGGGAAAGCAGTATGTTTACAATGTTGTCTCAGAGTCATTTGCGGCGACAGGAGATTTGCAGAACAGCGTGAATAACACTTACTATGGTGACGGAACCCACGGAAATATGGTCGTAGACACATTGACCTACAACAGTACTACTGAAAAAGAAGGTGGCTCAAATGCTACCGGAAAAGTCAGCAAGAATGCTGGTGGTCACCAGACAAGAAACGCTGTTTTCTATATTCCAGTTGATACAAGCCGTATTTCTGACAGCACAAAGGCTTCAGTTGCAATTACGATAAAAGACGGTGGAAACTGGAATAACAGCAATGTTTACGGTGGTGCAAATGATGCAGACCATAAACTTACAGATGATAGCGGAGTGATTACATACACATTCTCAACCGGGGATTTGGTGACACAGACAAGCGAAACTTCGGCAGAAGCAAATGCAAGTGTAACAGCCGCCCTGGACAGCGAAAAGAGCTATGCAAAAATCATAATCCGTCACAATGGCGGTGACTCTTACTTCAAGAGCATCACACTGACCTACACGGACATAGAGTAGTACGAATAACCAATCCCGAATTTAACAAGGAATTTTCTCCATTTCTCCTTGTTAAGAATTTAGCCCGCTGGCTGTGCAAATCAATGCATTGTCAGCGGGCTTTTCAATTTTTTACTCTAAATGCCGAGAATAGAACGCACCAACGGCTCGCACAAAACAAAAATCACGCTGAAAAGCACGGCAGGAAGATAATTCGCAGTCTTGATTTTCTTAAGCCCCATTAAGTTAATGCCGATTAAAATAATCAAGGCACCACCGCTACCCGTAAGCTCAGCAAGAAGGGCATCGCTTACATAATCGTGAATGAAAATTCCAAGGACGGTCAAAAGCCCCTGATAAACAAAAATCGCAATCGCAGAAAAAGCTGTTCCCAGGCCCATTGCCGCCGCAAAACCAATTGCGATAAAACCGTCAAGAATGCTCTTCAAGAAAATTATCGAGTAATCATGCTCAATTCCGGCCTTAAAGGAGCCTACAATCGCCATTGCCCCGACACAAAAAAGCACCGACGCGTTCAAAAAAGCATAGGCGAAATTTTTCTGAGGCTTTCCGGCAGAAAATTCAGTGGGGGAAGTCTCCCCCTCGCTCCTAGTGCCAGAGGCATTAGGAGCTACCCCCTCTCCTAAGGGGCTCTGCCCCTTAAAATCCCCTCCGCCTCTCTTCACAAAAACTCTTTCCAAAAATTTTCCGACTTTTAAGATTCTTCCGTCAATGTCTAGCAGAGTTCCGACAATTCCGCCTAAAATAAGCGAGAGAGCCAAATAAACGACATTCTGGTATTTAAAAGCCATCTGAACGCCCATAACGAAGGAGACAAGCCCGCACGCCGTCTGAATCGAGTCAGTCACCTTCTCAGGAATTTTTTTTGCAAACAAAAGGCCGATAATCGAGCCTAAAATTATCGTTGCGCAATTTACAAATACTGCCAGCATTTTATTTCTCCAGCTTCCATTTATTTGAGTGGTATCGCTTTAAGAAGGAAATTCTGTATTCTTCAAAGCGGTTTTCACTAATTGCGACTCGAATTTCTTTCATCATATTGTGAAGGAAATAAAGATTGTGATAGCTTGCCAGCGTTGAGCTTAAAATTTCCTGTGCCTTAAAAAGATGACGGAGATATGCCCTTGTGTAAGTCCGGCAAACCTTACAGTTACATTCAGGATCTACCGGGCTAAAGTCCCGGGCAAAACGCTCCTGCTTAATAGGGAGATTTCCGTCACGAGTAAAATAGCTTCCGTTTCTGGCATTTCTTGTGGGAAGAACGCAGTCAAACATATCGATTCCGCTGTGAACGGCATCCAGAATATAGTCAGGCGTTCCGATTCCCATTACATATTTTGCCTTTTCTTTAGGAAGATAATCCACGGTAAAATCAAGCATTTTGCTGAAAAGCTCAGGAGGCTCGCCGACACTCAGGCCACCGATTGCAATCGCAGGCAAATCCATCTCCGTCACGAATTCGGCAGACTTAATTCTTAAATCCTCGAAAAAATTCCCCTGAACGATCGGAAGCAAAATTCCCTTGTAGCCCGAATCGCATTTACGAATCCACTCCTCCTTTGCCCGGCGAAGCCAGTTTTTCGTAATCTCAAGCGCGCGAATTGCCTCTTTTTTGTCAACTCCAAAGCCCGTACAGACATCAAGCTGCATCTGAATGTCAGAATTGAACTGGGCTTGAATGTCGACAACCCGCTCAGGCGTGAACAGATGCCGGCTTCCGTCTATGTTTGAAGAAAAAAGAGCGCCTTCTTCAGTAATTTTTCTGAGTTTTGAAAGACTCCAGACCTGAAATCCGCCTGAGTCCGTCAAAAAATTCTTTTTCCATCCGGTAAAGCCGTGCAAGCCGCCAGCTTCTTCGATAATGTCACTTCCAGGCCGCAGGTAAAGATGATAAGTGTTAGCAAGGATTATCTGAAAGCCTATTTCATCCAAATCGTCCTTGGTAAGGGCTTTGACAGCCCCGTTAGTTCCCACAGGCATAAAAACCGGAGTTTCCACATCTCCATGAGGCAAATGAAGCGTTCCAGTCCGAGCCTTTCCATCACAAGACTCGTGCTTAAGCTCAAAGATATTTGCAATCATATATTTTTTCCTCGAATTCTACCACAAATTACACAAAAATAATTAGTGGCTTTATATTTTAAGTCCTAGCGTATCTTAAGACAAAAATCGCTATTATGACAAACATAAAAACAGGGAACCAGGCCCCCATAAAAGGAGAGATTGCCCCGAATTTTGCCATAAGCATAGTAATCATCTGTGTGACATAGAACAAAACCGCCGCGCTGATGCACGATGCCAAGCTCATGAGCATGACATTTTTCCGTGTTTTACCGCTCAAACCCACCGACAAAAATACGACAATGAACAAAATGAAGGGAAATGAAAATTTCTTGTAGTAAAGGCTCAATGGCTCAGCAAAAGGAAGCCCCGCCTTTTGAAGATGGTCGATATAAACCTTGGCCGTCGCAGAATCTACGGTTTCAACAGAAATTACATTATTCTGAAATGTCTCAGGCACTTCCGTAAGGCGCTCCCTGTTTTCGCTAGTTACACTTCCCGATTGAATAACTCCGTTTTTTAAAGTGTACTGAATGCCGCCCGAAAGATTCCATTTGCCGTCACGCCATGAAGCACTGTCCGCACGAATCACTGAATTCAAAGTTTTGTCATCGTTCCTGATAATTATAAAAAGAGATGTAAGTCTTTTTGCGCTGTCATCATAAAATTCAGCCTTATAGCAGATATTTCCGTTTTCGCTTAAGATGACGATTTTGTCGTTGTTCAAGGTCTTGTCTTTTTTCAGTACCTCCTCCTGCTCGGCTGTTTTTTTTGCATAAGTCGGAACTACAACCCTGTCATCAAAATAATAAAGGGCAAAGCTCATTCCAAAAGCAAACACAAGAAGAGGAAAAGTAAAGCGCGTAAGGGAAATTCCAGAAGCAAAGATTGCAATCAGCTCGTTGTTAGCGTATAAATCGCTTAAGGTATAGGAAACTGAAAAAAGCATGGCTATCGGAGCGGAATACCAAAAGCATTTTGGAAGATAAAGAATCATAATCCTAAGGACCTTAAGCCCCGAAACTCCGTTTGAAATAAAATTCCAGAGATTCATCATCAAATCAACGAGAATCAAAACGAGGGCAAAGAAAACAAGGGCGCCCAAAAAGAGAGGTATGACTTTTCTGAAAAGATATTCGACGATTTTCATTTTCTTAAGAGCCTCAGATAAAAAAGAAAGCCCGCCACGCCAATTAAAATGTTCGGAGCCCACATCGTCGTAATTCCGTAGACGCCAGTTCGGGAACTGAAAATCTGTCCGACAATGCTTACCGCCCAATAAAAAAGAGATACGAAAAGCCCGATTATAAGACCGATTGTCTGCCCGTTGTGCTTTCCGAAAATAAGAGCGAGGGGAAGCGCAAAAAGGGCAAAGAAGATTGAGCCGAAGGGCATCGAGAATTTTTTTGCCATCTCAAGGTTGTAACGATTTCGCTTTTTCTGGCTCACATCGATTTCATTTTTCATCGCCTTAATTTCCTTGTAAAGGTCGTAGCTCGTCATCTCACGGGGAGAAACAGCCCTGTCATTTTCCAGAAAGGTTGACTCAAAAATATTCAGCTCGACATTTTCGCTCGTAAGGACATCGTAGTCATTTTTTTTGTCCTTATCGAACATAAGCACGCTCGCATCATTCATAATTAACCGCATTAAAACGCCGGCCGCACTTGATTTTTTTACGGTGGACTTGTCCGCAACGATGATTCGCTGCCCGCCGTCCGAGTCAGTGTCAAAGAAAATCAAATCGCTGACATTTTCGCCGTCCACCTCGCCGATTACCAAAGTTTTGTCGTTCGTTCGCTTGATAGAATTTGACTCAAGTTCTACGGCCGGATTTGAGGTTAAAATTGAACGGTAAAGCTTGTTGTAGTTAATAGTTCCAAGAGGAAGAAGATAGTCGTTCACGAAAAAAGAAGCGAAAGAAATCAGAATTCCCAGAATGATGACGGGCTTTAAAATCATTTTGTAGCTCTGTCCGCTTGCGCGCAAAATAAGAACCTCATTTTCGCTTGCAAGACGCCCTAAGCACATCAAAAATCCGACCAGAGTTGCGAATGGAGCCGACTGGGCAATGACCATTGGAAGGGAGTAAGTGATAAGGCGCATCACATCCAGAACAGGGACATGCTTTTTTAAGATGTTTTCCGCGACAAGAAGAATCTGATTTACGAAAAAGACCATAAAGAAGAAGATGAAGGCAATAAAAAAGTACAGGAAAAGCTCTTTCATAAGATAACGGAACAAAACATGCCTGTTCACTCCGTTCGACTCCTGCATTTCCAGTCCCACAGCCTCCCCCGCCCTTTTCAGACCTGCTTTTTTTAAGAGAAAGGAAAGAGCCTTAAAAATTGAATTTAAAAGATTAAATTCGCCGTATTTTTGAAGGATAGTTTTTCCAAGCTCTTCAAGCCGTTTTTTTGCGTCACTTTTGAGCCAGGTGCGCTTGTAGTAAATAACAGAAACAAAAAATCTTTTTACAGGGTAAAGCCGCCTGAAGGCTTTGAGAAAATCTGACTTTTTTTTGTTCAAAAAGCGTTTTAGGCGCCAGATTTGTGAGGGCATTACTTTCCGGTGCTTCCGAATCCACCAGTGCCGCGCTCGCTCTCATCCAGTTTTTCGGCCTTTTCAAAAGTGCCGAGAGTTACGGGAGCGACTACAATCTGAGCGATTCTCTCGCCATTTTTAACGGTAAAATCCTCGTTTCCAAGGTTGATTAAAATTACTTTCAGTTCGCCACGATAATCGCTGTCGATTGTTCCCGGAGTATTCAAGACCGTAACTCCGTTTTTTGCGGCAAGCCCTGAGCGAGGACGGACTTGAATTTCATAGCCCTCTGGAATTTCAAAAAAGAGCCCCGTTCCAATCACAGCATGCTCGCCCCTTTTAATTACGACAGGTTCAGATAAAAGTGCCGAGATGTCAGCACCCGCCGCCCCCCTTGTTTTGTATTCAGGAATGACAGCGCCCGTTTGGGCAAGAACTTTGATATTTACTTTGTTCATAAAAAAGAATTATAATTAAAATGATAGATAAAATAAAGTCATTAAGAGGTAAAAAAATGCGCTGCCCTTATTGCGGAAGTCTTGACGATAAAGTAATAGAATCCCGGACAATGGCCAACGGAGAAACAATCCGCCGCCGCCGTGAATGTGTCAGCTGTGAAATGCGTTTTACAAGCTACGAGCGAATCGAAGAAAAGCCATTTATGGTCATAAAACGCGACGGAAGAAGACAGCCATTTGACAGGGCAAAAATCGAAAAAGGAATTGAGAGAGCCCTTGAAAAACGGCCTGTCTCCTCAAACACAAAAGAAAACATCATAAACGACATTGAGGACGCCGCAATTATGAAAGGCAGGAGCAGTCGGGAAATTTCAACCGCAGATTTGGGAGAAATCATTCTCGACCGACTTCACGATGTCGACAAGGTAGCTTACATTCGCTTCGCCTCAGTTTACAGAAATTTTGAAAATCTCGATGAATTCATCAGCGAAGTCAAGAAGCTTAAAAAGTCAAAGAACTAAGGATTTTCGCAATCGCTTTTACGGCCTTTCCACGGTGAGAAATTTTATTTTTTTCCTCCGCACTGATTTCAGCGACAGTTTTTCCATATTCCGGCAAAAATACGATTGGGTCATAGCCAAAGCCTCCGCTTCCAGCCTGCTCATCGATTGACTTTACGAGCTCGCCCTCAAAGGTTTCCTGAGCGACAAAAAACCTGTCAGAATTCAGCAAAAGAACCATGGCGCAAGTGTAATGGCATTTTCTGTTTTCGGATTTTGTCTCATTCAGCTGCTCAATCAAGAATTTATTCTGCTCTTCCTGCGAAATTTTTGAGCCGTCAGGCTTTCCATGCATAAATTCAGGGCCTGCATATCGAGATGTGTAAATACCAGGCTCTCCGCCAAGACAATCAACGCAAATTCCTGAGTCATCGGCAATAACAGGTTCGTGAACTATTTCCCAAAGCGCACGGGCCTTTATAAGACTGTTTTCATAAAAAGACTTTCCGTTTTCGACAGGATTAAAAACAAGCCCGTCATCACTTGGAATCCTAATTTCATAATCCGGCAATATTTCCTGCATTTCCCTTCGCTTGTGAGCGTTTGAGGAGGCAAGATAAAGTTTCTTTTTCATTTTTTCCTCTGGGCGAAAATCATATCAATTTGTTTTTCTCTCGTCTACAAAAATATCCAGGGCTTTTTCTGCGACTTTTTCAAAAACATTTTTTCCCTCGCCCTTCATCAAAAGCTCCTCGCGGCGTTTTTCCAGCAGCAATTCCTGAATTTGACTTCTCCCGTTTTTTCTCTTCGCATTATTTATATAGAAAGATACCATTCTGGGCTTAATTCCGATTGCCTTTGCAACCTCTTCATTTAAGGAGAATCTGACCGCTCAATTATAGCCTTGTTATGCTTCTCCCATTTTTTTGTCTGCCCGTCATATTTTTTTTCCATAACTTTCTTTTTTCTCTCTGTGGAAGTCGGAGCTACCATTTCCTGAAAATATTTTCGATGAAAGAAAAATGCGTTATTCCGCTTTGCGACGAGACGGAGACTAATTTCATCTTTTTTTTCCATCGTAGCTTTCAGCTCCTGGATTTTTTGATAAAGCAGATTCCTGTCAATTTTGGTAAAATCACTGACGGCACAAACGGTTGAATCATCGACATCCTTACAAGCCTTCATCATCAGTACCAATGCAGTAAGCTCGGCAATCTTTTTCTTTCGTAACTTTTGACTTCCTCCCGTCTGAATAATGTCTGTGAAATTCTTAAGGCAATTATCACTTTCCCTTTCTTTTTTGCTCGCTTCAATGCCATTCTCATACTTCTGATATTCTTCTTCAGTTTTGGATTTCAGAA
Source organism: uncultured Treponema sp. (assembly GCA_937915735.1). GTDB lineage: Bacteria > Spirochaetota > Spirochaetia > Treponematales > Treponemataceae > Treponema_D. The sequence goes on from CALGGS010000272.1 coordinate 13,451, forward strand.
AACTTTCCATTGATTTTCTTTCATTTTCACTTTCAAGCTGCTCCCTCAAAAACGACATTTTGTAATTCGTGATTTTTCCAGCAAGATATTGAATAAAAGAAAGCTGTCCTCTTTTGTAGCCCAAGAGAATTTTCTTAAATCTTTTCCGCATCACCAGCAGGAATTCACTTTTCTGGTCCTCTGAAAAATAAAACAGTCCATAACGATACGGCTCAAGATAAACATCCTCCCACATAAGATTCACGGCCTCAGATACGGAAATTTTCCCGTTTTTTACCAGCTCAGGCAGATTCTCAACATTTTGTTCTTGCATAATTCCTCCGATTTTCATAAAAGCCTCAATTTCGACTTTTTAAATTTGCCAAACATTAAATTGAACACTTGCATGGAAGCACGTCTGTTACACACGTTCA
>CALGGS010000273.1 GCA_937915735.1 uncultured Treponema sp.
TATCGGTCATATGAGAAATGCTGCTGACTTCGCGTCTAATACGATTGATGAGTTCGGAACGAGAAATGGAAAAGTCAGAAACAGAACCACGTACACAATGTTCATCGATAAAGTTGCCAATAGCGTCGTTATTAGCAAGATATTCGTCACTGGCTTCTTTCATAGCAGATGAGATAATCAGACCGTGCTTTTGATATTCAATACAAGATTTTTGGACTGCCCATTACAAGAACGAAGAGCATTATCGATTGCAGAAACAGTCGGTGTATGGTTTGTTTTTACTTCCCAAGACACACCATCAATTGTGCTATCAGCTCTACGACACCCTTTTTCATCACTCTTTTGCAACAAAAGAACTTTAGAGCCTCTTTCTGCAAATGTTTTCAAAGCCTCTACGTTTTCTCTTTCTTCATTAGACGACTTTGGATAATTCGCAAAAATGCTACCACCATTTTCAAAAGACAAAACCTCTCTATGAACTTCTTTTGCTTTTGAATTCTTTGCTGTAGTATTTCCTGTTTTCGCTTTACAACCGAACCTCCCGTTTTTCTCCCTCGGTTGACTTGGGTCATAGCCGTCAGCTTGCAGTCAGCCGTTTTCTGTGTCTGCTACATTCGGCATTCCGCCCGCCGCAGAAATTCCCTCTAGCGTGTCGCCGTATTTCAAAAATCGCACCTCATACGGCTCTAAAACACCCGCGTCAATGTATGCTTTATACGTTTCCGCTTCGATTTTCTCTTTCTCTGCATTTTGTCTGTTGAGTTCTGCCCGTTCTTTTTCGTTCATCGTTTCAAGCGGTCTAAACTCAATATACGGCTCTTCCCAGCCTTTCCACTGCGAAATAAGATGCACAAGCCGCAAAATAACAGGGAGAACCTGCGCTGTTTGCATTGAGCGCACCATATCGTAGTAATTATTCATATCGCTCTCGCCCGTCGCGTTCATTCCTGCAGGGCTCATTCCAAAAAGCCGCGTCATTGGATAGCCCGTATCAGAGGCAATCAGCATAAACAAAATATGCAACATTTCTGGCACACCCTGAAAACTCACATTGTCGCGCACATACTCTTCGTCAGTGTCAAGATACATACTGCGAAATGTTGATTTCACAAGGTCGGTCAACTCCACGCGTCGCCGTATCGCCGCTTCTCCCTCTGGGCTTGAAAGCAAAGTCGCTAAATCCTTTATCTTGTATTTGCCCATTCCCACTTCGCTTAAAAGTTGGTCAATGCTTCCGAGCGAAGAGCCTAAGGACTGCAAGCGGTCATTTGCTCTTTGCAATACATTGATACCCCAATAACGATTTTCGCTGCTTATCCCCGCCATTGCCCGCTTGGGAAGTGTGTCGCCGTGAAGCTCGATTATACGCGTCCAATGCACATTTATCGCCTGCACTGTTCTCCCGTCGGGAAGTTCAAAGCGCACTCTATACATTTCTGGTAAGCCGTACCGCGTTTTCATTGGGTCGGTCTGCCACACAATGTTTTCAAACTCAATTTCTCCTTTCTCCAATACGCGCAGTTTTTCAATCGAATGAATTTTCTTTGGGTTCAGCGGTCTATCGGGAGTTTGCCCGTCCAGCGCACTGATAAAAATCGCAGAGCCGCCGTAAAGTCGTTTCCATACAAAAGCGTCTTTGATTTTCTGCTGTGCACCCAGCTCCTCCATCACCGCCGCATATTTTTCTTGCAAATCCGCCGAAGCAATTTTATCGAGACGCGGAAACGTATAATCCCAGCCCTCGCGAAATATATCATCAGGAAGCAGTGTTACAATTCGCGCCGCCAGCCCGTCGTCATAAAACAGCGATTCCAACTCCATATCTGTCATTACAGGGCTTAAAGTATGCCGCGTAAAACTCTTTTTTGCTGTCCGCGCAGAGCCTAAGCCCGTAATCAAGTTTTTCCAGCCGTCAGTCCTTTTTATTGTTCGCTCTTTTCTGCTCATTTTTCCCCCTTTTCGCTTTTTATTTTAAAGATGATTCCAAGAATCTGAATAGCAATCAGCGGTGTCATTGCAACTAAGGCAATTACCCCGAAGGCATCTACGGCAGGATTTCCTCCGCTTGCATCGCTAGCTCCCAGCGCAAAGGAAAGAATGAATGTGCTTGTCATAGGCCCGCTCGCAACTCCTCCTGAGTCAAAGGCGATTCCCGTAAAAAGCTTTGGTGAAAAAAACGAAAGGATTAGCGCAAGCGAGTAGCCTGGAATTAAAATATACCAGAGGGAGAATCCAAAAAGAACCCGAAGCATTGAAAGTCCGATAGAAATCGCAACTCCGCTGCTCAAAGCGCCGAGCATAACCCGCCGTTTTATTGTTCCGCCTGAAATCGACTCGACCTGATCCGTTAAAACCCAGACGGCAGGCTCTGCGCATACGACTATCGCACCAAAAATGACGCCGACTGCGACTAAAAGAGCCGTCCAAAGGGGTCCCTGTAAGCTTGCTTTTCCTAAAACTTCGCCCAGCGCTTGCCCGGCTCTCATAAAACCACCCTGAGCGCCAGTCAAAAACAAAACAAGACCGACAAAACTCATCAAAAAGCCCCGGATCATTCGGACAACCTGCATAGGAGGCATTTTTAAGAGAAAAATCTGAAAAAAGACAGCCATTGCGGCCAAAGGAGCGAGGGCAAGAGAAACTTCTTTTAGAATCGAAGGCAAAAGATTAAAAAATACCGCGAGTCCCTTGGCAAGAACGCCGCTTTCTTCACCCAAAGATTCTTCACTTCCATAAGAATTCCCGTTGCCAAGGACGATTCCGTAAACGATAACTGCAAGAACGGGACCAATCGAGGCAATTCCCGTTAGACCAAAGGAATCATCGCTTGAAGACTTAAGCTTTCCGTTTTTGTCTGATTTTGCACGAACCGCCGCGACACCGACACCAAGCGCCATAATGAATGGAACCGTCATAGGACCTGTGGTGGCCCCGCCCGAATCAAAGGCAACTCCCTGAAAAGTCTTGGGAGCAAAAAAGGCGAGTGCAAAAACCAGGACATAAGAGATTACGAGAAGAATATTCAGGGGAATAGAAAGAACTGTCCGTAAAATGCCCAGAGAAACGAAAAATCCAACGCCGACTGCAATCATTAAGATTAAGGACCATTTGCTGACTGTCGGGGCGATTCCCCGCACCTGGTCGGCAAGAACCTGAACATCTGGCTCTGCAACCGTCACGATAAATCCGATTAAGAAAGCCGCGCCAAGCAAAAGAGGAAGGTTTCGTTTCGCCGTCAAAGCGGCACCGCTTCGTTCTCCAATCGGTAAAATTCCGATGTCAACGCCAAGCAGAAAAAGCGTCAGCCCAAAAATTACAAGAATTCCGCCAAAGATAAAACGAGTCATAAGGCCAAGGCTTAAGGGGGCGACAGAAAAGCCTAAAATCAAAACCACGAGCATTACGGGCAGGACAGAGAAGGCCGTTTCTTTGAATTTTGCAAAAATATTCACGGGAAAATATATTAGAAAAAAAAAAGAAAAATTGAAAGTAGCCTTGAAATTCATTCTCATAATAATTGAGTAATTTCCTTCTCTTACAAAAAATGCCGCGTCGGCCGTGTAGCAGTGGCGAAGCCAGTCGCCTGCGGCAGCAGGGGACCGAGGGCTACTGAGCTGCGGAAGGGCCGTAGTCGACAAATGTTCGCTAAAAAAAATAAAAAAAAGTAAAAAAAAATATTGAAATGCTATTGACATATTTTTGTAAAGAGAATATAGTATTGGAACATCAGTTAAGGAGCGATGGCAGAGCGGCTGAATGCACCGGTCTTGAAAACCGGCATACCGCAAGGTATCGGGGGTTCAAATCCCTCTCGCTCCGTTTTTTTATGTTTAAATCCATTTTTGGAGGCGTCGTATAGCGGTATTACAACGGATTGCTAATCCGTCAGTTCCTTTCGGGCTGGGCAGGTTCGACTCCTGTCGCCTCCGCTATGTATGAGATTGTAGCTCAGTTGGATTAGAGCGCCACCCTGCGGAGGTGGAGGTCGCACGTTCGAATCGTGTCAGTCTCACTAAAGAGTTCGTTAAAATACGGACTCTTTTTTTATTTTAAAATCCATTCATCTTTTCGCTCCCTTCAAATATTGAATTCTTTTTTTAGTGATGAAAATCAGCATTTACCCTGAATTTGTTCTCCGGTCACTTGTAGTTTTTGTATACGATTGGTAAAATGAGAAAACACTTATTAAAGGGGGATTTTTTATCTATGAAACTCACACGAGTAGCAAAATTTTGTGGTTTTGCGTCACTTGTTTTTATGCTGGCTAGCTGCGGCTCTACGGCAAAAACAACCGTTACTAAAACAGAAGGAACGCTGAACGAAGGCGTAAATGCGAGCGAATATCAGGGGCTTAAACGCACTGTCGCAATCGCACGGTTTTCCAACGAAACGGAATATGCGAAGGGCGCCTTTTATGACAAGGAAAATGATCCTGTCGGCAAGCAGGCAATCGATATTCTTTCGGCAAAGCTTACGGCTAAAGGAAAATTTGTTCTTCTTGAGCGTGCTGACGCAGACAAAATTCAGACAGAAATCGAAAAATATGGCGGCCAGAGCCAGAAGGTTCCTGCCGACTATTTGATTATCGGTTCTATTACAGAGTTTGGTCGAAAAACTACAGGAGAGGTTGGCTTTGTTTCCCGAAGCAAGACTCAAACCGTTGAGGCTGGGGTAAATATTCGCTTGATTGATGTTCGCACTGGTCAGGTTATCTACTCTGAGGAAGGAAAAGGTCAGGCTGAGACAAATTCATCAACCACATTCGGTATGGGTGGCGTTCAGGGATACGATGCTACTCTTAGCGACAAGGCTATTTCTGCTGCGATTGAGAAGCTTGTTGACAACATCGAGCAGACTTGTATGGACAGACCATGGAAATCTTACTTCCTTTCATACGATAAAGACGGAATTATCATTGCTGGCGGTGCAAAGCAGGGGCTGAAGGCCGGCTCATCTCTTTTTGTATACGAGCGGGGAAAGCAGGTTAAAAATCCGCAGACTGGTATGATGATTGAGCTTCCTGGAAAGCAGGTTGCAAAGCTTACTGTTCTTACTGTCGGCGGAAGCACGGTGACAGATGAATATGCAATTGTCGATTTGACGGAAGGTTCGGTTGATTCTGGAAAACTCTTGAATTATGTAATTCAAGATAAATAAATAGAAAAAAAAGGAGGATTTACGGATGAAAAAATCATTTGTGAATATGGTAAAACTGTCGGCTCTGGCTTGCATCTCTCTTCTTGCTCTTTCGTGCGGGTCAACAAAGCTGTACAGTTGGTACGATTATCAAGAGGATTATTATCACTATCTCAAAAATGCTGATGAAAAATCATTTGATGAACTTGCCAAAACTTATCAGAAAATTATCGAAAAGCAGAAAGCGACTCGGGGAGTTGTTCCTCCTGGAATATACGCTGACTACGGTTGGATGCTTTTGCAGGGCGGAAAGGTTAGCGAGGGTAAAGAAATGCTCGCTAAAGAAATTGAGCTTTATCCGGAATCTAAAGTATTCGTTGGAAGTATTTTGAAGAGGTATGAAAAATGAAAAAATTAATGACTGTTTTTGCTGCTATTCTTTCTCTTTTTCTGCTCGCTTCTTGTGGAACTACAAAAAGTGTCGCGTTTCCAAAAATGTATGAAAGCGACCCGCTTGTAATGCTCGTTATGCCTCCAATCAATAACAGCACGGCGGCAGATGCAAAAGATTATTTTTACACGACTATGAGCGTTCCTGTTGCCGAAGCCGGATACTATGTTTTGCCACCTGCTATGACTATGGCTACATTGCAGCGAGAAAGTGCTTACGATGCCGAGCGATTCATTGAGGGTGACTTGAAAAAATTTGGCGATTTGTTCGGCGCAGATGTCGCGATTTTTACAATCATCAAAAAATGGGATAAAGCGTTAATCGGTGCAAAAGTGTACATCGAAGTAGAATATATCTTCAAATCAACGAAGACGAACGAAATTCTGTTTGATAGGGATGCCCTGATTACCTGCGATACATCCACTGGCATAAGCGGGGGCGGTCTTTTGGGAGCGGTCATTGTCGCCGCCGCAGATTCAATAAAAACTGCCGCTACTGACTATGTTCCAATCGCCGTAAAATGCAATGAAGCGGCGTTAAGCGATTTGCCGGCTGGAAAATATCATCCAAAGCACGGCGCTGATGGTGCGGAAGGCGCTATGGCGACAAAAGTTACCCTTCGAACATCAAAATAAGCTTTGTTTTTAGTGTAAAAATATTAGCAATAAGCCCGCTTGTTTCAATTAACTGGCGGGCCTTTGTTTTTTTTGCCCGCCTGTAAATTTATTTGCCCTTGCATTAACAATTTACATAAATTATCCCCACCAGTCTTCCACTTTTAGCGTGGAGTTTTCGCAGAGGGCTGCGAAGTCTTCGGTGTTGTGGGTGACTAAAATCATTCCGTTTGCAATCGCGGTGGCGGCAATCTGGCTGTCATAAAATGGCGCCGGCTTTCCTGCTTCTTTACACTTTGCACGGATTTCACCACAAATTTTGGCGGCAAAGTCATCGTAAGGAAGGATGTCGTAAGATTCTTTTATATCCAGTATTGTATCCAAAACAGCATTTTTTCGCTTGCCTTCCGGCATTGACTCGTAGCCATAAACAGCCTCTTCCCAAACCGTTGAGCAAATCGCACACATATCTTCATTCTCTTTTATCATTTCCATAGTATGCTGATTAGGCATTGGTTTTGAAAATTCTGAAATTACATTAGTGTCAAGCAAATAAACATTTCCCATTTTTTACCCCCACATTTCCCTGATTCTTTTCTCATAAGCTTCATCCGGATATTCATCTTCTGGAATCGGAATCCCTTCAAAAGTCGGGTCAGAAAAAACATCCGCATATTTTTTGCGAGTTTCTTCC
>CALGGS010000274.1 GCA_937915735.1 uncultured Treponema sp.
GCCAGAATACGATTAAAATTTATGTCCGAGTCGGAAGTGAATATGTTATCCCGGAAGTTGAACCTGTTGTTTATATTTCGTCTCAGGACGTTCTTACCATGCTCCGTGACGATTCTTCCCAGAAACTACAGGCCACGCTAGTAAATTATTCAGGAAGTGATACAGGCGGATTCTCTTTTTCCATTGATAATGATTCGGTTGCACAGATTTATGCCCAGTCGGAAGACGGAGTTGCCTACATAAAGCCCGTTTCCAGTGGTCAGGCAGAAATCACCATTACGCACACAAAGACAGATATAAGCAAGAAAGTGCTTGTTGTTGTGGGAAACAGTGCAGAAGAACTTGCGGGCTATAAATACCTGACAACATCAAATAATGTTGTTGCGATTGGCGAGGGAAATACAAGAACCGTAACCGTGAGCGTGAAGAACTCTGATACCGTGATTGTTGACGGCTACACCTGGACTTCGAGCAATCCTGCTATTGCGGATGTAACTTCGAGCGGTGCAACGGCCATGTTCAAAGGAAACAGAATCGGAACTGCTATCATCACAGTAACGAACAAGAGTTGCACCTACTCTTTGCAGATTATCGCACAGGTAATAGACCCGATTGCGGCGAGTGCAAATCCGTATATTCAGCTCACATCAAGTGTAATGACGCTTACCTGCGGAACAAGCTACACTTCGATTACTGCAGAACTTGTGGGAGGAAGTGAAAGCGACAAGAGTGATTTTATCTGGCAGTCGAATGACTCAAAGATTGCTATAGTTTATGGTCAGAATGAGATAGGAAAAGTCCGTGCATTGGCAGCTGGGACAACATACATCACCGTAAGCCATCCGAAAGCCGCCTACTCTGCTCAGATTCTTGTTGTGTGTGATGAAGAGAAGAAGAGCGACTGTTACATCACCGTTCCTTCTTCGATTGTCACCATGAAGCCGACAGATTCAGCGCAGACAATTACCGCAACGCTCGTGAACGGAGCTGCAACCGACAAATACAATTTCTCCTGGTCGCTTGATGTTTATGACATCATTGATTTCCAGTATTCAGCCAATGTCTGCACTATCACGCCGAAGCAGACCGGAAGCGTTACGATTACAATCACTCACCCCAAGGCGGCATACAATCAGCAGGTGATTGTGAATGTTCAGCAGTATTCGACATTCGCATTCCCGCAGCAGAATATGACGATTACGCAGGGAGAAGTGAGCTTTGTTTCAATGCAGGTTCCGCATACGAATGTTGCGACTCACATTGAATACTCGGTTGAAAATGGCAATATCTGTTCTGTAAAAGGCACAAAGACAACAGCCCAGATAACGGCAGTGGGTGCCGGAACGACAACAGTAAAGGCTCGCCTCATCGCTTCAAGCAGCGGTGCGGAACAGGCAAGTGCGGAGATGATGGTGTATGTTAAGGAAAAAGAAGTGAACGCGGTCTATATCACCGCAAGCTCTACCGTCACCACGCTCAAAAAAGGAAAATCACAGACTCTCAGCGCGACACTCACGGGAACAGGTGTTGTATCAAGCGATGTCTATAACCTCAAATGGTCTACGAGCGACAGCGACATAGTTCAGGTGACAGGAATCGGTAGTGACGGTTCTGTTATCGGACAAAGCATTTACATCACGGCATTAAAACCAGGAGAAGCTGTTATCACCTGCAGCCATCCGAAAGCCGCAAGCACATTGCAGTTCTATGTGGTGGTTCCGGGAAGTGCCGAGAAGCTGATTACCCTTAACAAAACCTACATTACGCTGGTAAAAGGCTCAAGCGGAACTCCGTTAAAGGCAAGCATTGAGAATTCAGAAAGTCAGCGGGATTATTACGATATTATCTGGACTGCCGAGGAAGTGAACGGCTCTGAAATCTGCCGCATTATGGGGAACGGTCAGAATGTTACGGTCTACCCTATTAAGCCTGGTCAGACAAGTGTAACAGCCCAGCTTCCAGATTCAGATGTAGTTGCAAAATGCACGGTCATTGTCGAAGCCGGAAAGAGCTTCGTGTTTGAATCAAGCGTTCGAAGTATTCAGCCAAAGCATACGGTAACGGTAAAATACACCGTAAGTCCGCCGGACTCAGTTCTTACATGGACAACTGCACAGACAGAAGATTTCTTTGAATATCACGATAACGGATGTGATGCAAACGGTAACGGAAGCGTTGATATTATCGGAAATGAAAGAAACAAGATTGGAAGCGGCACCCTCACCTGCATTTCAAGCGAAGGAGCAAAGGGAATGCTGAATGTCAAAGTCGCATGGGATTACGATCTCAGCATCAAAGGAGTCACTGCATTCACCATCACGCCGGATGAAAAACGCACTTTTGAATACTCGGTGAACCCTGCTGATGCAGACATCATAGTCGTTTCCAGTGAGTTGAACACCACTTTTGGCTATGAAAAGAAGGATAACGGTGACGGAAGTGGAACAATCACAATCAAACCTTTCCATGAGAATCAGCGGGAGACAACGATTGATATTATTGCGACAAATCCGAAGAATAATGACGAGGAGATTGGCAGAAAGACAATAAAGGCTCGTTTTGTGTATAAGAGCGTTGATCCAAAGATTCAGTTTCTTTCGAGTGACGGAAGATGGACTAACTGGAGCGGAGAGAACAATCTTCTTTCGATGGGAGACGGAGAAACAGCCCGACTGAAAGTCTACATTGACAATGAAAAGGCGGATGCCTCTATCACAAAAGTAGAATTTGTTCCTCAAAGCGCAAACGGAAAATCCATGACTCTTTCTCAGGAAAGTTCAGGAGCCTCCGAAAAAGTTGTGAGACTTTCACACCCGACAGATTCAATCGTCTACAACTATCGAATCGATAAACTTCTGGTTCCGTATATCGGCGGAAAAGAAATCAACTGGATGAGCAACATCACCTGGCGAGCGGATTACTGGTCTCACAGCCATACATTCTCCAGCACGACCTATGATGATTTTATCATGCTTTGCACGAAGTCCGGCTATAACCGGGGAAGTCAGCCGACCGGATTCAATCAGAATAATCCAGAAGGTCCTTCAAATGGTGTATACGGCTATTTCATGGACGATAATGGTACATCGTTCAGACTGACAGGAAACTGGGAGGTAAAAGAAGATAGCTCTTGGGTAGGCAGGGTTATGACACAAGAAGAACTGAAAAACTATGCCTGGCTCTATTTCCCGGGAACTCCAGTCGGTTATAAGAATACATTTGATTTCACATATAATGATATTGCGACAGGAGCAATAAGCCGAGGTTCTTACGGAAAAGGCGCTCTCGTTGACAGCATGGACGGCAGAATCATGACCGAAAATGTAAGCGTCAGCACAGTTCCAAGCACTGATACTACCGTGCAGAGCGGTTCAGGCTTCGTAGGCTATCTGGTAGTCTATGTCCGTCACAACGGTTCGGATAAAGATACCAAAGTGTATGTGAACCTTGATATCCGCAACTGCGAGAAGGGGGTACAGGTAAGCGTTAAAAAAACTGCTTGCTGAGGAATTCAAGTACATTCAGAGCCTTGTCTCCAATGCTTCTGTTGTAAGGTACGAATTCCCGGCAAGAATCATAAATCACTTGAACATCTAAAATACCCTTTTTCTCATTTGACAAAAAGGGATTTTGGAAGTTCATAGCCACCACACCATACGGAAGATTCATAATCACTGCTTGGAGTTTCTGTGCAGATGTAGTGAAAATAATCTGGTCCGGGTGTTTCTCAAACACATTATTCAGAATAGATTTGAGCGTGGTTTCATCAATACCATTCGGACTGCCAACATATTCTTCATCATTCGCAAAACAAGAGTCACATTTTTCTTCAATTTTCTTTTGGCGGTATAAACTGAGTAGCCTTCTGGGGTGAGCCGATTATGAGCGTGATGGTGATCATGTTCAACATTATGACTAATTCTACATTAAGTATCCATCGACAAACTCAAAAGCACAAGTTGTTATTCAGGCATAAAAAAGTTTTCTTATACGAATTGTGCATTACAAAAAAAGTAAGCGTCAATTTTGACGCTTACGGTTCTAATAGCCTGATAGGGCGGAAAATTGACGCTTACGAAAGTGCTATGCCTGCTGCAGATGGATTATTTGAATGATAACTTTTTTATATGTAGTTCTCATGATAAATTTTAAATAAAGTAACTCTAGGGAGAACGTTTGTCATATTTTATAATAATTTAGCAAGTTGAGATTATTGTTTTGGTTTTATATTTTGAAAATATGGTAAGACACCAGATATTTTATTTGTACGAGGGTTAGTTTCTATATTATAGTTTATTTCCCAAGATATTAATTTCGGTTGTTTATTTCTTTGATTTTTTGGATATTGAATTAAATAATTATTATTTTGTTTAATAAATATACCTGATGGTAATTCATATTCATTAGGCAAAAAATTGATTGTTGTATTAAATGCCAATTCAAATAAATCCTTATTTAAATGTTGCTCATTTATTTTCTCAGCTGTCAGTT
>CALGGS010000275.1 GCA_937915735.1 uncultured Treponema sp.
TTGAAGAGGCTAAGGCTAACGGCGGTAACGGCTCTGTAGAGGATGTCCTCACTTATGCTATGTTCCCGAAAGTTGCTACAAAATTCTTCGAGACTCGCGCAAACGGTCCTGTAGACGCAGAAAAAACATTCGGTCTCAAAGAAACTCCAAAAGCCGCTTCTTCTTCAAACGGATCATACACTGTTACAGTCAACGGACAGAGCTACAGCGTTCAGTCTAATGGCAGCACAGTCACAGTCAACGGAACTCCATACAATGTTACATTCGGGGCTCCAAGCGCAGCTCCTAGTGCAGCCGCTCCAGTTGCAGTTGGAGGAGTTGATGTTAAGGCTCCTGTTGCTGGTACTCTCCTTAAACAGTGCTTCGCTAACGGAACAAAAGTTTCAAAAGGTCAGACTGTCATCATCATCGAATCTATGAAGATGGAATTGGAAGTTAAGGCTTCTGATGACGGCACAATCACATATTCTGTTCCGACAGGAACTCAGATTACAGCAGGCCAGACTCTCGCTACAATCGGCGGTGTCGTAAAAGCTGCTCCTGCTCCTGCCGCTTCTCCGGCTCCAGCTGCTGCCCCTGCCGCTGCTCCTGTTGCCGCAGCTCCAGCTGGTGGAAAGCCGGTTAACGCTCCTGTTGCCGGTACACTCCTCAAATACGCAGTTGCAGAGGGGGCTTCCGTTCAGGCTGACACAACAGTCGTAATCATCGAGTCTATGAAAATGGAACTTGAAATCAAAGCCGGAGCCGCTGGTAAAATCCACTTCACAGCTCCAACAGGCTCACAGGTAACTGCTGGTCAGGCAGTCGCTTCTGTACAGTAAGATGTCATTGCCGTGTCCAACACGGCAATCTATATAGGAAACTAAAATGATTGATTTGAATAAAGATTTTAAGAAAAGAGTGCTTGGCGTAACGCTTGCCATTATGGCTGTTGCTTTCGTTGTAAGCACAGGTTCTAAAGTTCTCGCTCAGACGACCGTTGAAGTTGAAGCAGATACTCCTGTCGTTCTCGGAGATGCTATCGCAGCTTCTGAAAGTGAAGCAGTTTCTTCTGACGAAGAAGCAAAAGATTTGCTTCTTAACGGAACGGAGACAAAAGCTGAAAACGGAACTGGTCTTAACCGCGTTATCAAGGGAACGGAGAAGTGGGGTGAAGAGCACAATATCAACCCGCTTAAATTCGTCCAGAATATCGGAAAATCGACTGGTATCTACCAGATGATGAAGCAGAAAAAAGAAGCGCCAAAGGCAGAATTCAAGGAGCCTGTGGTCGCTCACGGTGAAAAGGACTGGGGAAAAGCTCCAGGCTGGCAGTCACTCGTCATGATTGCAGTGGGCTTCCTTATCGTCTATCTCGCTGTAGGCAAAGGATTTGAGCCTCTTCTTCTGATTCCTATCGGATTCGGTACGATTCTCGTAAACATCGTCGGTGCAAACATGGGTGAGCTTCCTGACGGTATGCTTGCAATCATCTACCATGCTGGTGTCGGCAACGAGTTCTTCCCGATGCTCATCTTCATGGGTATCGGTGCCATGACAGACTTCGGTCCTCTTATCGCTAACCCGAAAACTGCCATCCTTGGCGGTGCGGCTCAGTTCGGCGTATTCTTTACACTCTTCGGCGTTGCTGTAATGAACCTCTTTGGCCTCAACTACAACATCATGCAGGCTTGTGCTATCGGTATCATCGGTGGTGCAGACG
>CALGGS010000276.1 GCA_937915735.1 uncultured Treponema sp.
GAACGATGGCCGTGTAGGCTTCTTCGGCAGTGGGGGAGACGACCATGTCCTGCTCGCCCCGGTTCTTTGCCTTGAGCATTTGCGGGCCCATTGTTTCCCAGCGGCCGGATTCTTTCCAGAGTTCGCCTGGTACAATTACAGTCGGCTTGAATTCCAAAGCTCCGGCGGTTTCGTTCCATTCCTCACGGATAATATTTTCGAGTTTATAAAGAGAGCGTACGCCCAGCGGAAGATATGTATAAAGACCGTTTCCAAGTTTGCGTGTGATTCCTGCCCTGAGCATGAGTTTGTGGCTCGCGATGACGGCCTCAGCCGGTGCCTCGCGGAGAGTTGAGATATAGAATTTAGATGTTTTCATAGAAGATATTTTATTGAAAATCAGTTTAAGAGACAACTCTACAAGACAAAAGCCCGTCTGAGGCAATGCTTCGGCACACAGAATGTGAAACAGTAAGCGCAAGGGGAGCTGAGCTTCGGCAGAGAGAGGGTAAAACAGTAAGCGCAAGGGGAGCTAAGCTTCGGCAGAGAGGAAGTGAAACAGTAAGCGCAAGGGTGTCAGAGCTTAGGCGAAAGACACTAACCTTCGTCGACGAAAGCGGGAAAAAGGCAATGAGGAAATACAAAATCTTTCTACCGCGCCTTCAACACTCGACATGAAAAGAAATTAAAATTATACTTAATCAAAAGCGACATCATGCCAATAAATTACTAAATCAGGAGGATTTAATGAAAAGTATCATGAAAAAGTGGGGTATAGTAGCAATTTTACTATACTTCCTAGTAGTATGGGGGGGGGTGTTCGTCTGACAGCGATTCAGGCAGCGACTCTCCATCCGCCTCTTATGCAACAATAAGCTTCGTCGACGAAAGCGGGAACCCGCTTAGCAGCCAGCAAGTCAACAACACCTATTCAACACAATATGTATATTTCGAGTATAAAAAAGAAGGCTACAAATGCAGCTTCTTTGATTCGGAGGGCAATGAAGTAAAGTCAGGCTCCTTCCAGACCACAAAGGACTGCACAATCACCGTAAAAGCCACGCCTATTTCCTACACAATCCATTTTGAAAAATCAACTTACGACTACAGGACAGTTTCAGGAACGCTCCCCGCAGATATTTCCTGCCTCTACGACAGCGAATACACCCTGCCGGAAAACAGCCTTTCCTGCTCGTCATACGGAAGCACTTACAAGAGCAGGGGCTGGTCAAAAAGCAGCTCAGATTGCTCGAAAAGGGGAGAATACACCGGCGGCCAGAGCGTAAAGAATCTTACGGCCACGGACGGAGAGACGGTTACGCTCTATCCCTGCTTTACCAACGATGACAACTTTGCCCTGAAATTCTACAAAAGCACCGGCATTTACGCCAGCTACGACACGGTTTATGCTGACGAGGGGGAAATCATCCCTGCCTCTTCCATCCCCACGGCCAGCAAAAGCGGCTACGACTTCAAGGGCTACTACCTTTCAGGGGACAGCGCACAGACCGCAATCGACTTCACCACTTACAAGGTGACTGGAGACGCCACTTTCTATCCCATATTTGCCGCCGCCACATACACGGCAACCTTCGTCACGGCCCACGGAAGCGCCCCGGCCGATGTGAGCTGGACTTATTCGGAAAGCTATTCTGAAAAAACGGATATTTCCACAGGTTCTTATGTGCTTACGGCAACAGGCTACACATTTAGTGGCTGGTACGAAGATGGCTCTTCGTATAAAACCTACAACATTTATCACAACACTTCTTCTGATATGACCTTAACGGCAAAATGGACTCCCTGGACAGCGACAATCTGCTTCGACAATAACAGCCCCGAGAAAAACTACGGCGGCTCAATGAGTTACATGACCGCGGATTATGACACTGCAAAAAACCTGCTTCCCAATGCCTTCTATGTAAGCGGCTACAAGTTCACAGGCTGGAACACAGAAAAGAACGGAAGCGGCACGGCTTATTCCGACGAAGCCTCTTACACCTGGAAGGGGAGCGCGAACAAGGAGACGGTTACGCTCTACGCCCAATGGGAAAAGCTCCAGACTTCCGTGAGCGTGAAGATTCTGGCTCCGGCCACAGGCACTGACCTTTCACTAACATACGATTCATCAGCGAAAAATTTCAAGGCGGAACTTTCAGGAGCGAGCGCGTTCACATGGTACATTGACGGCAAGGAAGTTGCCGGCGAAAACGGAGCCACCCTTTCAGTCTATACCCTTACAGAAGGACAGCACTCAGTAATGGCAAAGGCAGAATTCGGCGGCAAGACCTACGGTCAAACCATCGTTGTGAGCGTCAGCACAAGCGAATAGGGGAGGTGGCACAGATAAAAAGAGGCCTGAAATATCGTCTGATTTTTATCTTGCCGAGTTTGCGTCGCAAACTTGCTTCTTGACTTTTTATTGGAGAATAAAATGAAAACAGTTTATGGAAGAATCGCGGCATTTTTCTTGCTGGCGGGAATATTCTTGTTCGCATCCTGCTCTGACATCTCAGAGAGCGAGGGCGGAAATTCAAGGGACGGTCAGGCAAAAATCAGCCTGAACCTGGGATTAAAGTCTTTGGACGAGACTGCCTCGCCCACAGGCGGAGAGGCGCGCACAGTCATGGCGACAAGCGAAAACAACGACAGCGCTTCCACCCTCACAGACATTTCACTTTACGCAAAGCTTTCCTCAAGCACAGCGACACTGGGAAGCGGCGACACCCTTCTTGCCTCATGGGAAAGCTACGGCGAAATGCAGACCTCGCCCTATTCGAAAAGCCTTGCGGCCGGAAGCTGGGATTTTATGCTCACGGCGAAAAACTACGGCGCGACAATGACCCAGACCCTCACTGGAAAAACGCTTTCTGCGGGAAGCAGCACGAGTCTTAATTTCACCTCTCTTTCTGCGAGCGAATCTGGCGAGCAGACAGGCAGAATCGAGTTAAACTTGTATTACCATCCATACAGTTATGCAGACACTGATTTCAAGAAATACGTGACTGATTCATCAACATACCCCACGATTTCAATCTCCCTTGACTCAAAGTTAATTGCCACAAAAGATTCCAAGACTTACAGCCTTACAGAAAAGACGGACGAAGAAGGAAACACCTACGAAATCTACTATCACGGTGCAAAATTCATAAAAAATTCGATTTCAGCCGGCTTCCACCTGGTGACCTTCACCTTCACTGCGCCGTCGGATTCCAGCGTCTTCGTATATACAGTTCCCGTGTACGTCGAGGCAGGCTACCTGAGCAAGGACAGCCTTTATCCATTCAGCTCAACGGAATCAGCTATCAAAGAGGCGGGAGTATCTTCTTACACCGTAAGCTACAATTCAAACACCGCCAGCGCAGACAAGGCCAGCCAGACTTTCTGGGCAGGCTCTTCAATCGCTGACGCAGAGGCACTGGGATTCAAATCAGAGTCGGCTTTAAAAAGATTCAAGAACTGGAACACGGCCGCCGACGGAAGCGGAAGCAGCTATAAGGCCGGAGACACGCCTAACCTGACAGGAAACCTGACCCTCTACGCCCAGTGGGGAGTTTTCTCAAAAGTCACTTATATGATAAACATTGACGGAAAAACAGATTCTTATATCCAGCAATACGAGAGCACCAGCGCCCTCATTGAATCTGCGACAGCCTTCGCGGACGCTGACCTGACATACTCAAGCAAATCAACTTCTGCAAAAGAGGAATACACCTTCTGCGGCTGGGACACAGAGGCAGATGGCAGCGGAACCCGATATGCTGCCGGAGAGAAACCAACTATCACCGGCGACACAGTTTTGTATGCCCAGTGGTGCGGAGCAAAACTTCATTCAGAAGACGATTCAGAATATAGTTATGAAGGCTACTATGAAGTATATGACACAAAGCAGTGGAACGCCCTTACAGGCGCGCCTTTCGCAAACACCTCCAGCGGCACTATTTCAGCAAGCATCCTTCTCCGCGCCCCCTCTTCATACCCTTATTCACTCACGATAGATTCTCCCGCCCTCAAGCACACCAGCGGAAAGACTTTCTCCGGGAAAATCTTGGGTTATCTCAGCGTGACGATTTCAGGGCTTACAGGTCCCTTGTTTGACACTGTGGCCGAAGGGGCGGAAATAACGAGCCTGACGGTCGCGAACTGTGCGATTAGAGGCAGCGGAGATTATGTCGGCGCAATCTGCAACAAAAACCACGGCACAATCACAAACTGCGAGGTAACATCATGCACGATTGACGGAGAATCGGAGGGCGTTACTTACACCGGCGGAATCTGCGGCTACAATTACAGTGACGGCACAATTTCAGGCGATTCCACAAAAGTCACCGGCAGCGTAAAGGGCAAGTCGACCGGCGAAAGCTACACCGGCGGTTTCTGCGCTTACAACGAGGGAACGATTTCAGGCAAGGGCAGCGTGGACATCACATTAAGCGGAAACAACGAAGATTCGGGCTGCTACGGCTATGCAATCGGCAAAGAAAGCAATTCCGCAAGCACAAGCACGGATATTACGACCAGTGCACAGGAAACAATCCTTGACACAGGAACGATTGAGGTCAGCGACTACACAACATATAAAATCACTCTGGAAAGGACTTCCCTTGTAAGCGCGACCTTTACTGACACGAATGCAAACGCGGCGGCACTGTACGGATATATAAGCTCCTCCACAAGCAACAGCAGCGGAACTCCTACAAGCTACTACCTGTCTTCTGGAAAAGTTGACGCAAGCTCGGTCACAAAGAAAGTATACCTGGAAAAGGGCACATATTACGTTTTCCTTGATGAAGGGTGGTATGTTAATAATAATGGCTGTTCCGCAACAGTCACCATAGACTAAAGTCACGTCCAGCCCATGCCAGGATTTCCGGCAAGGGCTGAAAATTTAATTTGTCAGGTTCAGGTGACGGGGAAGGCCGTCCACCATAATCGGGGAAAGCTCGGCCTGAATCAGGGGATGGATATAGTGTACCAAATCCTGAGTCACATAATCGTCATCGGTAATCCATTCCGGGGGAACCTTTTTCTCGATGTTGGCGATTTCCGCCACGTCAGCAGTCTCGGTGATGCACATGTAAGGGTCATCGCTGATTCGCTTCAAGACCACGACCTTGCCGCTTTCGCCCTCAAAGGCCGCCTTTACCGCAGCCCCGCCCACGTTGTAGGCTTCGGTGATGTCAGTCCTGCTGGTCATGTGGGCGGCGCAACGCTGCAGGGTAGAAAGCTCGATTGCCCGAGCCTTGATTCCCAGCACGGCGGTGATTCTGTTGGCCAGGAATTTTGCCGTTCCCGACATCTGCTTGTGGCCGAAAGCATCCACGAATTCAACATGCTCCGCAAGCTCAAAGACAAAGCGGCCGTCAGCCACCTTTACTCCCTCCGAAACCGCCACCACGATTGACTTTCCAGTTTTGGAAAGGTCGTTGATTTTGCCGATGAAATGCTCCACATCAAAGATTTTTTCCGGCAGGTAGATTAAGTCCACGCCCTCGCAGTCGTCGGACTTTGCAAGGGAAGCGGCCGCCGTCAGCCAGCCCGCGTTTCTTCCCATAATCTCCACGATTGAGATTGTGGGATAGTCGTAAACATGCCCGTCACGGATGATTTCTTTCATTGTGGCCGCTATGAATTTCGCCGCGCTGCCGTAGCCCGGCGTGTGGTCGGTGATGGCAAGGTCATTGTCAATAGTCTTGGGCACTCCCATAAAGCGGATGTCGCTTCCCACGATTTTTGCGTAGTCGGACAGTTTTTTTATCGTGTCCATGGAGTCGTTGCCGCCGATGTAAAAGAAGAATTTGATGTCGAGTTTCCTGAGTATTTCAAAAATCCGCTCGTATGTCGCCTTGTCTTTTTCGATTTCCGGCAGCTTGAAGCGGCAGGAACCAAGGGCGGAAGATGGAGTGCGCTTGAGCAGGTCGATTGCCATGGTTGAGTTGAGCTTGTCGGTCAAGTCAACGTATTTTTCGTCCAAAAGCCCCTTGATTCCGTTGCACATCCCGTAGATTTTCTTTGCTCCCCGGTCAAGGGCCGTCTTGAAAACTCCCGCCAGGCTGGAGTTGATTACCGCAGTAGGGCCACCAGACTGCCCGACGATTACATTTCCTTTCATACTTTCATGTCTCCTCAGATTTTGGATTATACAGACATTTTAAAATCAATTTGCAGGAACAAACAAACGAGAAATAGTACAAAAGCGAAGTCATTAATGCACTGATTATAATTTAATCAGCCCCCAGCCAGAAAAGAGAGACTTGCAAGGCGCAATCTGCTACAATGCAGGCAGATTAACTTTTTGGAGAAAATTATGCAGATTTCAGATTCAATCAAATATGTCGGCGTTGACGACCACAAAATCGAACTTTTTGAAGGACAGTTCCATGTCCCAAACGGCATGGCCTACAATTCCTATGCGATTCTTGACGAAAAAATCGCGATTATGGACAGCGTTGACGCGGATTTTGGCGAGGAGTGGCTTTCGAACATCAAGAGCGCGCTGGGCGGAAAATCACCAGACTATCTCGTAGTTCAGCACATGGAAATGGATCACTCGGCAAATATCAGGCGATTTACCGAAACTTACCCGGATGCAAAAATCGTCTCTTCAAAAATGGCCTTCGTGATGATGAAAAGCTACTTTGGTTCGGACTTTGCAGAAAAACAGGTCGTCGTTGCAGAAGGAAGCAAGCTGGAGCTGGGAAAGCACATACTCACTTTCATTGCCGCCCCAAATGTTCACTGGCCTGAAGTAATTATGACTTACGATTCATACGACAAAGTGCTTTTCTCTGCTGACGGATTCGGAAAATTCGGCGCGAACGACTACGATGATCCGGAAGGCTGGGCTTGCGAGGCTCGGCGCTACTATTTCGGAATCGTGGGAAAATTCGGGGCAAATGTGCAGGCCGTCCTCAAAAAGGCCGCAAATCTTGAAATCAAGACAATTGCTTCCCTTCACGGCCCGGTTCTCTCAGGCGAAGAGGCAAAAGAAGCCCTCCGCCTCTACGACATCTGGTCTAGCTACAGCGTTGAAAGCGAGGGTGTCTGTCTCCTTTACAC
Source organism: uncultured Treponema sp. (assembly GCA_937915735.1). GTDB lineage: Bacteria > Spirochaetota > Spirochaetia > Treponematales > Treponemataceae > Treponema_D. The sequence goes on from CALGGS010000276.1 coordinate 7,039, forward strand.
TTCTGTTTACGGAAACACAAAGCGAGTGGCAGAAAGACTGGCCGAAATCCTCAAGGCAAAAGGCTGCCCAAAAGTTGCGATTTCAGACCTTGCCCGTGAAGACACCTACGAGTGCGTAGAAGATGCCTTCCGTTACGGAAAACTTGTCCTTGCCACCACCACCTACAACGGCGGTGTCTTCCCCACAATGCGGGAATTCATCGAGCATCTTACCGAACGCAACTACCAGAACCGAAAAATCGCCTTCATCGAAAACGGCAGCTGGGCACCGATGGCAATCAAGGGCATGACAGCCATGTTCGAGCAGAACAAAAACATCACGATTTGCGAAAACAAAGTCACCGTGAAGATTGCGGAAAGCGCCGATACAGAAAGCCAGCTTGAAAAGCTCGCGGAAGAGATTTTGAAATAAGGAGAACCGAAAGATTCACTCCAAGGAGTTTTCTAAGTCTGTTTAGAAAACTCCTTATTTTTTAAAGTTTTCAAAGTGCATTTTGAAAACTCTTGATTTTTGAAAGTTTTCAAAGTACACTTAGATAAAATGACAAGTCGAAGCGATTATTTTGAGCAGGTTTACGCCTTCAAAGACAAGCAGATTATCAAAGTTCTCACGGGATTACGCCGGTGCGGAAAATCCTTCTTGATGGAGCAAATCATCGGGGAGTTGAAAACAAATGGAATCTCCGAAA
>CALGGS010000277.1 GCA_937915735.1 uncultured Treponema sp.
CTTCTTGCAGAAAGATTCAGCCTCTTCTTTCCGTCCTTCCGCTATCATCTGCCTTTAATATTCTCCGACTTACAGGAACTGATAGAAAAATACTCTTAATTTTTTTTGAATTTATAATTCGCAAATGCTAATTATAACAATAACCATTGACTTTTTTTTATTATAATTTATACTTTCTGAAAGTTATGGAGAATTTATGAGAAAGTCTTGTCTATTTTTTTTAGTTATCAGTTTTTTTTTCATCTCATGTGGAAGCACAAAAAATACACATAACATTGAAAAAGCAGATATAAAAGAAACTGACGGAAGTTATATCATCAATAACAGAGATTCATTCGGAGCTGCCTTTTTAACAGGTGATATTTATATTTCCAATAAAACAAGATACAAAACTGGAATAGATGTGCTTGTGTTTGGCGAGGGAACAGAAAACAAACCGAAAACAATCTTAAAAACGACATCTTATAAAGAACAGAATGAAGAAGTTGGAGGTCTTTTTTATATCTTGCGGGCAGCAGAAATCGCAGCAACCTCAGCGAAAAAACAAGTCTTATCGTCAAAACTCGCAGAGTTTGAGAAGATTTATTTTGTAACAACAAACGGAAAGATTACTGAATCCGATGTATCGGTAAAGAACGGCAGTTTTTATATTACGATAAATGACTATGACTTTAACAGCCTTTCAAGTGTCGTAAATGACGCTAACGAAAAAATAAAAAGAGAAAAGGAACAGGAAGAAATAGAGAAACGAGAAAAATTAAAAAAACTCCATGATACAGTCATGCAAAAAGGAAAAAATTTATTCGAGCAAAAAATTCTTGCGGGGCAATCAGAACAAAACCCTATTATCATCAAATCATACTATACAAAAATGGATTCTGCGAACGGAATAGAAGTTTTCATTGATTTTTGCAACAATTCAAACAAAACAATTAAGTATGTCGATTTTGAGGTTACGCCATACAACCGTGTCGATGATGTTGCTTACTCAACAATCGACCATATCTCGACAAGAATTATACAGACAGTTGATTATATTGAACCATTGCAAAATTATAAGGCTCATTTTCAGCCTGTGTGGTACAATAATACGATTGCATACTTTAAAATCAGTTCGATAAAAATTACTTACAGAGACGGAAGTAATAAAGTAATACCGCAAAATAAAATTGATTCTGTTTCCAAAACAAGCGAGATAACCGTTGATTTTCAAAACTACAAAAAAGATGCAAAGTTATCATTGAACTATGATATTTCTGAAAATTTTCTATACATAAAATCTGTAGAAAAAGGCAATGGGTCGCTAATAAATTATAATCTTGATTTTATTTTTGAGACAGACATACAAATCGTGAAATTGGGATTTCCAAAATCCAATGTGAATGATGATAGTTCAATAACGAGAAAATACACGATTGACAATATTCTTCTTGCAACCGTCACAGAAGGCTATATGACAGAGCCAGACAAGATAGGAATGACACCACGCAATTATATCGAAAACAAAAAAAACACTGACGAGAAAGAAAAAGTATTCCTATCAGATGATGACATAAAAAACATAAAAGATTTCGCCAGCATACAATATTATGTCGCAAACAGAAATAAAAACTAATTTTCTTCTATCCTTTCGGCGACATAGTACATCTGAAAATTGTTGAAAGCGAACATAAGCACCTTGTCGCCGACCTTCAATCTTGGGTATATCTCCATTTCAACGGCATCCTCATAATCAGTACCTGGAAAATGAACATCTTGCGTACTATGTTCTGGTATTATGTGCTGGTGTCCGTTGTCAGTCGTCGTGAATGTTGATAAATCAACCGTACCAGTTACACTACCACCGCCTAATGAGCCAGCTACGGCAGAACCAGTAACATCAATTTTCATCTTCAATGTCGCTCCGCCCAAGTCAACATTACTTTTTGTCTCTGTCTTTAGTTCACGCTCGTTTGTTCCCTTTTCCTCATTCCGTGTGATTTTCTGCGTCTTAATGTCATAAGTTCCCGTTTTTTGTGGTACATCGGTGGAAACCCCGGCTGAAATTCCTGTCGTGTTGATTCCTTTTGTCTTTTCAGACATAAAGGCATTTACAAGGTGTGAGTGCGGAATCGTCACTTTATGCGGCCGGCACATCTGACCGAGGATAAGGAATTCAGATGTAAGAATGACATTGTTTCCTATGTCGATTTTCAGCGGATTTATAGAATTTACTTCGCCGACAATCATATTGTTTCTGGTGTCCTGCGGGAAAAGTTTTCTCAAAGCCCTTATAATCCGCTGTGTGTCGATGTCGCTCATAGTATCTCCTGCATTTTCGGGTTTGTCGAGACTTCAAGATTCATTACATGGTGACTCCCATAATCGTGCGTTGCGGCAATCACATAACACTTGAAATCAGCGCCTAATTTTTTGAGCCTCAGCCAGAATGTATCTCCCGCATAAATCGGATAGCCTATTGCTTTAATCTGCAATGTTTTCGTTATCTGGTTATGATTCTGCAAGGCAAGGTTAAGGTATTCCTCTATCTGAGCCTTTGTCGCCCCGTCTTTTATTGTAATGGTCTTGTTGAGTCGGCCCCACCTCTTTATTGTTGAATCATCTTTTACGGATGCAACCACCACTTTATTTTTTATTTTTTTCTCGCCGTCTTTTTCCTCGCTGTCTGATTCCTGCACGAGGATAATGTCATTGAAAGTGTTTTTGTCTATCGAAAGTTCATACTCATAATCAGTAAGCAACGATTCGTCACCGATGATAACAGGGTTTTCTTTTTCGTTCAAAGTTATTTCATTCAGGCAGAGTTTCCCGTTTCTTGATTGTAGGAAATAATATGCACCGACAAAATCCCTGTCCATATCAGCGTCATAGTTCTTGTTTCCTTTTACAGTCTGCTCAATCGCAGAGCCGCTTACCCCGCTTCCGTAATCATATTCCCCGTTTCCTGCCCGTGTCATGCACCAGGAAAGAATATCGTAAAGCGTCATGTCATTGAAATTATTTTTTGGCATATAGTTTGCCGCCAAATCGTTCAAAGTCTGCTCGCCTCCAAAAGCAGAAAGCACGAGGTCTTCATATTCTAAATTCCATTGTTCGCATATCATTTTGAAAACATCGTGCAGGGACTTCTCACCTTCGGAAATGGCGAATGTGTCGTGATTTTTTAAATATCGCAGAATGTCATACGCCGTGACCTTGTACGCCTCCGTCCTGTCAGTTCCCAAAGTAAAAATCCATCCGTGAAATACAAGGTCGTCATTCTCGTAAAACCGAACGGCAAAACCACACTCCATCATAAGAATGTTGTTCGGGTCTTTCTCCAATACGAATGAGAGTTTGCCCGGATTGCCGTCAAGCGAGCTGGTGTACTGAATGTTATGGGCAAGTTCCGACACATCCCATATAAAGCCGCTTGCACGGTTTGAGTATATTTCCATTCTGTACGACATCAGCCAACTCCATTGACAACATTCTCTTTTCCGCTATCCGTATACTTCGCAGGAATCTTCAAGACCGTTCCGACAGGAATTTCTTTTCCATCTCCTATTATATCTCCGAGTTCTTCCTTGTTCTCGTCATAAATATCCTTCCAGTTTTCCGTAGAGCCTGTTATTTTTTTTGTGATTGAAAGCAAAGTCGTATAAGGTTTCTTTACCGTAAAGGTATTGTCCACACGCTCTTTAACGGTTTTGCTCCTTGTCGGGCGTGGTATCTCTACAAGTACAGGACTTGTTGCGGAAAGCGCAAGTCCTAAAATTTCCTTCGCTTTCTGTAAAAGGTTACTGTTTCCTTCCGTTTTTAAAAGTTTCGCTCCGTGCGGTCTGTATTCCTGCAAGTCAAGCTCAAAGTAAACATCTTTTTCTTCCCCCGCCCTCAAATCATGCGAGAAACGCTCGCAGGTGACTTCCATTGAGTAATTGAACCGTGTGACGATAAGTTTCGCTGGCTTCTTGCTTTTCTGCCAGTTTTTTATCCAGTTTACATAAAGAAATGGCGGCAAAAGGTTTACCCTGTGCCAGAAAAAAGAATTGATTGATAGTTTTGCAAGTTTCGGTGGTGTCGGAATACTTATTTCACCAATCCCCTCAACTTCTTCCGTAGTGGAAGCAGAATCAATATCAACTTTTAAATTTTCAGGATTTATTGGAAATTTAAGCGTGTTTATTCCATAAGAGAGAAATATATAAATCGGTATAGTTTCGTCTTGTGCATAAGTATTCATCAGGCACTTTCCCTTGTATAAGCCGTAGCCGCTTCAAGCAGGGTATCTGCAAGTTTCTTGATAAGGCGGTCTTCGTCTCCCTCGCCAGTAATCGTTACATCGCCAAAATTGATTTCTGGTGTCATTTGCGAGAATTTTAGGTTGAATCGTTCCCTTGCCCTTGCGGAAAGGAGTTCCTTGTAATCATCGGCAATGTCAACGAGACTAGAATCAGCCGTTTTCAACGCACCATCAGAGCCGAACGAGAATCCGTCAGCAACTCCATTTCTGATATTTTCAGGCATACCTTTCAGAGCTGATTCTATTTTTTTTGCAGTGTCAATACCGCTTTTTGCCCCGCTGATAGAGCCTTGTATTATTCCGTCAGTTTGTTTTAATTCAAGGCGACTGATACTTCTGTATTCATCGCTCACGGCGTTTTTCTTCGCTTCTTCTAGCCGCCTTGTGAGGTTGTTGATTCCAGATGTGAGATTCGTTCCTAGAATCGAATCTATCACTCCGCTCGCACCACCTAGTACCTGGATTATTGTTTCAAGGAAGCTATAGAAAAGCCCCTTAACGGCATCTATCGGGTGTTTCCAAACGTTATAAAAGAATTCCGCTATCGTTATAAAGTTATTGATAAAAGGCACTGCCATATTATAAGCCATTTTAAAAGTGTCAACTATTACAGTTTTTATGAACCCGAAAACAGTTCCGAAAACAGCACCTAATGTATTAGCCGCACCGAAAAGAAGAGAGAAAAAACCTAATAAACCGACGATTGCACCAATAACAAGACCAATCGGCCCTAATGCTGCAAGCCATGCAACGATAGAAGCAACGGCACTAGCGACAGCCTTAGCCTTTACAGCAAGAAACGCAATTCCTACCACACCTATAGCCGTTGCCAACGCTCCCATTACGAATATTACTTGTTCTGAATGAGTTTTGACAAAATTAAGGGCGTTTATTACTGTCTGATACCATCTTATCCGCCAATTACCAGTCATTATCGTGTAGAGCTGTTGCAGCGGGATTATGGCTTGCCCTACCTGCTCTTTCATGTCTCCGATTTGATTATTCAACTGGATTATCTGCCCCGCCGCTGTCTGAGCCGCATTCTCGTTCTGCTTTCCGATAGCGTCCTGGGCATAGGCGGCAAGGAATTTAGCCCTCTGCTGCTCATTCATTGCCTCAAACTGCTTCTTTTCTTCTTCCGTGAAAACCCAGCCACGGCGAGACATACCGCTTAATGAGCCGCCCATGACCTTACCGAGCATTGTTGCGAGATTCATCATCTGCTGCCCATTTACATTCATATCGGGGCTTGCCTGTACCGCTATGTCATTGAGGACTGGCATCAATGTCTTTAAGGTCTCTACATCGGAAATATAGGTGGCAAGTTCCTGCGCTCCCGCAAGCTGAACCTCGTCCCCGATAACGCCGCCAGACTGCAATGCGGACGCATAATTTTTTACCGACTGAATCTGTTCCTCGCTTGCCTTCATACGGCTTCTCATTACTGTTGCGAGTTTGTTTTCCTGCGTCATTTGGAAATTGTAAGCGGCTGACATCTCCCCTATACTTGCCGTCACGGAATCCACAGCCCCCTTTACAGAGTGGAAGATGCCTACTGCGGCATTGAAATTCAGCATTTTAGCCGAGATTCCGCCTACTCCGTCAGCCGCCTTCTGTGACGATTCAGATACTTTTTCTATTGCACTGTTGGCCGTTGACATCTGCCCTTTCATCGCTGAAAGAGTATTGTTCAACTGCGTCAGGGCATTATTGAGGAGAGACAAATTCTGCGTAATCTGGTCTTTGAAACCGAATGTTGTGTTAATTGCCGCCATTATCTCGCTCTCCTCATCTCCTCTTTCTCTGCTTTTACACGCTCGTCAATACAGGCTATGACGAACGCTTTCTCACGGAATCCGAGTTCTGAGAAGTCAGACGGCTTCCAGTGAAAGTTGAGGACGGCGTACATACAATAAATGCTCTCGCCGTCCTCTTTTATCAGTTTTTTGCTTCGTCAATCTCCGCTTCAAGGGTGTCAAATCCCGAAAGTTCCTGAATCTTCTGCGAGATGTTCTCAATAACCCCGGCGGGGAATCTTGAACCGATGAATTCCCATGCGGTCTGACATTTTGCCTTTTCCAGGAAAGCGGCGTCATTGAAGTTCGGCTCAACGATACAGGCGGGAACCATAAGGGAGTTGTATTTTCCGCTGTCGAACGAAACATTTTTCTTGGAAATACGCATTGAGCGATTCTGCCATTCCTTATGCTCGTCCTCGCTCATGGCACGGATTGTAAGCGTAAAATACTTGCCACCAAGTTTTACTGTGATGTCTTCCGTGATGTCGGTGCTTTTTCCCACCTCAAGGAAATCTTCAAGTTTGCTCATATTTTTTCTCCTTTTAGGATTTTATTTTTTACTGCCCCAAAAGGAGCGGATTTGTTTTAGATTGTGCCTTTATGAGGCTTGAATTCCTCCGACAGGTCAATGTCAGAGAATGTGAAGTTCATCTGCTGGTCAAGGAAGTTCGCCTCAGTGTCGAGTTTTGCAATCTCCACATCATCAAGGTTCACATCAATCAGCGTGATAATCTGCTTTCCCGTGTTCTCTGCGGTCGGGTCTTCGTTCGTGAATGTCAGCTTAAAGTAGGTGTCAATACCCTCTTTGACATATTTCACGAGCATTTTAGTCCACATCGAGGTAACGAAGTAAACCGTCATGCTTCCCGTTCCGCTCCATCCGGTCGCCTTGTGCTGTTTTCCACGGTAGCCCAGAGCCTTGAACTCCTGCTTTTCCTTTGCGATTTTCGCACTGATAGTCTTGCACTCCGCCACGGCGACTACATTGCCGTCAATGTTTGCGTAAAGAGTTCCCTCTTTTCCGCTGATAGCGTCAGCCGCCTTTAAGAATTCCCAAGTATCTGCCATTCGTTAGCTCCTTACATTTACGGTCATGTAAAGTTTCTCCATGCTGTCAACAGGCTTTACCGCCCATGTCACAAGCACGGAATCCAAGTCGTTGCCCTGCGAGATTTCGATGTCGTCAGAGCCGTTGAATTCCTGAATCCCGGAGAGACGCTGCAACTCGTTGCCGTAGGAGACCAAATCTGCCTTGAAAAGGCTTCTTCCGGTGCCGTTGTTGTCAACCTTGCCCATGTATGTGTCTTCCCAGGTCTCTTTCGTTGTCGTTCCAATTTCGTCAAGGGTGCGGATTACACGGTTCTTCGAGAAGTTGTAGTTGCGGTCTTTCGTGTAGGTGTGGAGCGAGTTGATGTCCTGCTCAACCTTGACCTCACCCTTTGAGTTCGTGGAGAAAAGGAATTTTCCCTGTCCGAGAGCCTTGATGATTTCAGTGTTGGTAAGCTCTCCGATAACCTTTGTGGCCCCGGTTACTTTCCGCGCCGTGTTCGATTCGTTGAAGTTTACCCCTGCCGTCATTCCTGCGACTATTGCGGCAGCCTCTTCTTTCGTGAAGTCAACGCCGTCAACGGTAACGCCGTTGATAAGGTTGATAACGCCCTCATAGTCAGCACCGTCATAATCGGCAAGGACTGCCTGAACATACCGCCCCTCATCGTCACGCATCTGCTTGATGAATGTAAGCACATTGCTTTTGATTGCCGCCTCCGAAGAGAAACACGCCATTGTCTGCCAGTGTGCCATGTTGAGGAGTTTCAGCATACGGGGATAAGCGTCCGTATCGCTTACATCAGCATTTGAGCCGCCTGCAAGTGCAGTTCCTGCTGTAATGGCGATAACGGTATCAGATTCAATCGTGTTGTCATATCTGAAAATAACATAATCATTGTCAGTAAGCTCCGTTACTTCCGAGACCTTCTGAACATCTACGGTCTCACCGTCTACATAGGTCGTAACTGTGTAAACAAGATTCTCAACCTCTATGGCGATGATGATTTTGTTTCCGAATGTTCCGTTGTATCTTGCGGTAACTACAAGCTGACCAAGTGTCGCTGACGCTTTTGTTCCGCCGACATTCTTCCTGTAAACAAGAGCCTTGTATGCGTAACTCAAAGCCCCTGCAAGTAGTTTTGATTCCTCGTCAAAAGCCGTGAATCCCACAGCCTTTCTTGATGAGCCGTCCAAAAGGTCGGAAGAAAGAACCTCGATAAGTTCCCCCTCTTTTCCCCAGTCCAGGTTAAGCCCCATAGCGACAATTCCACGGTCTCCCGTTGTCATTGACGACTTCGGTACAGCCTTGAAGTTGATGTACGCTCCCGGACGCACCTTGTTCTGACTAAGCCATGTTCCGCCAGCCATTCAGCACTACTCCTTTTTGATGTATTTTTTATTAAAATCATCAGGTTTCATAATGCTGATGATTCCGGTTTTATCTCTGATGATAAAATCATCCTCGATTATCAGCAGTTTCTCACCGCCGTTCACCGTCACAAGACAGTTGTATTTGCCGCCTTTGACTGTAAAAGAAAAACTCGTGCATTTCGTGAAAACGGGTATTTCACCGAACGTAAGTGGTGAGAACTGTATTGCCTCAATTTCTTCTGGTATGCTTATGTATGTCATTTTTTCACCCCGATTTTCATTTCAAGTCCGCTGAATTTCTTCGTTTCCTCGTTAGTGTTCAGTTCCGCCTGCATGATCACCTTGCAGAAGAAGTGAAGAACTCCGTCCGTTTTCTCGTAGTTCTTGTCCTCTATGCGTATTTTCACATCGCCGCAGTCGATGATGTTCAAGCCCGCCATGAGTTTCATGGCAATGTCGTCAAGTTTCTGCTCCAGCCTTAAATCAGTGCTTGGGTCAGAGGCGACACGGTAACGCAAGTCAAGGGAATAGGTCAGAATGTGATGATTCTTTCTCTGCTCCTCGTCCGAGACAGATACCAGATGAATAAAGAAATGAGGGTATTTCGGCCGTGTGGACGCTTCCTTGTACACATTGGGAGCAATCTCCAGCAGCCTTGCCGCCATTGCGTTTTTTATCTCCTCGCTTCTCAACTCTGACATTCAGCCACCAAAAACAAAAAAAGTCGGACTTCTTCTGAAATCCGACCTTCTAGGTTCTGCAATCATTATAATTCACTTATGCAAATTAAACAAGACTAAAATAATTTGCTTAAAATGTACTCGCTCTGTTTCATGCCGCTTTCTGCCACATCTCTTTGCAGTTTTTCTTTCTGCTCAGGACTACAGCAGAAAGACACTGTAACGGCCTTGCCGCTTGCGTCCTTTGTCTTTCTGCCTGCGTTGGGGCGGTAGCCGCCCCTTGTTTCTTTTCTTTCTGTCATTTATCTATCATCTTCCAAATCTGGTGTAATTTTTGCCACTAACTCAGAAAAAGCCTCATCACCTTCCTCTGTCTCAGGGAATTTTACTCTCACCCACTCTCCATTGACTTCTTTTTCAATATAAGAATCTGCTGCAAGGCACAATTCTGGAGCATTGCCAAATTCAGCAGTTGCATAGAATTCAGCTCTGAATTTTTCCCCATTTACAACAGTTTCAATTAAATCCCCATGACAGGGAATTCCATTTCCATAAGCCCATTCTTTAATTTCTGATGCTTTCATAATTGCCCCCTTGCAAGTGCTTTTCCCTCACTTACAAGTATATTCTAGCATTTTAATTTTGATTTGTCAATAATTTTTTCAATAAAAAAACTAAAATATAAAAATAAAGTTGTCAAATTTTCTTTGACAACTTAAAAAAAATCAGTCTATCCCATGTTCCTTGCAGAATTTCTTGAAAGCAATGTCATAAGCGGCGGGCATTTTCCTCTGCACATTCTCTATTGATGTTTTCAGCATGAATTTTCCGTTGTACCAGCCGACTTCCCTTTTGTTCTCGCCCGTGCCGACTACGATTCTGTGTCCGTACTCGATGTCGGTTGCGTATTCCATTGGGTTCAGTATCTCAACGGCTATATCCTTGCCGCTTCCCGTGATGTTTCCCAAAGCCCATGCGTTCGTCATTGCCCCGGTATCATAAGCCTTGTATTCCTCTCCGTAATGCCCTGACTGTTTGAGTTTTGTTTCATTTACAATTTGATGTGCCATTCTCAAAAGGAAATCACGAAGGAACTTGTTGAAATCCTGCTCCGTGGCTTTCATATCCTTTATCAGCTTCTCGAAGTCTGAAAAATCAACAGTAAAGCCCATTATGCAATCTTCCCATCAATCATCGTAATACCCGCACACATAGGCTTTCCGTTCCCCGTCTGTCGGCTCGAACGGAACGGCATTGAACATCACGACACCGTTATTTTTTTCCACGATTTCGGAGACTTCCACAAAGACATTGCCAGGAATCAGCACCATTCTTGCGCCGACTTCAACTTTAAGTTTCTGCCCGCCGTCCTCGTGCTCCAGAACCTCATCTTTGCAGGTGATTGTGTAAACATCGCTTGACACCGAGACGGAAGCGATGTCAACTTTCTTGTACAAGTGCCAGCCGCTCGAAAGTGAGCCGTCATCCTTCGTGTAAAGCCCCTTCACGAGGAAACGGAAGAATTCGGGAACATCGGAGACGGCATAGATGAACTTAATTTCAGCGGGATTTTCCACGCTCTCAATCCTTGCCGTAGTTCCCTCTTGCAGGATTCCGTCAACATAGCACTCAACGGCTGTATATCCCTCTATTACGGGGCTTTCCATGACAAAAGGCTTCCCGATTTCGGCTTTCTGCGTCTGTGAATCCTGTATCGCCGAGCCGTCAGAGATGAAGCTGATTCTGATTTCAGCCCCCTCTTTCGGCGGTATCGGGGTAGGCTCGTCCGCTTCCGTGCCGCTCATCTGCATTAGGGCTTTCTTCCTGCCCTGCGATACTACGGGATTTCCGCAACGCCCGCTGTATGTGGCTATAAGGGAGCCGTCAGAGCCGATTTTCTTTGCTATGATGAAGTCGTTGTTCCTTATGTCAACATAAAGCGGACAGTGTACCGTGATTGACTGGATAACCGGCTTTATGTCCACGGTCGTGGGGTCGGGGTTGTCCGTTGAGGCATAGGCGACATGGCAGGGAATGTTCGAGTAGACTTCCTGCAACTTTCCGTTAAAATCTCTCTTTATGTCGATATAATCTGAATCGAAGAACTTTGACGCAATATCGCCGATTTTTCCGAAGTCTATCATCATGCCACCTCCCCGAAGTCAAGCTCGCCAGCTTTCGGGCGGCTCATCATTTCCTTGTACAGTTCTTCCTGATGTCCGGGAATAAAAAGTTTCTCGGTCGCCTTTTTTGCGCCGCCTGAACTTAATGTAACGCACTTTTTGACTTGGGCAATGCAGATAAAATTATCAGGCATTGAGTATTCAGAGATAATCACGAGCTCTTTCTGTTTTCGTGTCCATTCGTAGAATTCTGAGTGATTGAATCCGCCTTCATATCCGTTGGTGCCCTTATATGGAATATCGCAATAGACAAGCGAATCGGGAAGAACCGGCACCGCCTTATAGTCGCCCCGTAATGGGGCGGCTGAAATCATTTGTCCTGTTGTTTTTTTTCTTCCGCGCACTTGTTTTTTATGAGCAGATCGGCAAGCCCCGCATCAAGCTCATACACCATGCTTTTCAGGAAGGTGCCCTCCGCGCGGCAAGCCACCTTCAGCATCTTGATTTTCTTTTTCTTTTGATTTTCTTTTGTGGCATCTGTCATAAAATCCTCCTAAAAATTATCAAAAAGCGTACCTTCTCAGATACGCTTTTATGGTCATGCCGCAAGGACAAGCCTTAATTCTTCACCGTCAGAAAGAGTTAAAGTCTGTCCGTTGCTCAGAATCAAGGCGGAGAGTCAGGACGCTTTTACTTTGATGCGGCTGAACGCCTCTGCAAGCACCGGCGCGCCGTCAGCGTACGCGATGCCCTTGAAACCAATCTGATTCTTCAGTGTGAAAAGCTCATACAGATTCTTGATTTCAATGTCCTCGACATAAGCCCACCAGTAATAGAGGAAGTCGCCGAGAACGGCGATGTAGTCCCCCGCCGCCTTTGATGTCGGAGCGTAAGCCGACTCAATGACAGGAAGACCGACGAGTCTGTCAGGCTCGCCGTCACGCAAGCCCGGCCGCCACAAATACTGGTCGTTCTTGTCTTTCAGCAAGAGGCAGTCAGTAAGGATTTCCGTTGACATAAGCCAGCGGGCGTTTCGGCGGTAAGCCGGCTTGAGGCTCATCTTTGCCTTTACCAGGTCATCGGCCGCAAGGCTCGCGCCTGCCGTGGTGACATCGCGGGATGTCGGTACGCCGTTTGCGCTGGCGGTAAATACGCCCAAAGGCTGCCCTGAGCCTGTTCCGACTGTGATTGCGTTCTCGAATGCCGCCACCATTTTTTCCGTGATTTTCTCACGGACAATCTGCTCGATTGGCAAAGCTGAGACTTTAACCAGCTTGTCGCTCAGCTTGATGAGCTTGACAAGGGTGTTCGGCGCAAGCTCCCTCAATGAGTAAGAGAGGGTGCTGTCGGCGGCAATGTCAGATGCCGGGACTTCTGCGGTCCAAGAGGCATCGCTTGCGTCAGCGGCCTCGTATGGCGCGCCCAGCGACTTAGCCTCTGAGAGCGGGAATTTTCTGACAAGGGAGTAAAGGGGGGATTCATCCTCAATTCCCTTGATGATCTCGGCCACATACTCCTGGGGCGAGAGCGCGCCGCCGCCAGCCCCTACTGAAATATCACGCTTCTCGCCCATAAGGTAAGCGCGGAATTCCTTCATCTTGTCGGAGACCTCGCCGCGTGTTTCTCCGTCGCCGCCGGCTTCCGGAAGGTTTTCAGAGAAGCCGTTGAGTATTGCCTCACGCTCTTCCTTTGCGATTTCCGCCGAGAGCTTTCTTACCTCAGCTTCTTTTTCTGAGAAAGCCTTGCTCTCCTCGTCCGTGAAAGCGCGGTTTTCTTTCTGGGCGGCCTCGTGCATCGCACGGAGCTCAGCCACGAGTTTTGCGCGCTGCTCTTTTTTGTTCATTGATTTTTCCTCTTTTAGATTGATTCAAATTCCAGAAGCGCAAGCTTGCGCTCACGCTCATCCGATTCGATCCTGGCACGCTTCTCGTTTTCTTCGGCTTTAAGTCGCTCCGCTTCGATTTCCGCGATGACTCCCTCGCAGTACTTTCTCGCCGAAATTTCGGTGCCGTCATTTGCAGGTAATGACACCGCCGAGACATCGTAGAGCTTGCCAATATCTGTTATGGTGCGGATAAAAACCCGCTTTCCGTTCTCATCCTTTATTCTTTCGAGCCTGTCGCCCCGTACCGTAAAGCCGAAAGACATCTTGTTTATCAAGCCCGCCCGGATATCCTCATAGAGGGAGCGGCTGTTTTCTGTGCTTGACAGGTCCGCCCGGATTTTAAGACCGTGTTCGTCCGAGACCATACCGAGAGTGTTGTTTGATGTCCTGGCAAAAACCCGCCCGCTGTGGTCGAACTGCATGATAACATCCGACATATCGCAGTTGTCAAAGGCGTGCGGGTCCACCTGCTCTTCAACACGGTACTCGTCAAACTCATAGAGCGTGTAGCGCTCGTTGTAAGTCGTGGCGTATCCTTCCACGATGCAGGATTTCTCATCCTTGTTTTCTGCCTCCGTCCTTTCCTCCGCCTTGAGCACCATCGCGCGGTACTGGCGGCCGGCGTTTATCTTCGCCGCGAGTTTCTCAATCTCCTCAGGCATTTCATTCCTCCTGCCTATACAGTCATTTTTCTATTCAGAATCCTCGTTTTCTTCTTCTGAATCTTGATTACTTTCTTCCTTATTATTCTTCTTATTTTGATTGTCAGAATCCGGAACGCTATCAGTATTTTTGTCGTCCATGCTCTCAATGTCCTCAATCGGCGACATATTGAGCTGTAGGAAGTGCTTGTCTCCGTATGGCTCCTCGATTTTCGGGAGGTTTTCCATTTCCCTGATTTCATTCAGCGTGTAGATTCCGTTGTTGAAGCCCTTGATATAGTTGTTGAAGCGGGTGTTTGAGTCCGCCCGGAGAATCGTGTTCGGGTCGAATTCGGCATAGCAGTCATCCTGCATCCATGAGGGAATGAGCCGGGAAAAATACTGATTCAAGAGAACCAGCCAGGGGGTGAGCGTCTGCTGCAGGAAGAATGTGTTCAGCTGCTCCATGTTGGTGAATTTCGCCGTGTCCTTGCCGAGCATGAAGAGAGGGACTTTGAAGATTTTCGCAATCTCTTTCTCCGTGAAAGCCCTGATTTCAATCAGCTGGCTTTCCGTGTTTCCGGCAAGGTTGAGCGGCTGGGCTGTAAGCCCCTTGTTCAGGATGACAGGCTTGTTCGCGTTCTCCCTGCCACCGTAAGTCTCCAGGAAGCGGGCTATAAGCTCATCGCTCTGCTCTTTCCCCCAGTTCGTGACCTCTTTCGGAACCGTGAGCATTATCTTTGAGTGTATTCCGCCGTCAAAATAGTCCGCCGTGTACTGGTCCAGCTCCAGCCCTGTCTTTGCCGTGTGGGTGGCATACTCTATGGGAGAGAAGCCCCTCAGCTTGTTGTAGCGTATTGCCGGAATATGAAGGATTGTATCCCTGTTGTATTTGTAAGATTTTCCGTTGACCGTGTAAACATAATAGATTTCGCCCTCATCCGTCTTCTTTATCTCAACCGTGGCCGGATCCAGGGCATAGAGGGCGGTCGGCTCATAGTTCCTGTCACGCTCTACAAAAATAAAAGCGTTTCCTTTCAGGAGAAGATGCAGGAGGATTTTCTTCTTGAAGATAAAGGGCGTGTCGTTCTCATTGGGCCTTTTCGCAAGCAGGAAGGAAAGGGCAAGGTCTGACGCCCGCTCCCGGCTCCCGTCCCTGTTCCGGTACACGTTGAAAGAGAGGGAAGCTACGGCATCGGCGATGATGTACACGCAGCTTGAAAGGGTGGTGTTCGCCAGCATCTCAGAGACGCTCATGTAAGGCGAATAGACGAAGAGCGAGCCGCCCGAATAATATCCCGCAGGAATTGTCTCAGAATCGTTTTTTACCCGCATTTTGGGGGCTTTGCGAAGTTCCAGTCCGAATAATCTCATACAAATACAGTCATTTTTAAAATAAAAACGCCCCGGTTTTTCGGGGCGGAAGGGAATCATTCGGAATTAAGATTATGTCCTGAGGGTGATGATTCTCGCGGTTGTCGGGTGTCCTTTTGCCACGCAAACAGAATCAGCGATAGAGTTGAACACAATCCGGCCGTTTTCGACTACGACCCAGTGTCCGTTTCCGTTGTAGTCAAAACGCACCGGCGCGGCCTCCCTGATTTCGTCAATGTCAGTGACATCTTTTTTCACGACATGCCATTTTTTGCCCGTGAAATGCTCAAGCAGGGCGGATGCATTGAGAACCGTGCACTCAGAGTCAAGCAGCCCCTTGTCAATCGCCGTTGAGACGTGCTTTATCATCTCGCCCTCCGTGTCGGGCATGATGCCCATGCAGTAGAGGTAGCACATGGCAAGGCATCCGTATTTGCCAATCATTAAGGCCCTTGTCTGCGGATTTTTCATTTTTTCACCTCATCTATTGATTTTTTAATGTATTCAAGGCTCGTGTTGATGTTCGAGATTGAAATAGTGAGATTCGTTATATTCTTGCTTATTTCGTCGATTGCCTGCTTGTTCGTCTGGCTGATTCCCTCAACCTTCTTGCCCAGGCCGTTTAGGTCTTTTTCAATATCCTCGATTTTTCCTGATTGCTTTGCCGCTTTCCAGATAAGGACCGCGACGGGAAGGAAAAAAATGACGACCTCAAAAAGGCTGTATAAAAGCTGTGACTTGTCCATGCCTATACAGTCATTTTTCTTATTTTAATCTCACAGAAAGGATTGTTTTTTTCATATTCGTTTTCAATGACAATTTTCCTGCATATAGTCCACGAGTCATCAGCAAGGATGCGCGCGTCTGTGAGGGTGTCGAGTATTGAGGAAAGAGAATTATCGCTGTCGCGCCGCCTCAAGTCCCCATGACAGAAGGTAACGTGAAGCTCCAGCGGCTCAGACAGCAATTCTTTTATTTTTTGCGAATTTCGCTGGAAAATAAGCTGGAAAAGGGCGTTTTCGTGCCATTTCTGATAGTTTTTAGATGGAATCGTCTTGCCGTTTTTCAGCGTTTGGCGGCTGTTTTTTTTAGCGGGAACTTCGCCCCGTAAAATGAAAGTATATTCCATGCAGATACAGTCATTTCAAGGAATTACGGTTTTCTTTCGGTCCTTCCATGCTCATAGATTCCGCTTTTATCCATGCAGCTTGTCTTTATGTTCTGGTACAGCCGCTGTCTGCTGAAAGAGATTCCGGCATTCTCGACAAAAGAGCCGAAAAGCTCTTTTTGCGCAAGCTGGATTTTCTCATCATCACCGCTGGTTTTATGCTCTGAATAGTGCTCCAGCATCGCAAGCGTTTTATGTCCTGTCTGTTCCTGCAAAAGTTTCTCGCTGACCTTATCCCGCATGTAAGAGGCGAAAAAGTGCCGCCAGGCATGGAAACAATATTTTTTTGCCTCCTGCTCTGAAAGCCCCACTTTTTCCAGCGCGGAATGAAGCGCGGATAAAAATCCCTTGTGCTCGGCGGGCTTGCCCGGAATGGTGGCGAAAAAAACAAAAGCCTCCATGCTCCTGTCAAACGGATTCCATTCCGCCAGCTCCAAAAGCCTTCTGGAAAGTTCCGGGAAAGGAAGCTGCACTATCCTTGGCTCCCCGTTTTTCGGGGATTTCAAGCCCTCCACATCGCTCCAGGAATGGTTTATATAAAGGCAGCCTTCGCCAAGGTCACACTTTCTCAACGCCCGGATTTCGCCAAGCCTGAGCCCCGTACACATCGCGAGCAGGTTGGCCAGCTTGTATCTCTCATCAGGCCATTCGACCGCAAACAAGGCGCTTACTATTTCAGGCGAAAGAATAGCGCGGGTTTTGTTCCTGACGGCAAAACCTGTAAGCCCCGCCGTTATGTCTTTTTCCAGAAGCTCGTTATTGCTCGCCCATCGCAAAGCCTGGGAACCGGCAAGCCATATCTGATTTTTAGAGGAGCTTCCGTTTTTCAAGCCCTGCAAATGTGCGAGAAAATCTTTTAAGTCCTGGCGCGTAATCTCGCCCAAAAGCCTGTCCTTAAAAAAGGGAATCCAATAAGAGTTGATATATCGGCAAGCCGTCATGCAGTGAGCCTTGCCGATTTTCTTACCCTGGCGCAATCGCTCATTTATGTACTCGGATTTTTCCCAGTCCCAGAAATCCCGGAAAAAATCAGCGGCCGGAATGTCGTTTTTTGCGCCTGCCCGGACATAGCTTTTCAGGATTCCCCGCCTCTTCAAAAGCTCCAGGATTTTCGGGGCTTCGCTTTCGGTTATCTCGGCTTTAGAAAGCTCGTGGAGAAAGGATTTTTCGGCCAGAGTTTTTTTCTTCTCTCCGTCGGGGATTTGCCCGGAAGAATACCATTGCCACGCTATTTTTACGGCCTCTTCATAATCTGATTCTTTGGTAGAGACCGCTGACATATAATTTCCGGCTGAGTCTTTAAAACGAACATAATAAAAACGGGAGTTTTTGCGCTTTAAAAGCGAAAAGGGGAGCTTATGGAATGCCATAGATACAGTTATCCTATGCTTTTTGCCGCATAAAAGTGAGTTAAGGAAGAGGATGTTACACTTTTATGTGACACTTTGAGAATTTTATGTAAGCATTCCGTTTGTGGAGGTCATGCACCTTGCGGTAAAACCTTACCTTACAAGGATTTAAAGGATTGGAGACGATCGGACTCGAACCGACCACCCTTTGATTGCGAACCAAATGCTCTACCAGATGAGCTACGCCCCCAAACGATGATAAACAGTTTATTTTATTTCAAAATTCCTGTCAACAACAAAAAAATTCACATGAGTCCTGCTCAGTTATGTTTTACGCTCTCATAAGCCTCTCTAAGCAGAGGCTTTATTATTCCATCACTGACGCTCTCGTCCATAATGATTGAAATCCAGCTTTTTTTGTTCATGTGGTAGGCTTCGAATATGCCTTTTTGCGCCAGAAGTTCTGCAAGGCGGCTTTTTTCTATCTTTATATTGAGAACTTCGATTTTTTCTTGGGAAGATGAAGCACGGTCTACCTTGTTGCGGGGAACCACTCCTGTAAGGGCGAACCACTTTCCGCTTTCTTTCCGCCTGTATGCCGCAAAGACCGGGAGCTTTTTCCATAAGAATTCAGGCTGGCTCCCAAAAGATTCCTTAATAAAAAGGCAGAGGCGGCGCATTTGTGCCGAGCGGAAAAAGAGATTCTGGCAGCACTTTTCACGGATGTCCTTCAGTGCGTCGGTAAAGGCCTCTTTGACTTCTGCGCTAAAGCCCCTTGCTCCAGGCCGTCTGAAATTGGTGTATTCCTCGCCTGTTGCCGTGTCGAAAATCTTTCCGCTAAAGCCGCCGTCATAAGAAAGGACAAGGCGCATGTCCGCGACAGGAAGGGGCTTTTCGTAGACGAGGACACCGTCCTTCTTTACAAAGCCGTATTCTAAAAGAGAAGATTCCTGAGTCTCGTAGTTTGCAAAAAATTCTTCTTCAATGAGCATAAAATCAGTCTAGCGGATTTTTATGGAATGAAAAAGATGACGGGGACACTTTTATCCTTGCATTTGACACGATGAGCAATTTACTTGATGAAAGAAAAATCAACATGACCTTTCCCTATTAAATATAGCGCCCCGTAACGCTTTCGGCACAGGCACGGATTTCTTCTGGCCTTCCAGAGGCGACAATCCGGCCGCCGTCTTTGCCGCCGCCGGGGCCCATGTCTACGATGTAGTCGGCAGAGCGGATTACATCAAGGTCGTGCTCGATAACGATGACCGTGGCGCCGTTTTCTATGAGGTGACGGAAAACTGAAAGCAGGGTGATGACATCCAGAGGGTGAAGGCCGATTGTGGGTTCGTCAAAGACAAAAATCGTGTCGCCCTGCCCCCGCCCCATCTCACTTGCAAGTTTGAGCCGCTGAGCCTCGCCGCCAGAAAGCCCCGGTGTTTCTTCGCCCAGCGTAAGGTAGCCCAGGCCGATGTCGTGAAGCACTTGCAGTCTGGAGCGCACAAGGGGAAGGTCGGAACATTCTTCAATCGCTTCGTCCACGCTCAGGCTCATGAGGGCCGGAAGGGAAATGCCGTCGCCCGCACCGCTGCC
Source organism: uncultured Treponema sp. (assembly GCA_937915735.1). GTDB lineage: Bacteria > Spirochaetota > Spirochaetia > Treponematales > Treponemataceae > Treponema_D. The sequence continues at coordinate 19,316 of CALGGS010000277.1, forward strand.
CCCCTTCTTCTTCCGCAAAATCCTGAAGGCTTCCTTTGAATAGCGGGAGCCTCGGCAGTCCTGGCAGGGAATGTCCACATCAGGCAAAAACTGAACATCCAGACTGATTTTTCCCGTGCCGTCGCAGGTAGGACAGCGAAGGCTTCCTGTGTTGTAAGAAAAATCCCCGGCCTTAAAGCCTTTTTCTTTTGCGAGGGGAGCGCGGGCATAGATTTTCCGCAGTTCATCGTGAATGTTTGCGTAAGTTGCCACCGTGGAGCGGATATTGATTCCGATGGGCGTGGCGTCAATCAGCTTGATTTGACCGATTCCCTCCGCCTGGATTTTCTTTACATGGCTCGGAAGCATCTTTTTCTCCAGCAGAGCCTGAAGTCCCGGAATCAGACTTTCCAGAATCATAGTGGTCTTTCCGCTGCCAGAAACTCCCGTCACCACAGAAAGGCGGCCTTTTGGAAAAGACACGGAAAGGGGATGAACCGTGTGGATGGAGTCGGTTTCCATGGAGATTGCGCCGAGAGAGAAGAGATTGTGGGATGAAGCAACTTCTGATGTATATTTTTTCTTTTCTGCAGATTCTGTTTTTAAAAACACCCCAATCCTGCTCGCAGGGTTAGCACACACATCCGCCACCGTGCCCTGGGCAATCACATTGCCGCCTTTGGCTCCGGCTTCAGGCCCCAGTTCCACAATCCAGTCGGCGTGGGAAAGGACTTGGGTGTCGTGGTCAACAAGAACTACTGTGTTTCCGTCGGCAATCAGGTCATCCATCACGCCGATAAGGCCTTCCAGGTTTGAGGGGTGAAGACCTATGCTGGGCTCGTCAAGCACATAGAGAACGCCTGTGGTACGGTTTCGCACGGCTCGGGCAAGTTGCATCCGCTGTCGCTCGCCGGTGCTCAAAGTTGAGGCGGCTCGGTCTAGGGAAATATAGGAAAGTCCCAGCTGAACAAGGCGGCGGGCGGTGTCGTTAAAAGACTCCACAATCCGTTCCGCCATGGGCCGCATTTCTTCGGGCAAAGATGACGGAACGG
>CALGGS010000278.1 GCA_937915735.1 uncultured Treponema sp.
ACATCGCCCTGCAGTGTTGTCACATCGCCCTGCAGTGTTGTCACATCGCCCTGCAAGTCTGTCACGCTCTGCCGCGCTTCCGCGTCCTTTATATCATAACCGTTTATTTTTGATACATAAGCCATAAAAAAACTCCTTAAAATAATTTAGTTATCTTGTGAATGTTATTTCTTCCCCGACAACGGAGACATTAAAGCCTGTAACCGTCAGTTCCTCATTGTCATAACTTATAGAGTTGTAAGGAAATATCAACTCTTCTTCCGCCTCGATGTAGATAATGTCATCGGTAATAAGTGCGTTAAGAACGGATACGACGGCAGCCAAAGCGCTTTCCACCGTGCCGTAAGTATGCCCGCCCAAAGTCACATCAACAGACAATGCCTTATCCTGCTTTTCGTCCAGTTGTTCCTGAATGTTCCCGGTAACGCCTTGTAATGCCCGCAACTCATCACGGGTAACATTCTCGACCCCCGCCTTGCCGTCATCGTCCGTTACCATTACAAGGTTCTTTGCAAGGTTGTTTTCCGTTATCGTGCTTGCCGCGCCCGTTATTTTTTTCTGATAATCGCCAGCGGTTGAGACTCCCCCCGAATCATCAAAAAACAAAAGCCCCGCAAAATCTTCGATGTTTTTCTGATAATTTGTCTTGTCCACAATCTCTGAATGGCTTTCCGCATAATCTTCTGAGCCGATATATAAAAGCCTGTAATTGATTGTATCTCCGATATTTGCAAGATATACATTTATATTATTTTCGTCACGCTCTACCCTGTAGATATAATCCGCCTTCTCGTTATATGCGGCCGCACCATTGTTAAACAATGTAAGCGACAGTTTATCGTCCATTGTCTGAAGCTGGATGACTCCGTTATATTTGGGAATGGCAATTTCCAATAATTCCGTATTGTCGGGAGTAGAAATCGGGGTCTGCCATTCTTTCCCGCTTATATTCCGGGCGTTTATTTCCTCACTCTCCACATTGTCAGAGAAGACGGAATCAGCCGTCACTGTTTCGCTTGTTACGGAGTCAGAAATAATTGTCTGAGCCGTAAAGTCTGCAATGTGTAAAAGCGTTACCGTCGCTTCTTGTATCATCGCAAGCTGTGCATTCAGGCTTGTAACAGTTCCGTTGTCAGCGTTAAGATTTTCTACATCAGCGCTTTCAATTTCCGCTTTATTTGTGACTTTCAGAATATCCGCTGTCACATTTGAGATTGTAGCCACCAAGGTTACCGCCATGCGCTCGAAGTTCCCGATGTCCGCCGACACCCGAGCGGTGGAGACGACGGAAGAGAGAGAATCAGAAAGCGCATTTATCTGGCTTGTAAGTGCCGACATCAAGGTCTGTGTCTGAGCCGAATACTTGTCTTCAATGCTTGCGTTGATTGCCGTAATGCTTGCGTTGATTGCCGACACCTGAGCGTTGAGAGAATCGACGGCCGTCTGCAATGAGTCAATCCTTGTGTCCTGCTGGCTGTCTTTCTTGTTGTCCTGTGTCTCCATGTTCGTTTTTTTCCCGATAACAATCATTATTTCACCTCTAGGTAATCAATTTCATTCGAGCCGCCACCGACAAAGCCGATTCTTCTTTTCGGCGTGGTATTGACGACAAGCTCAGTATGGTCTTTGAGCGTTATTTTCACCGTAAGCTGCGGGTTTTCGTTCACCTTCTGGATTATCTCTTCCAGAAATTGATAGTCCATATCCTTAGCTAAGAGCCGGGCTTTTCTCTTGTCCATATCCTTGTCTTTCTTTGCCTCTCTCATAGCCTTCCTGAAATACTTGAACATCTATTTCCCCCTTATCTCAGCCTTTACTCCACGGTTTTTGTTTGTCCGCTCGTATTTTTTCATATACTTTTTCACGCCTTTCTGTTCTGCCTTGCTCTTTGCTCCGTGATTTTTCCCGAAAATTGAATACTGATCGTGGATATTCTTCATAAAGAATTCGCCTTTAGACGGAGCTCTCAGCCAGCGCTGTATAAGTTCCGTAGGGACGGCGGGGTAGAAATATTCTTTCTTTCCGCCCTGAAATCTCACCTTCAATCCCTCGTCCTTCGGATTATACCTGATGTTCTTTATCGCAGTTGAGGGAATAGCTATCTGTTTTTCGTGGTATTCCTCATTGAAGATTTTCTCAGCTTCCGCCTTTGCGTTTTTCTCAATGGTGCGTTTCTGTGTGCGCCGGGCTTTTCCGCCCTGTGCCTTGATGTCTGCTACCCGCTTCTCATCGGCCGTGACAGCCTTTGCCTTTGCGGCGTCAAAAATGTCCCTGAAAACATTCTCTTTTTCATTCTGCCTCTCTCCGATTCGGAAATATCCTTCCGGAGAGAGTGTTTTTTTCTCTTCTGCGGTCTTTGGAGCCCACTTCTTGTTGTACTGCGTGTCTTCCTGATTGCCAAAAGTGTAGCGGTCAGATTCGGGAGAGAAAGACAGGGTTTTGCCCGATTCGAGATTGTCATAAGCCTTTCTGCTCGCTGACTTCCGGGCGCCCACAAATATATTCCTGATGTTGTCTAAGAATCCCATAATGATTTTAATTAGTGTTTATTTTTCAAAAAACCTGAAACATAAAAAACGGCCGTAAACAAGCCGTTTTGAATTGGTTGATATAATTTGCCGTTTTTTTCCGCTCGCGTTCGTCTATGGGCTTCCTCGTGCGTCTGAGAGGGTATTTTAAACAGAGTTTTACCCCACAATTCCCGAATCCTCAAAGTTTCCAGAGTCAGCATCAGAAACAATGTTCACATCGGTGATGTTGCCATTGGAATCTGTGATGAAGCCCGAGTGCTTAGGCTCTGTTTCCTTGAAATTGATGTCGTAGTCCATGTCAAAGAAAGCTTTTCTGGAGGCGTAAAGGAGCGCCATCACTGCGTCAGCGTGGAACACATCCTCATCAATCTCATTGATGATGTCATCTTCCTCATTCCGCTTGTACAAAAGCCGGTCCATCTCATCATCTAGAACCCCGCCTTCCGTTATCTTCATCCTTCCCGTTCTCAGCTCATCGGCAAGCATTTCAACTGCAAACATCTTGTCATACTTGTAACAGTTGTAAGCCGGTAATTTATGTTTAACCATAAGGTCCGCGGTTATGCTTTCCTCGTTGGTATCAGCATAGATTTTTATGTGGTCATCGGGATTGATTCTCGCCGCCTCGCACAAGGCTTTTGCCTTGTTGTAGTGCCGCTTTACTGCTTCGATAATATCTGAGACTGTTGCCCGGTTGAACTTGCTTGTCTCAAGCTCCCGGCTTTCTTTCGTGTGCCTGTTGTATACAAGCGTACACATGGCGTTATAGTCGGAGAATCCATAGTCAACGCCGATAGAAATATCCGTGAACTGGAATCTTCCCGCTTTTATCTCTTCCTCAATGTTTGCGACATAATTTCTTTTCTTGAATATGATTGCTTCCGTGTCAGGCGCAATTTTTCCGAAGTATTCGCGCTGTATAAACGGAGACTCTATAGTGACGCCCTTAGCCTTGCAGATACCGTCAAGGAACTCTTTAGCCTTTGGGATGTAAGGGTTCTCCAAGAAAGACCAGTTATATTTCCTGTAGCTTGAATCCTGCTCCCATATCTTCGTTGAGAAATGGTGGGGTATGCGCGATGGTGTCCCCAGAAGAATGACGGTCGAGTCCTCATAATCGGCCATAAGCGGATAGATGACTTCATTCAAAAGATAGTCAATGTTCCGCTGGTGTCCTATCTCATCAATGATTACGCACCGGGCCTTGAATCCTCGCGCCTTGTCCGCCTCAGCGTTGTTAGAGTTTCCGAGAATCTGCAACTTTGAGCCGTTCGCCCATTCAATGGAGCCGTCAGATTTAGAGCTTTTCTTTACTTTCAGGTCTATTGAGTCAGAGTATTTTATAACATTGTCAAAAACCTGCTTTATGCCGTTTGAGAAAGTCTTGTTGTAGTAGATAATCTCCGAATCTTTCCGCAATGCGACCATATCAATGATTCCCGCCGCCATTGTGGACTTACCCGTACGGCGGGAAGTAAGGCACATAATGCGCTTTCTGTGGTTGACCTCAAGCATGACCTCGCGCTGCTTGTCATAGAACTGCCTCAAGATTCTGTAGCGCATGAAGTCCATGTCTTTGTTCATTTCCTTTTCATGGCGGGAATCGAGCACATCAAGGATGTTTTTGTCTATGATTCTCTCAGCAAAGAATTGAGCGGCCTGTGACTTCGGGTCATTCTTTGCGGATCCCATATAGTTTTTTATGAATGTCTCGAATTGAGGAGTGCCTTCAGAATCCTCAGCAAGAAGCATGTTTTCTATTGCCTCTCCGACAATGTTCTTGATGCGGACATTGCGGGTTTTTGTCTGCCCTGCTTTTTTCCGAGATTCCTTAGATATAGATTTCCTTGCGTTTGCTACAGATTCTTGGCTAGTCATTGTTATAGTTAATTAGTTAAAAACAATGAAAAATCAAAGATAAAATCAATAAAAAGAATTTGTTCTGAACATCACTCTCGGCTTCCCCATCCTCTAAATGTGATAGATTCCGTTGTCGTCAATGTATGACGACTCGGTCTCCTTGATTTTCTCTCCGTCCTCTCTAAAAAGAGTGTAGGCCGATTCATCGAGAACCTTGTCCTCAAATTCTTTTTGTTTCTGATAAATCGACATGCAAGGAAGATGCACGAACGCTGACAGCTTCGCTATCTTCCAGAACTCATGCCGAGTCCTCTTCTTGCTTATCTGATTCAAGATATTAAGTGTCACATCATGGGAATAATCCTCTATAGTGATGTTCGGGACTTTTCCCACAAGTTTCTTGTTGATGCAGTTGAAGCAGGCTTTCTGAATCTTGATGTACATGACATTCCACGACTTCAAGTCCCCGTTTTTTTCCCACGAATCCTGGGCGGCCTGGAAGACCCGCTCGTCCTCGTTGTAGCCGTTGTCTCGTGTCAGAGCCTGTCTCAGCTCCAAAAACTTTTTTTCTTTCTCTTTGTATTCCATCTCCTCGATTTCCGGGAACAAAGACAAAATCATTAGCTCAGAGCCTCATTGATAAAGTATCTTTTCCCCGCCATATAGACGGAAAAACCTTCTTCAACAGCTGTTTTTACCTCCTCCTTTTTCAGCTGGGAGTAATCCAGCAAATCATTTAAATCCGTGAAAAACATCGTCTCGCCGTGGTTTTCGGGCATGGCGAGGAACCTCATTTTCTCAAATTTCGATTTCGATAATTTCAATTTCGCACCTCGCCTCAGCGGCTTTCGTATTCTTCACCGAAAACTCCCGGACAATCTGCCATCGGTCATCGCTGATAATTCCCGCGTCTTGCAGTGTATCAAAGATACTGGACACCCCGTTATCACTGTCCCTCCGCCGGTTGTCCTCATGGAAAAAGTGAAAGTTGACATGTATCTCACTCTCAAATCTTCCCCGTCCCTTGCCTTTCCACTGCTCCTCAAGCTGGAAGAGAGCCGCGGAGTGCCAATCCCTGTATCTTTTTGAGGGGATTGTCTTTCCGTTACGGAGCGTTATCCGGCTGTTTTTCTTTGCCGGAGTCTCGCCCCGGATTGACAAAAAAATAGGCTCCGTCACTTCGCCGCCTCCTTCCTTGCTTTTATGGCAGCATATCTTTTCCTGTTATAATCCTTGTCGTTTCCCAGCATCCTGTTCCAATACTCATTTTTTCCTTTTGCATTGAAATGCCTGCCATTTAGGGGATAGTTCCTGTAAAACTCTTCGGGACTCGTTGCCAGAATGCATCCCAAAAATCTCAGATAAGCTGCATCAATCTTTGTCATACATCTACTCCTTTTTTTTTAAGTTCTCATATTTTGCCGTCGCTTTTACAAAGTTGATTTTGCCTAAAGTGCATTCCCCGTTCCTGTTTTTTGCGATAATTAGTTCTCTTGTTGCCGTCCTCTCGTCTTTGGGAATTATCCGGTTGCCGTGGATGAACATGACTACATCCGCATCCTGTTCGATTGAGCCTGAGCCCCGCAAGTCGCTCAATAAAGGCGGCTTGTTCTGCCCCTCAGCCCCCCTCGACACCTGGCACAATGCGCAGACAGCGATATTGAACTCCCTCGCCATTTCTTTAAGAGAGCGGGAGACAATCGTCTGTTTCTCGTATACCGGCATATTCAAGGAGCCAGCGTCCACAAGGCCGATATAATCGACAAAGACAATCTCTATTCCGTACTGCAAGACAAGCCGCCTTACTATGCTTTTGAGCTCCATGATGTCGACGCTTGTTTTATCCACGAGGAAGAAGTTTCTCTGCCGGAACTCAGCGGCCTTCTGCTCGAAGGTCTCTCTGTATTTCTGCTCCGTCAGGTATCCTTTCCTAAGCTGGAAGATTGGAGTGTCAGCAAGAAGCCCCGTAATCTTGAAGGCTATCATCTTGTCGGGAGTCTCAAGCGATATGAACGCCACCGGGTGAGCCTTCGCTATGTTCATGCACATTGAGAGCGCAAGTGAAGTCTTACCGATAGAGGGGCGGGCCGCCAATATCGAAAGCTCTCCTTTCTGGAATCCGTCGGAGACAGAATCAAAGACATCGAATCCCGATAGAATCCCCGTCGGCTCTTTCGTCTGCATAGCCTTGTTGGTCTCGTTTTTAGCCAGGGTAAAGAGATGGTTGATGTCCGCTATTTTCGTGGTCTCCGCTATCTCCGTGAGCTGCGAGAAGTCAGCGATGATTTTCGTTACATCATCGGGAGTCACCTTGTCTGCATGCCCGACTGTTTCCATTGCGGTTCGTAATTTTTTTACGGTTTCCCGCCTCAGAAATACTTCCTGCAACTGCTCGATGTAGAAGTCAATGTTAGAGGGGAATCCGTCACCCTCAAGCTCCGCTATGTACACGCCCCCGCCGCAAGCCTCAAGCTGGTTGCTTGTCGCAAGGTACTGAAAGAGAGAGACAGAGTTTATCTTCATTCCGGCGATGTAGTGCATGTTCACGAGATTCGCATAGAGAAGCTGATTCCGTGAGTCCGTGAACATATCCGCTATGATGTGCTTCTCCATGAAGTGGGAGTCAAGCAAGGATTCTTTCTGAATGATTGAGCCGATTATGACTTTCTCAAGCTCCGTGATTTCGCTAGTTGTCATGGCTCTACCTCAGTCCTGCGTAGGGGTCGGAAGAATCCTTTGCTTTCTGCCTTTCAAGCTGATTCTTGTTCCAGTTTTTCAGAAGGCTTTTCCAGTTGTAGACAAGCTCCCATCCGTGCTCGTTGTAGTATTCGTAAAACTCTTTCGGGGCAACGATAAGATTATTTGCAGTGCAAAAACTTTCAATTTCAGAAAGTGAGGGAATATTATTATTATTTTTATTTAAATTCTTAGTATCAGTAGAAGTATCAGTAGAAGTATCAGTAGAAGTATCAGTAGAATTTAAAGTATCAGTGGTTTTTGCACTTTTTGCATAGGTTTTTGCACTCGCCAATATATATTTAACTGTTCTTTCTGACACATTGTGTTTTTTAGCAGATTCTGCCGCAGACAATCCGTTTAACCTGTCTTCCAGAATCTCTTTTTCAAGCTGTGGATTTTTGACGGTAGGTCTCCCGCCTTTTTTGCCGTTCTCAAAATTACGGATTGAAGCGTTTAAGAGAGGGATTCCGATTGTAAGTATAATTTTCTCGCTGGTATTAAAGATTGATAAATCCGGCTCAATATCTTCAAACGCATAATCACATATTGCGCTCATAACTTTCATTCTTGAATCAGAGTTTTCCAGTTCAAGCATTGAGTCGTAAAAACTTTTATAAAAAACAAAAGAATCTCTCATTTAAAATTCTTTCCCCTCGATTTAGAAATAAAGTGCCGTTTTTCGATTTCCTATGCCGGAAGATTTATCCTAATTGCATTCCGTCAAGTCTCCCCCAAACGGCAAGGGCGAAAAAAGGGTTATAATAAGGAGTGTGTTGTTTATCGCACAACTGCGTTTTTATAAAATCCTCAACGAGGATTCGGCCGACGGCCTAAAGGCGTGCCACTGAATCGAACAGTGGAGGGGGTCGGGTGGGAGGATGACCCCCAAGCAACCAGCCACGCCCTCTAGGATTGTCCGCCTAGAACGGAATGTCTTCGGGGAAGCCGCCGCCGGAAGTCGGGGAAGCCGCCGCCGGTGTCGGGTCGGGCGGAGGCGGGAGCGGGTTCGCCGCTGCCTTTTTCTCTTCCTTCGGTTTCTGCGGGTAGATAGTCTTATAGGCCTTCGACTTCTTGTCCGGCTCGTTCTTGTCGTAGGATGGGGCAATCTTGACAATGCCCGTGTGTCCTTTCCAGTGGGCGATGTCAAAGTCACCTTCCTTGATTCCGAAGCAGAGGAAGAAAGTTGTTATCTGCCGGTTTCCTCTGTCCACATCGTCCTGCGTTACCGGCTGGCCGTTCGCTTTCACTGCTCCGAGTTTCGGGGCTTCATTGATGTAGAAAAACGACGGGTTGCATCCCGGATGGTCTTTGATTTCCACATGGATTTCCACGTACTCGTTTCCGCTCTGCTCATAGCAGTTGAGCTTTGCCTCTTTGATTCTCGCAAGATACTCGCCGTCTGCGAGCATCGGGGCCTCATAAACCGGCTTGTAGTTGTCACCGAATGCCATGTTGATTTCTCCTATGTCTTTTTCTGTATAATTCCACGCCCTGAGAAAGTCGTCCCGGGAGCAGGTATTATTTCTTCGTTTCATTCTTTGCTTTTGTCAGTCCGTAATAGTTGCGGATAGCGACATCAACCGCTTTAAGATCGTTCGGAATCTCTTTCTTGAACATTCCTTCCGGGCTTTTTGCGGTCATGAATCCGTCAGACTGCGTGACGAAAGAATGATTTCCCATTTCGTTTTTCGTGTAGAGAACGATGTCAAAGCACCCCTCCACAGTCAGCTTCTCGTCAAGCATCTTCCCGATTGTCTTTGCCTTCATCGTTCCGTCATTGTTCTTCTCAAGGTGGTGGAGGAAGTAAACGACTACATCGTCAGGAAGTTTGAAGTTGATGTCGTGGACAAGGTTGCGGAAGTTGTAGGCGATTTTCTTGTACAAGTCGAACTGATTCGACTCATACAATCCGTCAAAAAGCTGGTTGACAAGAAGATACTGGCTGTCATCAATCGCATAGCTTTTCTTTGTCAGCTCTCCGCCCAAAACCTTGTTGATTGCCTCATAAGTCGCATGTGGCATGACTGGAAGTTTTTTCTGAAACGGAAGGCGTGATTTCTCGACGCTGAAAATTGAAATTTCGTCCGGCTCAAAGTTCTTGAGCGAGTAAGTTTTTCCGCTGCCTGATTCACCCAAGATTAAAACTGGAAGTCCCATTTTCTTTATCTCCTATCTGATTTGAAGTGATTTTGATTTTGTTGCCCGGATTCCGCCGAGTATCTCTCCGTCTTTAAGTACAAGCCCGGAATCCGACACCTGCAATTTCCCGCTCTTGATGTCCGCCGAGATAGCCGACTTGCTGACCTCTTTCTTAATGTAGATGTCGGGAACTTCGGAAATCTTCACATCGTCACAGTTGACGGAAAGCGGATTCTCCCGGATTGAGGCCGAGAAAAGAGCCGTCTTAACCTTGTCAATGTGCATTGTGTTCATCGCCCAAAGCAGGATTGACTTCATGCTCTCCATTCGGTTTGTGGCTGTCTTTGCCCTTGCTGCGAGGCGGTCTAGCTCAGCTTTGTATGTTTTGCGGGTAGCCTCAGCAAGCTCTGCGTTGATTTTAAGGTTCTGGATGAACTTTCCGTAAGAATCGAACTTCTCCTTGAAAGTCTCCTCGTTTGCAAGAATCCACTTTTTCAGGGTCTCTTTTTCCTCTTCGGTGAGCTCCCGAGGCTCTCCGTTCTCGTCCACCGCCGACTCATACAGGTCTTCAATCTCTGTGACCTCATGTGCAATCTCATACATTGTCATGCGGCCGCCTCCTCGTTAAGAATCTCTTCCAGTTCGCCGAGCTTTGCCCTGAGCAACTTCAGGACGGTCACGGCTTCCATTCCGCCGCAGGAGTTCTCTTTCTCCAAGGCTTTGATGACCGTCTCATTGATGTTTGAGCAGTCCAAAACGATGTCATGCGCTTTCTTCATTTTCTGTTGTCTCCTCTGCTTTTCTTACCCTTACTACGAGCCGGATAAGTGACTCATCCTCTTTGTTCTTGTTTGCCGAAAGAATCTCATAGGGGCTTTCCTTGTCCCAGCTCCGAATCTTCTGACATAAGTCCAGAATGTAATCCATTTCTTTTTTCTCCTCTCAGAAAAAGATGTCCGTTACGAATATGAATGAGAACCAGCCGAAAAAGATTCCCAGGCAAAAGACAGCAAGAAGCCATTCCTTATAGTTTCCGTCGTCCTTCCTGAATCCGTTCTTTGTTTTCTTTAAGTTCATCATTCCCCCTACTGTGACAAGACCCAGGTCTTAAGCTCGTCACGATTAAAAACCAGCTTCTCGTCAATTTTGTGAAACGGAAAGTCTTTCCGGGTGGCCTTTAAGTCATAGACTTTTTTTGTGCTCACCCTCAGATATTCCGCCGCTTCCTTGATGTTCAGAAAATCTTTATCCATTTATCAACTCCTTAATTTTTCCTCCCCCGTAAGCGTTTTGTGTCAGTTTGACGAACTGCTTTAAAGTCAGCTTGTCAGAATCTTCCAGGGCATTTTCTTTCTGGAACTGCTGGCGGCCGAAAGTACATGAGCCGGTTAAAAGACCGTGCCACATGGATAACTCTGCGACTGTCAGAGAACCTTTCTCGATAAATTCCTCAAGAAGTTTTTCCTTCAAGGCTTCAAAGTCAAGCGAAGAAAAATATTTTTTTTGCGCATCCCGAAGCGCGTTTTTGACGGATTCTCCATGTGCTATTGCTCCGTGATATTTCGCAAGAAAACATTCTGTAAGTGTATAATCTCCAGTGTTGATAAGTTTTACTTTTGCCCATATGTTGTGAACTTCAACCGGCTGGCAAGGAAGGCCATCAACATGAAAAACTTTTCTTTCGTTGATTTTTTTTAAGACGTAGCTGTTGCCGGTGCCGTAGCCGAAGCTGGTGCCGTAGCCGGTGCCGTAGTCGTTGTCCACCTCGT
>CALGGS010000279.1 GCA_937915735.1 uncultured Treponema sp.
TCGGACTTATTGCTATTGTTTTAATCGTTGTTTCTGCTGTCGTCTTTTCGATTCTAGGCGTTGCCGTTGACAACTTCGGCGACAAGTGCATCGAGATGATTGACAGAAAACGATAATCCGTGTCTGTCTGCGGATGAATGGAATAGCACGGCGGAAAAGTCGTGCTTCTATTCCTGGCGTTTCTTTTGTTTGTCGAGGCTTTCAAGCTCTGCAACTACATTCAGTGCGTTCTCGATGATATTTTTAGACTGCTCGATTTTATGAATGAATGGCTCGTTGTTCTGGTCCTTCATTTTGTTCAGGTTAGACAATGTGTCATACTTCGTATCTTTTGTATAGCCTAAAATCCCTGAAAGGACATTGTTGATTGCCCTGGCTGCATCTCCGAAACGATGAATCAAGGAAGAGACATCACTTTCAATACCTCTCATAATCTGCTCAAGCTTGTTTTGAGCCTGCAGGGTTCTTGAATTTTCTTCCCTAAATTTATTCAGAAGGCTTCCAGTCTCACCATTAGTTGAAAGTCGGCGTGCGAATTCCTGCAATGAGATGGAAAGGCTTACCATTGAGTTAAATGCGTCGGAAAGCTGGGTATGATTTTCTTTTTTGTTGAAAGAGCCTTGCACAATCAGTGTTTTTAAATCCAGCTCGCAAACGGAGAATTTTTCCTTCATAAACCAGTTCAGGAAACCAAGCGTTGAATTGTAGGCGAATGTAACTCCTGACCAGACATCTTCCCAGGGGCGCACCGGGAATTCCGGAAATTTGTCAAGCCCGAAAGTTGTTTTTAGGGTAGAAAGCAAAGCCTCACGCTTGCAGTCTGATTCCCAGGAAATCCATTTCTGCTCGAAAATTTTTTTGTACTCATTCTTGAATTTTACGAACCAGTCTTCTCCGCCTGAAAAAATCTGTGTGTGCCAGTAAGAGTCATTGTTTGCGATACAAGCGATTGCCTGCATTGGAACGCTGGTGACGAACATTTTTATGAAGCTGGCGTTTGCGCGGGCTTTCGAGATGAATTCTCCCGCATCACGGCCACTTCCTTCTTCATTCAAGATTTTTGAATTTCTGACAGCAAACATGTAAAGTGCCTGCAAAAATTCGTCTGGAAGCTCCACCGGCTTTGAGAGAATCTTTGTATAATCGGCTATTTCTGAATCAACCTGTGAAAGAGGGCATGTTCTTTCGCTTCCGCTAGCCGATGAAAACTGAGTGATAAAGCGTGCGAATGGCAATTTTACGAATTGACGGAGCCATTCCAAGGCTTTTGCGCTCGTATACATTAATGCCCTGTCATTCTCTGGAATATTGTCAAAAATATCCTCAAGTTTTCGAAGAAGGGCTGGCCTTAAATCCGGCCTGAGCTCTGCACTTACTGGATTTGAGTAAGGGTCTGCCTCGTTATTGATTTCCGAGACAGTTTCGGGAATTGCTATTGAGGACAAAAAGGCGTAGAAAGAGCCGTCATTGTCAAGTGTTGCCGCAAGATAGGGCTTAAAAAAGTCCGCACAGGCCTTTAGTTCTGAAATCTGCTCATAAAAAAAATTCAGAAGAAGTCCCCGTTTGTAATCAATGAGTCCCGGATAGTTTCTTTGGACGAACCTTGCCATCTCTGAAAGCTTAAATTCGTTGTAAATGACAGTTTTGCTTGTGTTTGAAAGGATTGCCTTCAGCCAGACGATAAATCTTAAAAAAAATGACTCATGCTGAAGCTTTATTTCGAGTGGTGCATCATCTTGGTCGGAATTTGTATTGTCAGAAAGATTAGAATTGTTTTGACTATCAGAGGAGGTAATTCGGTCGAGTATGCTCTGACGCTCATCATCAGAAATTGTCGAAGCCAAATTCTCAAAAGAATCTCGTTCCATAACTAACCGTAATTATACAATAAAAACTGAAATCTGAGAAGTGAAAAATTCATTGCAAGAAAATCATCGTTAAATTAAAAACATTGCACTTTACGCATAGGGAGCGACGGCAAAGCCGGCAAAAGTCGTGAGACGACTTTTGAGCGAGTCTCGGAAAAATCTGTGATTTTTCCGTACTCTTATCATTGCAAAAAATTCATCATCTTTTTTAATACATTTCACTTTACGCAATACAATCTGATTTATATAATAATGCGAACAAGAAAATGAGGTACATTATGGCAAAAAAATCTGATAACGCAATTGTGGGAACGGCTCGCGCTCCGCACCGCTCTCTTTTTTATGCATCTGGCTACACTGATGAAGAGCTTGCCCAGCCAATGGTTGGAATCATCTGCGCAAAAAACGAGCTGATTCCGGGCCACATTGAGCTTGACCGCATCGCTGAGGCTGTTAAAGCCGGTGTCCGTCTGGCTGGCGGCACTCCAGTTGAATTCCCGGCTATCGGCGTCTGTGACGGTATCGCAATGGGACACGAGGGCATGAAGTATTCTCTTGTAACACGCGAGCTGATTGCTGACTCAGTTGAATGCGTGGCAAAAGCCCATCAGTTTGACGCTTTGGTTATGATTCCAAACTGTGACAAAATCGTTCCGGGTATGCTCATGGCAGCAGCCCGCCTGGACTTGCCTACGGTTTTCGTTTCCGGCGGTCCTATGATGCCAGGTCACTTACCAGGTCACGACGCGTCAAACCCCTACTCTGGAAAAAATCTTTCTTTGACAGATATGTTTGAGGCTGTAGGAGGACTAGCTGTCGGTAAGGTCACCGAAGACCAGCTCAATGAACTTGCCCAGTACGCCTGCCCTGGCTGCGGTGCCTGCTCTGGAATGTTCACCGCAAACTCAATGAACTGCCTCACCGAGGTTTTGGGATTGGGCTTACCCGGCAACGGAACAATTCCTGCCGTAACCGGTCGCCGAATCCAGCTTGCAAAACACGCTGGTATGCAGGTAATGGAAATGTACAAGCGTGGAATCACTGCCCGCAAGATGATGACAAAAGAGAATTTTGAGAACGCCCTTGCCGCAGACATGG
>CALGGS010000280.1 GCA_937915735.1 uncultured Treponema sp.
ATTCGACAATCGGAAAATACAAGGTTGATGTTATGAAGGAGCGGATTTTAGACATCAATCCAAATGCAGATGTAAAGGCTTTTAAATGCTTTTATCTCCCGGAAAACCGCAATCAGTTTGATTTTACAAAATACGACTATGTTATAGACGCAGTTGATACCGTTACGGCAAAAATAAATCTGATTATGCAGGCAAAGGAAGCGGGATGCAAAATTATTTGCAGTATGGGAGCGGGGAACAAGCTGGATCCGACTCAGTTTAAGGTGGCGGATATTTCAGAAACTTCGGTTTGTCCCTTAGCCCGCGTTATGCGCCAGGAATGTAAAAAGCGAAAAATCAAAGATGTAAAGGTTGTTTTTTCGACGGAAAAAGCCTTGGAAGTGCTTTCAGGTGATTACGAAGAAATCGTTGCCCCCACAGAAACTCGTCCCGGAAAGACAGCCTCTAGAATCCCTCCGGGAAGCGCTTCTTTTGTTCCGTCAGTCGCGGGACTTATTATTGCCGGTGAGGTTATTAAGGATTTAACAGGCAGTGCTGCAAGGCGAGCATAGTTGTATTTTTAGTTTACAATTTCTCTTGCTTCCTCGGTCGCCTTCACGAGTTCGTAGAGAATCGTGCAGGTAGGGACTTCGATTCCGTGTTTTTGGGCGAGCCTTATAATCGTTCCTGTAAAAAAGTCGTTCTCGCTTTTTCTGCCCGCTTCCATATCCTGCAGCATGCTCGTCTTTCCTTTGATGTCGTGACTGCACATAAGGCGAATGTCATCTTCAAGCATTTCTGTTTTTAGGGGAACATTTTCGGCCTTTGCCACTTTGACAACCTCGCTTCCGGCCTTCCGAACGAGATTTTGCAGCACTTCCAGGCGAAAGCCTCCGTAAGGCGAGCGGGTCAGGGCACTCAGAGTGTTAAAAACGACATTTATGAGATATTTTTTCCATTGCTCAAGATGGATGTCTGCCGGATTTATCGCCTTTATGCCGGAATTTTTAAAAAGCTGTGAAAGGGCAGAAACCCGCTCGCTTTTTGAATTGTCTTTTTCTCCAAAATAAACTGCACCTGGATTTGAGCAGTTTATCTGATTTTTTTCGTGAATTGAATTCAAGCTTAAGACAAAGCCGTACAGGGTTTTTTCTTCTCCGAATTTTCTTGCGATTTCTTCCTCGCTCTGGATTCCGTTTAAAAGCGAGAGAATCACCGTGTCTTTTCCGACTGCATTTTCTGCCATTTTAAGAGCCGTCTCAAGCTGAAGGTTTTTTGTCGCAATGATTAGGAGGTCAGATTTTTTTGCTTCGCCAGGTTCTACATAATTAAAGTCCAAAAGATTCCCGTTTAAAAACAGTCCGTCTTTTTTGTAGCGGGAAAGCCGCTCTCCCGAAGCCAGAATTTCTACATTTTCTTTTCCAAGATATTTTGAAAGAGGCTCTGCCACAACGCAGCCGACAGCCCCCGCACCGATTAAAGTCACTCGTGAAATTTCCATAACGAGAATTATATCACAAATCTAAAAATGATATAGAGAGATATTTTACTTTTACGAGGAAAATGCTAAAATAAAAAAAGGATTTGATTTATGGCCCGCGAAATTGAACTTAAGGTTCCGCTTAGTGAGAAACAGTTCTCACACTTAAAAGAAATTATTCAAGCAAGTCAAGATTTTAAAAATCTTTCCTTCCATTCTCTTTCTCATATCATAAAATCTGATGAATATTTTTCACGATACAAAACTCATGAAGAGCGCAAGAAAAACAATGAGCTGAAGGTGATTCGCATACGAAGTGAAAAAAAATTGGCAATAAAGCCCAGCGGAATCGATATCTTCGGTGACGAATCTGAAAATAACGAAACGGCATATTTTTGCATCAAGCAAAAGACACTTGAAAATGGCGTGGAATTCAATTCTGAGCATGAAACAAAGGTTGAAAATCCAGAGGTTCTGAGGGCTTTCTTTGAGGCGAGCGGATATATTAAATGGTTTGAAAAGAAAAAAGATTCCTACTCTGTCTATTGCCTGCTGAAGGAAGGGTGCAATCTTGAATTTGAGGCTCATCTGGAGCTTTTAAAGGTGAACGGCCTTTCGTATATCGAAATTGAATACACTAAGGAGACCCCCGAAGCGGATAAGGTTCGCTTACTGCTTGAAAAAATTCTCCTTGCCTTGGAAATTGACCCGGAAAAGAGGGACAAGCGCTCCTGGGCGGAGATTATCAATTCATAGGGGAGTCCCATAGTTTTCAACTCACTTATTCTCTGCTATAATAAAAGCATGCGGACATACAACGACAAAATGTTTATCGAAACTTTTGAGCGAGAATATACCTATCTCAACGGTTTTATGCGTAATGTGTCGCGCTTTTCCAAAAAAACGGCTCTCATTGACGGAGAAACTTCCCGTTTTTGGACATACGAAGCCTTAAACGAAGAAGCTAATCGTCTTGCAAATGCTTTAAAGGCAATTGGATGCGGCAAAAATGATGTCGTTATGATTGCCCTCCGAAACTGTCCGGAATTTGCTTTTTCTTACATCGGACCGCGAAAAATCGGCTCAATACTACTGGCTTCAAATTATAACCTTGCCGCGGGAGAAATGGCTCTTTTAATCGAGGCGAACAAGCCCAAGGTTTTTATTTATTCCGCTTTTATCAAAAACATAGTCATAGAGGCGGAAAAACTTTCAAAATGGAAGGTCGAAAAATTTATTATCGCTGACAATCAGGAAGACTTTGAAAAGCCGGAGAATCATATTTTTTATGATGATTTTGTAAGAAATGCCGGCAGGGGAAATCCGAAGCGGGATTTTACTCCTCATATTTATGATGAGGTTCTTCGTCTTTGTACAAGCGGAACTACGGCCCTTCCCAAATCTGTTCCCATAAACGACATAAATGAGGTTCTTTCTGCCCACGATGTGATTATGCATTATCCCATGAATCAAAATGATGTCACTTTAAATATGACTCCCTGGTTTCACAGGGGGGGCTGTCATTCCGGGGGACTTTGCCCTACTTTTTACGCTGGCGGAACAGTCGTCGTTATGAAAAAATTTCAGCCGACAAATGCGCTTGAATGGGTAGAAAAATACAAAATCACTTTTTTAATGGGAAGTCCGTCAAATCTTTTGTTTCTTGCCCGTTCTCAGGAAAAAGTTCCGAAAAATCTCTCCACATTAAAAGGCCTTGTCGCAATGGGCGCCCCTCTTTTAAAAGACGAGTGCATACGCTATATGAAGGTGCTTACTCCGAATATTTTTAACGGCTATGGAACGACAGAAACCTTCTGGAATTCTTTTTTGCGTCCTTACGACCTTCCTCGCGGCTCTGGTTCTGTGGGGCTTAGCTGCACGGATGACGAGGTTCGAATCGTAAAAATTTATCCTGACAAAAAAGCCGAGCCGGAGGAGATTGTTGAGACGGACGGAAAAACCGAAGGCGAAGTCATAATCTTTTCCCCTGAAAAAACGACATATTCTTACATCGGAAATCAAAAAAACGCTGACGAAAAATTCTACAAGGGCTGGATGTACACAGGAGACCTTGGTGTCTGGAATGAAGACTTGGTTGTTACCGTTCGGGGACGAAAAGACGATATGATTGTCTCTGGCGGCGAAAATATTTATCCGGAGCAAATCGAAGCTGTCTTAAATTCTCATCCAAAGGTAGAGGACTCACTCGTTACTAGCGTTTGTGACAAATTGCGCGGACAGGCTGTTGCGGCATATATCGTTGCCAAAGAAAAAAGTCTTACCGTTCAGGAACTTTTCGATTTCTGTACAAAAAACGAAATGCTTTCAATCTACAAAAGACCCAGATATTTTGCGATAGTCGAAAGTCTTCCTGCTACCGCGACAGGCAAAAAAAAGCGGGCCGAAATGCGAAAAAGAGCCGAAGAAGATTTAAAAAAGGGAATTCTCAAAAAATAGGGAAGTGCTGATTAACACTTGTCGCGATTACTCAGCACTTCCCGTCAAATTGCCGTAACTCTCGATTGGCTTTGCCAAAAGAGTTACGGACAATTAGC
>CALGGS010000281.1 GCA_937915735.1 uncultured Treponema sp.
TACAAGAGATTGCCGTGTCGAGCACGGCAATGACTCATACTTATTGGACAGCCCCGTGAAAATTCATTGAATTACTTTTCTTTATGGCGCCTGTCCAGCTCGTTGTAAACATCCTGCCAGGTAACGCCCTCTTTGTACATGAGAACGCTCACGAAATACAAGAGGTCGGCGGCTTCCCAGATAACTTCATCTTTTGAATCGGCATCATCGGTCAATTCCTCGGCTTCTTCCATAACTTTTTCACGGACTCGTTTTGCGTTAAGGGTCGCAGTATAGCTTCCCGGCCGCGGGTTTGCGAATCGCTCTGCAATTGTGCCGTAAAGCCGCTCAAGATTTGATTTTGCATCCGGCTCGGCGCCAAAGCAAGTGTAGCTTCCCGTGTGGCAGACTCCTCCGTGAGGAAGAACTGTCGCCAAAACCGTATCCCTGTCGCAGTCAACTCGCATTTTAACAAGCTCCAAGAAGTGACCGCTTGTCTCACCCTTTGTCCAAAGACAATTTCGAGACCTGCTAAAGAAAGTGAGTTTTCCGCTTTCAAAGGATTTCTCAAACGCATCTTTGTTTGAGTAGCCAAGCATCAAAACTTCACCGCTGGGACTCTGAGCGATTACTGGAATCATTCCGCCCACCTTTTCAAAATTAAGGCAAGCGATGAAAGCGTCCTTGAGATTTACTTTTCCTGTGTACAGAGCCATTCCCAACTGAACATCACAGCCGAGTTTTTCAAGCTCAACGATTTGCTCCAAAGTGTTTACGCCGCCAGCAACGACAACCCTGCATTTTACGGCCTCTCTCAAAGCCTTACAGGCCTCCATGTCTGTTCCCTGCATGCAGCCTTCTTTTTCGACGCAGGTAAACAAAAGCTCAGAGCAATATTTTTCGGCCTCTTTTGCACCCTCAATCAAAGGAATGTCTACAGTCTCGGTCCAGCCTTTTACGGCAATTTTCCCTGCGATTGAGTCAACAGAAATGATTATGCGCTGTTTTCCGATTGAATCCGCAAGTTCTTTTAAAAATTCCTCGTTAAGGACAGATTCGCCTGCCTTTGGAGAAGGATTCCAGGCAGCACTGCCAATTATTACTTTTTCTGCTCCAAGAGAAATTAGCTCGCGGGCTTTTTTTACATCACGGATTCCGCCACCGACACGGACATTTCCTTTTCGTAGCAAAGTTTTTAGCAAAGGAGTGTTTTTTGTGTTTCCTTTTTCGTCTGTGTTGCGAAGAGCCTGATCTAAGTCGATGATTGCAACTTCGCCATATTTGTTAAAATCTGAAATTAAAGAATCAGAATCGTCTCTTTGGAGAACCAAATCCTTTCCGTTTTTGAGCTGGACAACATGTCCGTCCTTCATGTCGATTGAAGCAATTACCATAGTAAAGGCATTGTATCAGAAAAATGAATAAGTGAGAAGTTATCAGTTCATTTCTCCCCCTCCCTCCTAATTTTCACCCACTGCCCTACCGATAATCACTATATGATTAAGCCTTTGTTTCAAAAAATTATAGTCGCGGTAAATGGCTCATCTCAGTCTCTTCATGCGGCAATGTATGGAATTTTACTTTCAAAGCAATATAAATGCGAAATGAAGGCAATCTATGTAGTCGACACTTCCACCCTGAAGCAGCTTACAATATCAAAAATTTTTTATGAGGAAGAAAGCCGTCATTATGAGCAGCGTCTTTGCGATGACGGAAACCGATATCTTTTATATCTGAAAAAACTTGCGGAAGAAAAAAAAGTCAAAATTGAAACTGAGCTGAAAAAAGGCGCAATCTGGTCAGAACTAATAAAGTCTGCCGAAGATTATGAAGCAAATTTGATTTTAGTCGGAGGAAAAGAACATCCAAAATCAAATTCGACAATCAGATACGACAAGATTTCGGCCACGAATTCAGAAATCATCGGAAGCGCAAACTGCAATGTTCTTGTCGTTCGCGAGGCAGACATCGAAAAGCTTTTTAAGCTGGCCTGATTTACTTTGCGTTTGAAACTGACTCCGTAATCCAAGAGTTTCCGCCGATTACAGAACCTTTTCCGATTACAGTTTCGCCCCCAAGAATAGTGGCATTCGCATAAATCGTAACATTATCCTCGATTGTCGGGTGCCGCTTGCTGTTCTGGAGTGATTTTTTTACGCTCAAAGCTCCCAGAGTGACACCCTGATAAATTTTTACATTGTTTCCGATTATAGTCGTCTCGCCGATTACAACGCCTGTTCCGTGGTCAATAAAAAAGCTTTCGCCGATTTTAGCACCTGGATGAATGTCAATTCCGGTCTTTCCGTGCACATGCTCGCTCATAATTCGTGGAATGACAGGCACTCCACATTCGTGCAGGAAATGGGCGATTCTGTAAACGATGATTGCTTCAAGGCCTGGATAAGAGACGATAACCTCATCCCCGCTTTTTGCAGCAGGGTCGCCGTTAAAGGCCGCTATTGCGTCAAGGCGGGCAAGGCGCCGTATTTCGGGAATTGCCTCGATAAGGGCAAGAGCTGTTTTTTCTGCCAGACAAAAGCAATGAGAGTCATTGACCTCGGCGCACTCATCCCTTTGAATTGACTTGTATGTAATAGCCTTTTGAATTTCCTTCGTAAGGACAGAGATAATTCTGTTTACACGCTGCCCCGTAATATATCTTAAATTTACGGCGTCAAGCTCTTCTGCCGTTTTGTAGCCCGGGAAGATAAGGCACTGAATGTCGTGCAAAACAGCAACTACATTTTCACGCACAGGAAAGTTGTCGATTCCAGCCTTGTTAATTCCACCGTCGCGTTCATAAGAGTCCAAAATATTATCTACAAGTTCATCGATTGTCATAAAAAAAATGTACCACAAATCAAAAAAAAAGTCATTTTAAATAATCTGAATCCGCTCAAGCTGCCCGGCAATGATTTTGGAGACCTCTTCTATTGGAAGAGTCGCGTCAAGACGGACGATTTTCATTTCTGTGTTCATTTTTTCGTATTCGTCTATGACAGCCCTGTACCTCTCTGCCGTTGCCTTCTGAAAATCCAGCTTTTCATAAATTTCTGTTTCCCCCCTTCCTAAAACCCGTTTAAGTGAAATTTCAGGGTCAATGTCGAAGAAAAACAAAATTTCAGGGAGAGGAAAGGATTCGTTCAGACGGCGTGGAAGCTCGTCTCCGCAAGTAACGCTCTGATAAGTCAGGCTTGAAAATAAATATCTGTCAGAAACGACGATTTTTCCGCTTCCGCACCTTTCAACAACGCCACAATTAGTTCCGCCCTTACCGTAAAGATGCTCGTTCCTGTCGGCGGCAAATAAAAAGGCGGATGTTTTTGGGTCTAGTTCCACATCCCCCTTGAGCATTTTGCGTAAAAATTTTCCGGTTTCGCTGTCGGTCGGCTCAGTAGTGAAGAAAAACCTGTCAGAATCAGGGCGATTTTTTAAAAGCCCGATTTGCGTGCTGGTCCCGCTTCCATCAATTCCTTCAAAAACAACAAAATTTTTTAGTACCATAGATTTCTTCATAGATTAGCACAGAACGAAGAAAGTGAAAAGCGAAAAAGCTTACCCAAGAATGGCATAAATTAAGGAATGATTTCAACCGATACTAGAAGAGAAGAACTGTCTTTGTTACCAAAAAGTGATATTTTTTTTATATTAAAAGATGAAGTCCAAAGTTTTTGGCGTTAGCCTTGGAAGCGTTATTTTTATCTTTCTCTTAATCATTGGCCTTGCCCTGGTGCGACCGATATACGAGCGTATGCTTTCTTCACTAAAGGAAGCGGAGGCGCGTCTTACGGAAAAGCTGACAGAGGAGACAGGGCTTGCCTTTTCTTATGACTCTCTTTCTCCTTCAGTTTTTATAGGCGTGAACATCAAGAACATATCTCTTTATGATGCGCAGACAAAAAACAAGATTATTGACATAAAACGGACGAATCTTTCTTACAATGTTACAGGCTTTTTCTCAAAAAATCCTACGGTGGCATTAAAAGAACTGACCTTAAGCGGCGTTACCGTAGAATACAATGCGATGCAGGAGCTTGCATTCGTTGACAAAATAAAGGAATTACTCGAAAAGAGGAAAGATGGCAATGAAGAAGGCAAAGCTCAAAGTGGAGAAGATTTTCTTTTTAAAGCACAAAAAAACACAAAATTCTCTCTTTCTGACAAGGAATTTGACATTCCTCTCGATGTAAACATAAAAAATCTTTCTATTCATTATGAAGATAAAAATCAGGATGCTCTCATTACCCTAAAATCCCTGAAACTAAAGGACTTCAACCTTTCTGAAGGAGTTGACATCGACACTTCCGGGAAAATCGTTTATAAGACAAGTCTTGTAAAAACAAACGGCAGGGCAACAAGCTTCGCAAGCAATTTCTCACTGAGCGGAACCTATTTTCCGAATTTTGAAGGAAGCTCCGCCTTAATTTCGCTTTCATCCGCTGGCGGCGCAGATTATTCCGTCACTAAGCTGGATATGCTCGTAAATTACTCGGATGAGGTCGTGGAAGTGAGAACAATGCGGACAGTTCTTCCCTTCTCTCTGTTTGCAAATTTCGATTTAAAGACCGGCTCCCTCAGTTTTTCAGGTGATTTTGACCGTTTTAACCCACTTCGTCTCGTCACAATAAGAAGAAAACCTGAGATAATTCAGAAAATTGACGGCTCTACCCTTACGGGAAATGTTTTCGGAAAGCTAAACAAGGATGAAGCACAGTACCGCTCAAACATAAACATCTCTCTTTCTAAAAAATTGCTCGGAGAGGCGGCAAATATCGTTCTTAAAATTGACGGGGACGAAAAAAATGTGAACATAAACCGAATCGAGGCAAAAGCCGCATTTCTTGACGCTGATTTTTCTGGGAAATTCAACATAAAGACAATGCAGCCGACTGGAAATTTAAATCTTAACTCTTTCGTACTGAAAAATGGCGGCGTTATTTCTACAGAGGTTGAGATTGAACCTTACAAAAACGGATTTATGCTTTACACCCCGCAAGTCTTCCTCGGAGAAAAAAGCTTTTCCGGTATAGAGTTTATTGCGCTTCCAGGAAACGAGTCGGTTGACTTTCAGTTCAGCATGCTCGATTTGTCGCACATTGATTTTGAGGAGCTGGGACGGCTTCAGATTGAAGGCAGCGTTATGACGGGAAAAGAAAAATCCGTGCAGGCGAGCGTAGTTCTGTCAAATATTTTTGCAGACAGTCTTTTAAACACAGGCAGATTTTTTATGCCGGAAGAAAGAGCTGAAGGACTGTCTTCTCTTTCACAAGCCTTAAAGCCTTATATTTTCTCGACGGAAGCATATTTTTCAAGCGATTTTAAGGATTTTACCTTCCTGGCCCCCAGCGTTCTTTTTGCAAATACAGAAAAGGACAGGCAGCTTCTTGTTTTCTCCCTTGACGGCTCTCGTGAAACAGTTCAGATTTCATCCCTTGACTTGATTTACGGCAAGAACACGGCGCACGCAGAAATTTCTGCAGAATTCGCAGACAAATTCGGTGAATTTTCGTTCGTGAGCGATTTGACATTAAACTCAGTTCCCTACAGATTTTTTGGAAATGTCAGCCCTGAGTGGATTTCTGTTTCAGGAGATTACAATTTTGACGCAGTGGTTTCGATTGAAGAAGAAATTGGCGCTACGATTCAGTTCTCAGGCCTTCCCTTCCAAATTGGGAAATATGTATTCGCCTCATCAAGCAGCTCGATTTTCCATTACGGAAAGGAAAGCGGCTTTGAACTGGATATTGTCAGTCTGGAGCTTGAAGAGCCGTCCTTAAATCTGGAATTTAACCCCCATCTGGCTGTTTCAGGAAACCTTACAAAATACGGCTTTGTTTTGAGTTCTCTCGCTTATTCAGACAATGTCTCATCCCTCGACGGAAGCGGAACTGTTGTCTGGAACATTACCGACGGAATTTTTGACTCGATTCATGCGAATTTAGACACTTCAAGCCCGATTTCAAGCGAAAAGCTCTCGCTGATTGCAGATTTTTCAAACCCAAGCCTGCTGCCCTTCTCGGTGGACGCGCTTAAAAATGACTTTTATATCTCGGTTGACGCTTCTTTAAAGAATTTCCCCTCCTCACGCCTTCTTTCACTCCAGAATCCGGAGAACACTATTTCGGCGGATTTGCTTGTTTCAGGAACTCTCTCAAATCCCTTTATCTCACTGATTTTAAACAAATCTTCCCTTTCCCTTTACGGCTACCCTCTTACGGCACAGGGTTCGCTGGTTTACGATGACACGGGTGCCCACATTGCGGATTTAAACATTGACTGGGCATTTACGAAGATTTCTGACATAAATGTCTTCTTTGACCCCGCAAAATTTTCAGGAAACGCCTCCCTTACGGTTGACGCAGAACTTATGAACAAAAGTATTCACGCTCCGCTTGATCTGAAAATTGAAGGCTCCAGCCCCGAAAAGAAATTCACTCTCCCGGATTTTTACACAGTCACTCTTTCATCGCCAAAAATTTCCGGTGATTTCATCGAAAGCGATTTTCCATTCTCCCTTATGGCATTGTACAGCCCCGGACGCTTTGATTTTATGACTGATGTTGACAACGGCTTTAAGGCGTCCTACTCGATTGATGACGGAATTATTTCTGCAAGCGCAGGAAAAGGAAGCCCGATTCAACTGAATTTGGACGGAAGCATTAAAAACAACAAGATGAACCTCGATTTGACAGGTCTGGTCGCCGACATGCGTTTTATCTGCTCAGAAATTGAGATTCCCTTTGTCTCGTTTAACTCAGGACTTCTGACGGGGGCGGTAAGAATTACGGGATCTACCACAGACCCGGAATTTTCGGGGGCCTTCAGCGTTTCTCACCCGAACTTCGTGATTCCGATGATTTCTAAAAATTATCTGCACGCAGAAAAAGTTATAATGACATTAGCTCAGGGTGAGGCAAGCGTTCCTCCGACTCTCGTAACGCTGGGAAAAGGTCTTGCAACAGTTGAGTACAGAATGGAATTCAACCGCTGGCTTCCCAATGACCTTGAACTGAAAATTAACATCGATGACAACAGAAAGGTTCCACTGGATCTGTCATTTCCCTTCATTCATGCAAAGGGACAGGCAAGCGGAAATTTGACGCTGGCCTTTACTATGCCGAATGACATAAGCGTCTCCGGCTTTGTCATCGCAGACGACACTGATGTAGAAATCGTTGCCACAAGCCTTCAGAATCAGTTCTCCCTTGAGAATATTTTGCAGGCCGTCCCGAGAAAGAAAAAAACTGACGCCGGAACAACAGCAGACGATTTTAACTATAACATTGACTTCGACATCATCGTAGGGCAGAAGGTTCAGCTTCTGTTCAATCCCTTTTTGCGAGGCGTTGTTTCTCCGGGAACTCCGCTCTCGCTTTATTTCGATTCTTTCTCAGGAGATTTGGAATTCAAAAGTGACATTGAGCTTCGCGGCGGTGAAATCACCTGGCTTAACAGAAACTTCTATATGAAGGAAGCCCGTGTCGTCTTCAATGAAAATCAGGACTCAATCGACCCGAAAATCACAGTACGAGCGGAAACCCGTGAGCGGGATGACAACGGAAACCTGGTCACAATCATTATGTCAGCAAACAATCAAAGCGTAAGCTCCTTCAGCCCGATTTTCTCTTCAAACCCAGCGAAGTCGGAACGAGAAATAATGCAGCTTTTAGGGCAGGTAATTTCGGCAGATTCTTCCGGCGTTTCTGACATTCTCGGAAGTGGCGGAGATTATTTCCTTCAGTCGACGGTCATGCGCCGCGTGGAAAATACATTGCGAGAACTTTTGAATTTTGATATATTTTCAATCCGAACTAATGTCATTCAGAATTCCTTGAAGTTGAGCATGGACGAGGACACCAGCAACAAACAGCTTACGGTTGGTAACTTTATAGACAACTCAACTGTTTATATGGGTAAATACTTCGGTAGTTCAATTTATGTGGACTCAATGCTTCATTGGTCCTATGACGAAAACAAGATTAATAACGGCACTTCCGTAAACGGAATCGTTTTCCAGCCAGAGCTTGGCTTTGAAATGACTTCTCCGTTCGTGAACATTCGTCTCGGCGTTGCCCCTGACATCAATTCACTCCAAAAAGGACTGCTGAACACTTGGGTTCCGTCCACATCTATGACATTATCGTGGAAACTCGCATTTTAAGGTGGTTATATGTCATTCACATCCCGTCTCGCTACGATTTTTCTCTCTTCTGTGCTTCTATTTTCTTTCACTTCTGGCATTTACGCACAGGATTCAGAATCATCAGAAGCTACAGCAGAATCAGATGATACTTGGTATTACGGCAAAGTTATTAAATCCGTCACATTCAAGGGACTAAAAAGCGTTTCAAGCAAAGATGTAGAGGGCGTTGTCTCAGGCTTTTACGGCAAGAAATTCGATGATGATGTTTTTTCAGATATGATGGACAGAATTTACGCACTCGATATGTTCGATGACATTTCACCGGAGGCACTTCCGGGCGACATGAAGCGAAACTCTGTCACAATCACCTTCAATGTAAAGGAAAAGCCGGCAATCACAAGGCTCTTCTTCAAGGGGAACAAGCAGATTCGCACCGCCGAAATAAAGGAGGCGATTTCTTCAAAAGAAAAGGACATTTTTAATTCTGCGAAAATCTCTGTTGACGAGCGCTCAATCCGTGACCTTTATCTCGAAAAGGGCTATACGAACGCAAAGGTAACATCTTCGACAAAGGAAACATCCAATGGAGTTGAAGTCACCTTCTCAATCGAAGAAGGCCGTTCTACGGTCGTCGGAAAAATCAATTTTTCAGGCAACAAAGTAATTTCGGCAAAAACCCTCAAAAAGAAGCTTACCCTTAAAGAGGTCGGAATCATCTCAAAGGGAGCTTTTCAGGAATCGACTCTCGAAGCAGACAGACAGGCAATCATCGCTTATTATGCGAACGAAGGCTACATTGATGCGGATGTAATCGACATAACTCAGTCAACAGAGGTCAACGAAAAAAAGAACCGTGACGAGCTTACAATTACTTTCGTAATTCAGGAAGGCTCTCAGTACACTTACGACGGAATTTCTTTTGTCGGAAACAAAATCTTTAGCGATGAAGAGCTTTCTTCTAAAGTAAAGCTAAAGAAGGGCGCAGTCTTTAATCAGACAAAATTCAACGAAGGACTTATGGCCGTAGCAGATTTGTACTATGAAAACGGCTATACCTCAAACAGATTCCAGCAGGTTCCGGAAAAGGATGTAGAAAAAAAGACAATCTCATATCAATTTATGATTATGGAAAATGTCCGCTCGCATGTAGAGAACATCATAATCAAGGGAAACACAAAAACTAAAGAGCATGTAATCAAGCGGGAGATTCCAATCGAATCGGGTGATATTTTCTCCAAGGCAAAGGTTACGACAGGCTTACGAAATCTCTACAACCTTCAGTATTTTAGCGCGGTTGTTCCAGATGTAGTTCCCGGAAGCGAGGAAAACCTTGTCGATTTGATTGTCTCAGTCGAAGAGCAGTCAACCACATCTATCGAATTCGGCGTTACCTTCAGTGGTGTTTCAGATCCAGACGACCTTCCCTTCGCGCTTTTCGTAAAATGGCAGGACTCAAACATTGCGGGAAGCGGTCGCTCGGTAAGTGCCAGCACGACTATTTCAACTGATACTCAGTCAATCAGCCTGGGCTACGGAACGAACTGGTTCAAGGACTTGCCAATATCAACCTCAATCAGCACGGAATTCTCTCACTCAAGCCTATCGGCATACACTCTTTCTTGGGATGAAAACAATATCGAAGACGATGACACATATTATATGGACTACGAGCAATGGAAATGGAGCACGGGTCTTTCTCTTGGACGACGATGGACTCCTGATTTTGCCATTATCTCCTGGACTGGCGGTATTACAGGCAGCTTAAGGAACAATGTTTATGACGAGGATGTGTGGACTCCTGTTGACGGCTCAATCAGTGAATACGCAAACAGATGGGGCTGGCAAAACTCAATTTGGACGGCAGTTTCCGTTGACGACAGAGACATTAACTACGACCCTTCAAGCGGCTGGTTTCTAAGCCAGCGCTTCACCTGGTACGGACTTACTCCCCTTGAAACAGAATTTTTCTTAAGAACCGACACAAAGCTCGAAAAATATTTTACATTGCTTAAATTCCCTGTGACGGAAAGCTGGATGTTCAAGCTCGTTCTTATGGGCTACTCAGGCCTTTCAATGCAGTTCCCGAAACCAGGAAGTGGAATTGGCGACTCAAGCAGGCTTTATCTTGACGGTATGTTCAACGCACGCGGCTGGACTTCAATTTACAACAAAAAACGAGGAAAAGCGATGTGGTCAAACATCCTTGAGCTTCGAATTCCTGTCGTTCCAGGAATTCTTGCCCTAGATATTTTCGGAGATGCGGCAGTTATCAAGGATGAGCCGGGCGAGCTGTTTGACGGCAGCATTTCAAAAGAAGACTTCTTCTTCAGCTGGGGGCCTGGAATCCGCTTCACGATTCCGCAATTCCCGCTCCGACTGCTTTTCGCAAACACCGGAAAGTTCGGCTCAACAAGCTCAAGTGACAAATACGGAAAGGGCGACGGCGAATGGCACTGGGACAAAAACTGGAAGTTCGTTCTTTCATTTAACATTACGAATAAATAAGGAAAACAATATGAAAAAACTTTTTATTTTAGCTTTTTTCTCGCTTTTTTTGACCGGGGTGGCTTTTAGCCAGCAGATTACACGCTTCGGTGTCGTTGACACGGCAAAGGTCTATCAGGCTTACTTTAGGAATTCCGCGCCCGTAAGGAACTACGAGAACAAAAAGGCAGAATTTCAGCGTGAAATCACAAAGAGAACGGAAGAAATCCAAAAACTAAAGCAGGAAAAAGCGGAGGCTCTTTCCAGCGGAAATGACTCTCAGGTAAGCAGGCTAGATTCTGACATCATCAAAAAAACTGACGCACTTACAGAATACACGAACGCAAAAAATATGGAGCTTGAATCAATGAAAAACAATCTTCAGAATTCAGACTCCTTCTACAAAAAGCTCTATTCAACAATTGAGAGAGTTGCCGAAAACGAAGGCTTTTCTATGATTCTTTCCCTTCAACAAAATAATGCGATTTTGTGGTATAGTTCTTCTGTCGATGTTACCGACAAAGTAATTTCGGCATTAGGATTGTAAAAAAATGGGACGAAACAAGGACTCAGTTGTAGCGGGAACAGTTCAGAGTCGGAGCGAGAGTAGTGAGCTTACTCCGATGATGATTCAGTATCTTTCAATAAAGGATGAGCATAAGGACGAAATTCTTTTTTACCGTTTGGGTGACTTCTACGAAATGTTCAACAATGACGCAATCGAAGTCAGCCGTCTTTTAAATCTTACACTCACGCACAGGGGCAGCGCGCCAATGTGCGGAATTCCCTTCCACGCCGTAAAAATCTACATTGCGCGTCTTTTGCGATGCGGAAAAAGAATCGCTATCTGCGAGCAAATCGGCGAGCCGAACGGAAAAACCCTCACAGAGCGAAAGGTAATCGAAGTAATAACTCCAGGAACTGCCCTTGAAAGCGAATATCTTGAAGGCGGGGCGAACAATTTTTTAGCATGTGTCTGCGTTCAGAAAGGAAAATGCGGTTTTGCCTATATCGATGTCACCACATCAGATTTTTTTGCAACGAGCTGGTACGAGAAGGATATGGCAGAAAACTTCGCAAAGGAGCTTGACCGCTGCCACCCCCGCGAAATCCTGCTTCCGGAAAATTTACAAAAAAATGAGATAATTCAGAATGTGCTTGGTCAGACAGAAAAAATCGCCCTTTCTTACTATCCTGACTGGAATTTTGACCCTGCCCTCTCTTACAAACGACTTTGCACCCAGTTCAATACGGCAAATCTTCAGTCCTTCAGCTTAAACGAATCTTCTGCGGAGGTTCCTCCTGCGGGCTTTCTGCTTGATTACCTGAAAAAAACTACGACTTCATCTTCTCCTCATGTTACGGGGATAAAAATCTACCGGGACAGTCAGTTCGTTATTATGGACGACTCTTCCAGACGAAACCTTGAAATCGTTCAGAATCTTCACGACGGAAGCACACAGTTCTCACTTTTGGAATGTCTTTCCCACACAAAAACGGCGATGGGAAAGCGAATGATGAGAAACTGGCTTTTATACCCGCTGACGGACATCGAAGAAATTCACGCCCGGCAAAATCATGTTGAGCTTTTTGTGAACAACAGGAATCTCCTTGAATATGTAAGCGAAATTTTTTCAGATATCCTTGATGTCGAGCGCCTGGCAGGGCGTATTGCAATGGAAAGAGCACACGCAAAGGATTTACAAGCATTGCGCCTAAGTCTGGAAGCATGGCTCCGTGTCCGTGAACAGCTGGACAATTACGGTTTCACTCATACAGACAAAACAATCGCTCAGGGCATCGCAAAGCTAATTTTTGACTCAATACTGGAAGATCCTGCCACAGCCCTTGACGAGGGAAGAATCATAAAGGACGGTTGGTCAGAGGAACTGGACGAATACAGGCGGATTCACGACAATGTGAGCAAAATATTAGAAGATTACGCCGAAGAAGAAAAAAGAAACTCAGGAATACCAAATCTCAGAATCAGAAGCAACTCTCTTTCAGGCTATTACATCGAAATCACGCGGGGAAAAACATCTCAGGTGCCCAGCCATTTTGTTTTGAAGCGCGCGCTTACGAACGCAGACCGCTACACAACGCCCCGCTTACAGGAAATCGAAAAGCAGATAAACGAGGCGTCTTTAAAAATCATCGAGACTGAAAAAGCACTTTTCCTTGCCGTCAGAAACGAAATAGCCTTGCAGATGGGCTATCTTCTTGAAACAGCCAAGGAAATTGCTTATGCCGACACTACGGCGTCCCTTGCTAGCGCCGCAAACCTTCACGGCTGGACTAAGCCTCTCGTAGACTCTTCAAAGGAATTTGTCGTCCGAGGAGGACGGCACCCTGTAGTTGAGCTTCATCTTCCCAGCGGTGAATTCGTTCCAAATGACATTGCGCTGTCATCAGAAGATTCTATACTCCCCTATTTCGGACTCATCACGGGGCCTAATATGGCGGGAAAATCTACATATCTCCGTCAAAATGCATTAATTGCCCTTCTCGCTCAAATTGGCTCTTTTGTGCCGGCAAATGAGGCTCATATTGGTGTCGTTGACAGAATTTTCTGCCGTGTCGGAGCAAGCGACAACCTGGCCCGAGGCGAGTCAACCTTCCTTGTCGAAATGACGGAAACAGCATATATTTTGCGTACTGCCACCGAAAAATCCTTCGTGATTATGGACGAGGTTGGACGGGGAACAAGCACCGAAGACGGACTTTCCATTGCCTGGGCTGTTTCGGAGTATCTTCTGAACGCATTAAAATGCAAAACCCTTTTTGCGACACATTACCACGAGCTCACACGGCTAAATCATCCTAGATTACAGCTTTTGTGTATGGCTGTAAGCGAAGAAAACGATAAAATCACTTTCCTGCGAAAAATCAAGGAAGGAGCAAGTGAGAACTCTTACGGAATCCATGTCGCAAGTCTTGCAGGAGTACCACAAAGCGTAATAAAGAGAGCCAACGAGATTCTTTCTTCACTCCACGGCGAAGGAAAGGGAAGCGGCGTGAATGTCGACTATCTTGAAACAAAACAAATTTCACCAGATGAAAAGACTCTTCAAAAATCCCTCTCAATTCCAGGCCTTTTTTCTGACGAGGAGCTGGTTTTAGACGAAATTTTAAGCTCTGATCCAGACGATATGACACCAAGACAGGCTCTGGATTTAATCGTGCGCTGGAAAAAATCATTGAGCGGCAGGTAGTTTTTAGTTACCTATTGCTAACAGTTAAAAATCGTGATATTCTCTCTTTTTGTTAGATTATGCTAACAGATTTAGATATTATCACGAGGTTTAAAATGACAAAATTAGTACTGGTACGGCACGGCGAAAGCGAATGGAACCGGCTTAATCTTTTTACAGGCTGGACAGATGTTGAGCTTAGCGACAAAGGCAGGGAAGAAGCAAAAAATGCAGGCAAGCTCCTTAAAGACGAAGGCTACGACTTTGACATCTGCTACACATCATATTTAAAGCGGGCAATCCACACATTAAACGGAATTCTTGACGAAATGGACAGGGCATGGCTTCCCGTAATTAAAACATGGAAGCTGAACGAGCGGCACTACGGAGACCTTCAGGGAAAAAACAAGGCCGAAGCCGCCGCAAAATTCGGGGACGAGCAAGTAAAAATCTGGAGACGCTCCTTTGATGTTAAGCCACCGGTTCTTTCAGACGATGATGAGCGTTCTGCAAAAAAACAGGCTATGTACCGTGATGTGGACGAAAGCTTCCTGCCACAGAACGAAAGCCTTGAAACGACAATTGCGCGAGTCGTTCCATACTTTTTGGAAGAAATCAAGCCTCAGATGAAGGCAGGCAAGCGAGTCATTATCGCAGCTCACGGGAATTCCCTTCGCGCTCTCGTAAAATATCTTGAAAACCTTACGCCGGAACAGATTCTTGAAGTCAACATCCCGACAGGAACACCTCTGGTATACGAATTCGATGACAATTTTAAAGTCACGAAGCACTATTATCTGGGCGATCAGGAGGCAATCAAAGCAAAAATGAAGGCAGTCGCAAATCAGGGAAAAGCAAAGTAAGGGGAGACGGTCGCCATAGGCGAAAAAACTTGCAAGGCAAGTTTTTAGTCGAGTCTCGGTGAAGGCTGTGCCTGAACCGCACCCCCGCA
>CALGGS010000282.1 GCA_937915735.1 uncultured Treponema sp.
CCGGAAACTACGGAATGAGGGCTTTTAACGATGACCTTTATTTCGTAAAAAGGCAGATGATTAGCTCCTGCTTCGGTTTCATGCTTTTTATAGTTTTTGCGACCTTTAATCTTGAGATAATAAAAAAAATGCTCCCGCTTCTTGTCGTGATTTCGCTTGTCCTTTCAATTATGACATTTATTCCTGGCATTGGCGTTGAGCGAAACGGGGCGAGACGATGGATTCGTCTTGGTTTTACGACCTTCCAGCCTTCTGAAATGGTAAAGTTCGTGATTGTTCTTTACCTTGCGAATTATTTTGAAAAACAGTCACGGCTTTTGGACGACAGTGACGAAAAAAGTGTCTTTCCTGCCGTTTTCGTGAGCTTTGTCCTGATTGCGACGATTGTAGCTCAGTCAGACCTTTCAAGTGCAGTTTTTGTAGCCTGCCTTGCTATTCTTCTTTTTATCGCTTCTGGAGCAAAAATCTTCTGGCTCGTTCCTGTTATGTCGATTATTGTGCCGCTGGCGGCTCTTTTTGTGTTTTTAGAGCCTTACCGTCTGAACAGAATCATTGGCTTTTTGGATCAGGACAGCTACCTTCAGACCTTAAATTATCAGACTTATGCGGCGCGGCGTGCTATTTCTTCCGGCGGCTTCTGGGGACAGGGCTTAGGTTCGGGGCTTTCCCGCATAAATTCCATTCCGGAAATTCAATCGGACTACATTTTTGCCGGCTGGGCTGAGTCAATGGGCTATGTTGGAGTCCTTATTTATTTTCTGATTCTGATTTTGTTTGCATGGAGGGGACTTCACTGCTCTCTTTCTGCAAAATCCCGCTTTGCTTCGGTTGCGGCCTTCGGTTTTGTGGTTTCGCTCGTAACTCAGTCAGTGATGAATGTTGCCGTTGTGGGCGGGGTGATTCCGACTACGGGAATTCCGCTCCCCTTCTTTTCTTCTGGTGGCTCTTCTATTTTGTTTACGCTTGCCACCTGCGGATTTTTGGTTAATGCCAGTCGTAATGAAATAAGTGTAAATGACGATATTGAATTTGAGGAGATAATTTATGAGTGATTTTGTGATAAACGGCTTCGAGAATTTTGAAGTTTACGGAAGCCGGAAAAGAAAGGTTGTCTCAGATTCAAAAATGGCTGCGATAAAAATTATTGCCGCCATTTTCGCCGTTCTTCTCGTGTGTGAGCTTTGCGTTTATTTTTTTGTAGTTCCCTGCCTTGATAAGGTTGAGATTTCTTGGAGCGGTCTTTCTTCATACACAAAGGAAAGTATGAACGGCGTCATTATGCCATGTGCCAACAAAAAATTTATGAATTTCAGCACTGCGGAAGCAAAATCTTTGGTTTTGTCTGTTCCCGGAGTTGAAAGCGTTCAGGTTACGAAAAGATTTCCGAACAAGGTTTATATCAATGTGACTGAGAGGAAGCCTGTCGCCATGACATTTGTCTCATCAAACGGACGGACTGTTCCGGTTGAAATCGACAAAAACGGGGTTCTTTTTAACGCTACTTCCGGACTTGTGAACAATGACTCGTCTCTTCCATTGGTTTCAGGAATTCCAGTTGAAAATATTCCTGAGGGAATGCGTATTCCTCAAAAATACCGTGCCTTGATGGAGCAGATTGATAAAATCAGAAATCTTTCACAGAACTATTTTGCGGCTATTTCAGAAATTCATGTTCTTCCAAAGGAATACGGAAACTATGAGCTTGTCCTTTATCCGATTCATTCACGGACAAGAATTCTGACAGGCAGGCAGCTCAGCGAGGAGTCGCTTCAGTATATGCTGAT
Source organism: uncultured Treponema sp. (assembly GCA_937915735.1). Lineage (GTDB taxonomy): Bacteria > Spirochaetota > Spirochaetia > Treponematales > Treponemataceae > Treponema_D. Next base: position 1,785 of record CALGGS010000282.1, read on the forward strand.
TGCACTGTCAGCTGTGAACAAAATCGAAAAAAAGGCGGAGGTTGAGGAAATAGATTTGCGTTATGGGTCAGTGACTTACAGGACAAAATCTGATATACTCACAAGACAAACAGGAGACTACATTGAGTAGTATGGAAAATTCTCAGGAAAATGTTCTCTTAGGTCTCGATATAGGAACTTGCTTCGTTCGTGCCGTTATTGGTCATATAAACGGCGATGGCGAGGCTGAAATTATTGATGTGTCAAAGCGCCCGTCTAACGGACTTTTACGAAACGGAACGATTGTCAACATCGAGGCGGCAAAGCAGTGCATTCACGAAATGATTGACGAACTTGAGCAGAAAAATTATCTCGAGGCTCATTCCTGCGTAACTGGAATTGGCGGAGTTCAAATCGAAAGCCGGACAACCCGAGGAACGGCGGCTATTTCCTCTTACGGAAAGACAGAGCGGGCAATCACGGCAGAGGATGTAAAAAAAGCGATTGAAAGCGCAAACGCAATTTCAATCCCCCTTGATCGAAATCTTCTTCATGTAATTCCCCAGCAGTTTATTATTGACGGAACGGAAGGATTTAAAAATCCTGTGAATAATATCGCTTACCGGCTTGATGCGGATGTGCACATCATTACTGCAAGCAGAACCTCTGTTCAGAATCTCAGAACCTGCGTGGAACAGTCGGGCTATCAGCTTGACGAAATCAGGTTAAAGACTCTTGCAGAAACAGAAGCCGTAATGGTCGAGGACGAAAAAAACTTAGGCTCAATTTTAATTGATATAGGCGGAGGCACTACGGATGTCGTCGTTATTTTAAATGACGCTCCAATCTGCACTTGCTCAATTCCTGTCGGCGGAAATCTTGTAACTAATGACATTGCCGTCGTAAAGGGCTTGCCAAATTCCGTCGCTGAAAAAATAAAGATTGAAAGTGGCTGCGCGTGGCTTCCCCTAATCGAGGGTGAAAATTCCGAGGTTTTGATTCCTGGCTTTGGAAGCAGAACTACCGAGCTTATGACGAAGCGCGAGCTGTGCGAAATCATTTATCCGCGCATGCAAGAAATCTTTACGATGGTGCGGGATTCAATCTCATCAAAGCTTTCAAAAATGCAGCTTTCAGGAAGCATTATCCTGACTGGTGGCGGCGCTCAGATTAACGGAGCGGTCGAAATGGCCCAGTATGTTTTCGGGACATCCTCTGTCAGACTGGGGCTTCCTCAGGCTTCTCTCGGTGGAATCGTTGAGTCTTATCGAATACCGGAATACGCTACGGCTGTAGGTCTTTTCCTGGCTCATAAGCAGATAATCGAAGACGGACGGAAATTCCCCAAAAAAAAGGAAAAAACCGAAAAAAAACAGCATGGTGAGAGTACATTCAAAAAAATAATGAAAAAATTTTTTTAACCCCTCTCGCAAGAACGAGCGGGAATGACATTTGAACAAAATCTGTTGTAGGTGGGAGGACAACATGACTTTAAATGATATTGAAGTAGTGAAGGCACAGGGAACGGATGCGCCTGCGCTCAATGTGACTAACCCGACTAAAATAAAGGTCGTGGGCTGCGGTGGCTGTGGCGGAAACGCTGTAAACACGATGATTGAAAGTGGTGTCGGCGGCGTTGAATTTATTGCAATGAACACTGACTTGCAGGCATTGAGTCACAACAAGGCACAGTACAAAATTCAGATTGGACAGAAACTCGCCGGCGGACTCGGTGCGGGCGGAAAACCTGAGGTCGGCGAAGAGGCCGCAAAAGAGCAGCAGGAGCAAATAAAAGAAATCCTTAAAGATTCAGATATGGTCTTCATCACGGCGGGAATGGGTGGCGGAACTGGAACGGGATCAGCCCCAATCGTCGCAAAAATCGCCCGTGAGCTTGGAGCCCTGACTGTCGCTGTCGTCACGACCCCCTTCAACTTTGAGGGAAAAGTTCGTATGAATCATGCGGAGGAGGGCGTTAGGAAGCTTCGCGAGGAAGTAGACTCTCTTATCGCCATTCCCAACGAACTTATCTTAAAAGATGCCGAAAAAAATCTTACCGTTGAAAAGGCCTTTGTCATTATCAATGATATCTTGCGGCAGGGCGTTCAGGGAATTTCAGATATTATCACAAAACCAGGTCTTGTAAACCGCGATTTTAGGGATGTGGAATCTGTAATGAAAGACCAGGGAGACGCAATCCTTGGAATCGGTATCGGGGAAGGTGACAACCGTGCAATCGATGCCGCTCACAATGCAATCAATAACCGTCTTCTTGTCGATACGAACATTGACGGGGCAAAAAATGTCCTCATCAATATCTGCGGAAATCATGACCTTGGAATCGCTGAATGTAACGAAATCGCAAATGTCATCACTGAACGGGCGAATTCAAATGCCGTTGTTCTTTGGGGACAGGTTCTCGATGAATCAATGGGAGACAAAATCAGCGTAACTGTAATCGCAACCGGCTTCAATTCTGGAAATATGGGCGAAAAAAACGAGGAAATCAAAAAGGCAGAGGAAAAAGCTAATTCTGACACAATATCAATCGGAAATTTTGAAAAAATCGGAAAACGAACGCCTGTTGACCAGACAGTAAGCGCGCAGCAGACTCAAGCTTCTCAGCAGACACAGCCGCCTTCAAAAGCAAATGACTTTATGACAGGACTTTTTGGCTCTAATACGATTTATGAAGACAATAAAACTTCTTCAAGCACACGGCCAGCTCCTTCTTCTCAGAATGCAATGCCAAGGGCTTCATTTTTAGCAGACGAAAAAAAAGAAGAAAAGAATTTCCTTTCTGATTTTGAAAAATCTCAGACAGGCTTTTCTGGAGGCGGAGATTTAGAAATTCCTGCCTTTTTCAGACAGAAACTCGACGGTCTTTCACGCACAATCAATCTTGGCGGAAAATAGGCTCTTTTACAGAGGCTTGAATGACAATCGAAATCCTGCTTTTGAGATTCCATAGCGATATAGTCTCAGTTGAGCGCTTGTCAGAGAATTCTGCCGCCACCTACGAGGAGTGTGCGAAAATTTTCCTGAACTGGCTTCAAAGTGAGCAGGTAAAACTGGCAGATGTCAACCCGCAGGTCTTGCTTTCATATCTTGTGTGGAGGCGAAACGAGCAGAAATGCGATGAGCGGACTATAGCAAAGGATATTTCAGCCCTTCGCTCTCTTGGCTCTTACCTTGTCAGGCAAAAAATGTGGCAGGAAAATCACGCAATGCTGCTGGACCGGCCAAAGGCAAGCAAAAGCCTTCCGAAAGTGCTTTCCGTTGAACAGGTTGACAGCCTTTTGGATTCAATCGACACGAAAGATAAGCTTGGAATTCGGGACAGGGCACTTTACGAACTGATTTATTCATGCGGGCTTCGTATAAGCGAGGTCGCAACATTAAAAGTCGAGAACCTTCACTTAAGGGAGCGGCTCTTAATAGTCCGAGGAAAGGGCGACAAGGAGAGAATGATTCCCTTTGGAGAAAGTGCCAGAGACCGCCTGAGGGACTATCTTGAAAATGTCCGCCCGGTACTTGTGGGCAGCAAGGTCGTAAGCGAGGTTTTCGTAAACTACAAGGGTGAGCCGATGAGCCGCAAAGGAATCTGGAAAAACTTCAAGGAATATGAACTTAAGGCCGGAGTTCACGCAAAGGTTCACACACTGCGTCACAGTTTTGCGACGCATTTGCTTCAGGGCGGAATGGACTTGCGAAGTGTTCAGGAGCTTCTCGGACACTCAGATTTATCGACCACAACGATTTACACTCATGTGGACGACAAACAGCTTAGGGAAGGCCACAAGGAATTTTTCCCGGGCCATAATTATTAGCTGTCATTTCGACTGTAATGGAGAAAAATATGAAAAAAAGTAAATCATTTATCGCGCTTTGTTTTGCAGTTCTAACGCTGTGTGGCTGCACTAAGTCAAATAAAGCTATTATCCGAATGCAAAAGCTGGAGGAGGGAGTCGCGTCCCCGACAAGCGAGGAAGAGTTAAAGGAAGCGATTCAAAAATATCAGACGAGGGTTGCTGATAACCAAATCGCAGATTCTCAAGTCGGAATCTGGTACAAAATGCTTGCGGTGCGTTACCTTGACGCAAAGCTTTATGGACAGGCACTTCAATACTTCCAGAAAGCAATTCAGATTTACCCGACGAATCAGAATCTTTTTTATTATGTAGGGCTTTGTGCAGGCTATATGGCAAAAGCAAGCCTTGACTACGGGGCTACTGGCGCAAAAACGACCACCGAAAAATATAATTATTTAAAGCTTTCTGAAGAAGCATATCTTCGGGCGATTGAGCTTGAGCCAAAATACGGACGCGCTCTCTATGGACTTGGAATTCTTTATGTTTTTGAGCTGGACCAGAGTGAAAAAGCAATTCCTCATCTCGAAAAACTCCTTTCATTTGACACGAGAAACTTCGACGCAATGTTCGTCTTGGCTCGCGCTTACTATGTTCAGGGCGAATACGAAAAAGCCGCAAGCCTGTACGACAAAATCGCAAGCCAGACAAAATCCGAGGCTAAAAAACAGGAGGCCCTGGCAAACAAAAAAACTGTCCTGGACGCAAGCTACAGATAGTAAGGATGCTCTGAAGTCGGTTAACGCCGACTTTTTTATTTTTATAATCTGTGCTAATCTTAGGATAATGTCAGTTGAATCTAATAAAATCATCTTTCTTTCAAGGCTTCTCGCTCAGGACGCTTCTTTTTTATCTTACAGCGAAAAAATCACTTTTTATAAATTTCTTTTAACAAACGAAGAGTCTGAGCCTTTTAAATCTTGCTCCGAATTTGAAGACAGATTTCTTTCCCTTAATATTGACAGCATATCTTTCTGCGTAAAGCGTGTTCTTAATCGTGTAAAATGGAAGCCTGTCGAAAGCCTTAAAAAAGCGAAACTGGCACTAAAAATTATTGACGCGCAGAGAATAAAATCAACTTGTATTCTGGATGCGGACTATCCTGCGATGCTTCGCTGTATAAATGACCCGCCTTTTTTGCTTTTTTACCGCGGAAATCTTAAGATTCTGAATCGAAAATGCGTTTCTGTTGTCGGCACTCGCCGCGCCACTCCGTCTGCCCTAAAAGCTGCAAGCGACTTTTCAAAGTCAGCCTGTGATGACGGACTTAGTGTAATTTCAGGGCTTGCCTTCGGAATTGACGCCGCAAGCCATAAAGGCGCTCTTCTTTCGGAAAATGCCGCTACTGTTGCGGTTTTGCCGAGCGGAATTGACTCAATAGCGCCTGTGTCCCACACTCGTCTTGCAGCAAAAATCTTGGAAAGGGGAGGTCTTATTATGTCCGAGTATCTTCCCGGAACTCCCGCCGTTCAGTTTCGTTTCGTTGAGCGAAACAGAATTGTCGCAGCCCTTTCTCCTGTCACTCTTGTTGTTCAGGCTCCCAGTGGAAGCGGGGCGATGATTACGGCCGGACTTGCCCTTGATTACAATCGGGAGCTTGTTTTTCATACAGAATGTTTTTCAGGGCAAGCAGAAAAAATAAATCAGATGACTCTTGAAGAGCTAAAAAAGCTTTCGCTTCAGGGAAAAAATGTCGCCTACAAACTGGAAAACAATCCCCAGAAATATGTCGATGACGGGGCAAAAGTTATTAAATCTTACGCAGATTTCGTTGAACAACTTCCAGCCGTTCCCTGTCAATATCAAGCGTGACAAGCTGTCATTATCAAGCGTGACAAGCTGTCATTATCGGGCTTAGACCCGATAATCCCTTACAGTTTTGAAAGTTTTTCCGTGACAAGCTTTGTCGCAACTCCGGGATTTGCTTTTCCTTTTGAAGCCTTCATTACCTGTCCCATGAGCCATCCTACGACATTCGTTTTTCCGCCCTTAAAGTCTGATACGGCTTTCGGGTTGTCGGCTATTACCTTGTCAACGATTGCTTCGATTTCACCGGCATCAGTTACGCTTTCCATTCCCTCTTCTTTGATAATGGCAGAAGGCATTTTGCCGCTTTCAAGCATTTTTGCAAAGACCGTTTTTCCCTGTGCCGAAGTGATTTTTTTGTCGGCGATTGCGTTTACAAGCTCCGTAATATGTTTCGGAGTGATTGAAACCTCGCCAATCGTAATGCTTTTTTCGTTTAAGACTGCCAAAAGCTCTGCCAAAATCCAGTTCGCAACCTTTTTGACATCCTTTGCGCCCTTTGCGGCCTCCTCAAACCAAAGAGAAAGCTCTCGCGTGCTTGTAAGCGTCTCAACATCAAAGTCAGAAAGACCATAATCTTTTTTGAGTCGAGTGCGTTTTGCTTCTGGAAGCTCTCCTACTTTTGAGGCGCTTCGGGCGATTAAATCATCACTTACGCTGAAGGGTTTAATGTCAGGCTCGGTCGTGAATCTGTAGTCAACGAAAGAATTTTTTGTTCGCTGAACCACAGTCTGGCCCTTTGCCTCGTCCCAGCCCATAGTGACCTTAAAGCCTGCGTTAAATTCCTGCCTGTCATTTTGGAATTCTTCCAGCTGTCGTTTTGCTTCATAAGTGCAGGCTTCTCGAATTGCCTTGAATGAGTTGAGGTTCTTGATTTCAGAAATCGGCGTGTGATAAAGCTTTCCGTCTTCCCAGACATTGAGGTTGATGTTTGCGTCACAGCGCATATTTCCTTCTTCGAGGTTTCCGTTTGTGACCCTGACATAGCGCAGAATTTCCTGAACGGTCTGCATAAAAAGAGCCGCCTCGTCAGGAGAAGACATATCTGGCTTCGTGACAATTTCGATGAGCGGTGTTCCGCTTCGGTTGTAGTCGATGTAAGAGTGGGCGCCTTGTAAGTGCAAAGACTTACCAACATCCTCTTCAAGATGAATTCGCTCGATTCTGATACGGCGATATTTATTGTCGATAATGCAGTTTTCACCCTTGAAATTCAAGGGGCGATGCTTTGAGCCGCCGACTTGCTCATCCTTTGGAAAATGAGAGAGCGGTAAGTCGACATGACCGTCCGTACAGAGAGGAATGTCGTACTGGGTAATTTGATAGCCCTTCGTTAAGTCAGGATAAAAATAGTGTTTTCGGTCAAATTTGGTGAATTTTGCGATATTGCAGTTTAGTGCCAGTCCCGCAACAGAGCCAAGCTCTACATAACCCTTTGAAATGCGTGGCATTGCGCCGGGAAGACCTAAGCAAACAGGGCAGACTCGTGTGTTAGGCATTCCACCGTATCTATTTTCACAGGCGCAGAAAGCCTTGGTTTTAGTTAAAAGCTGAGTGTGAATCTCGCACCCGATTACAATTTCGTATTTGTCGATAGCCATAAATTCCTCATAAGTTAGACGCAGATGAACGCGAATAATTACATCTGTAAAATTTCAAAAAAAAGTTTATCAAATTTTAACAAGAATTTACAGTAGGTTTTTTGAAAATAATGACTCAATCTGAATATTTGTGCTATAATTAAAATATAAAAAGATTTGCCGCTGCGGGAGGGGGCGAATGAGTTTTGAAGAAATAGATCTGCAGTGGTTTGCCGCCGAAGACGAAGGCCGGACAGAAGAGCCGTCAGAATACAAAATCCGTAAGGCACGGGAGGAAGGACGTGTCGCGAAAAGTCAGGAGCTTTGTTCTGCCCTTGTAATGCTGGTAACAGTCGTGGTTCTGGTTATTGCCGCCCCTTATTTTTGGTCCTGGTGCGAAGAGACTCTGATTTTTTATTTCACCCACATAAACGAAAAAGAAATGTTTCAGTCCAGATTTTTCGAGCAGTTTTTGATTTCCCTCGCAAAAATGGTCTTGCCCTTAGCCCTTTGCGGTGCCGTCGCTGGAATTTTGGCGAATCTCATTCAGAACCGCGGCTTTATTTTTTCTACCAAGCCGATTCAGATGCAGTTCTCAAAAATCACGCCAAAAATCGGTCAGTATCTTAAAAAAACGCTTTTTTCTTTTGAAGGCGGCTTTAATGTCGCAAAATCATTTATAAAGGTTGCCGTTGTTTTTTTTGTCGCCTATATCATTATTCGCTCCAGCTGCTTTGAAATTGTCCGGAGTGATGATTCTAACGGAAACAATAAGGTTGTTGTTTTGTCTCTGATTACGAGCAACAATCTTTTAAAATCCGTTGGCCTTATTGCATGGACGGCGGCAAAAATATTGGCGGTGAGCGCGGTAATTTTTCTTGCAATTTCAATTCCTGACTATCTTGTGCAGAGAAAACAATTCATCGAAAGCATGAAGATGACGAAGCAGGAGGTTAAGCAGGAGTACAAGGAAATGGAAGGAGACCCTGAGGTGAAGGCTCATTTGCAGCAAGCCCAGAGGGAACTTTTGCAGAGGAATATGCCTCAGCAGGTTGCGAAATCTGATGTCGTTATAACGAACCCGACCCATTTTGCGGTGGCTCTTCTTTATGACCAGGCCGTAAGCGATGCGCCGCAGGTTATGGCGAAGGGAAGCGATAACCTTGCCTTCAGGATAAAAGAAATCGCAAAAGAGCACGAAATTCCAATCGTAGAAAACCGAAGTTTGGCTCGTGGACTCTATGCAGAAACAGAAATTGGTGATATAATACCTAATGAGTATTTCTCGGTGATTGCAACAATCTACAGTCATCTTGAAAAATTCAACAAAAAATAAAAAAAAGTGAGCTATTTCGGGTGGGGATTTGAATGGCGAACCGTTTTAATTTAAAAAATGTTTTGGGGAACATTGAAAATCATCTTGTCGCAGCCTTTGCCATCGCAATAATTATGGGGCTTTTAATGCCTGTTCCGGGCATTCTCCTTGACTTGATGATGATTGTGAACGTATCTATTTCCGTAATAGTTCTTCTGGTAGTCCTTTATACGCCCAAATCTTCTGATTTTACATCTTTCCCCCGTGTTTTGCTTTTTGCAACTCTTTACGGCCTTGCTTTAAATGTCTGCTCGACTCGTTTAATTCTTCAAAAAGCTTTCGCAACTGGCTACAGAAATTTTCCGGGTCAAATGCTCAAGGCTTTTTCTTCCATTGTAACTGGTGACTCAATCACAAAACCTTCTACGACAGGTCTTGTAATCGGTATGGTGATTTTTATCATCCTCATTATCATTCAGGTCATCGTCATCACGAAGGGTGCGACGCGAGTTTCAGAGGTTGCGGCCCGGTTCAGTTTGGACGCGATGAACCAGAAATTTTTCGCCGTAGATTCAGAATTAAACTCCGGCTACATTACTGACGAGCAGGCACGAGAAAAAAAAGAAGCCATTCAGCGGGACATCGACTTTTACTCCAGCATGGACGGTGCCTCGAAGTTCGTCAGCGGAAATGTCAAGGCCGGTATTTTTATCACGGCAATTGATCTTATCGCAGGAATTATCGTCGGTGTCGCAATCGGTCACATGGAATTCGGCACTGCCGCAGGAACTTATTCCCGCCTTACCATAGGTGACGGTCTTTTGGGGCAGCTTCCTTCTCTCTTGCTCTCTTTTGCAACCGGCCTTATCGTTACGGGAAATTCCAGTGAGGAAGTGCTTGGAAAACAGCTGAAAAAACAACTCACGAATTCTGGTTATGTCTATATAATTACAGGAATTACCCTCGGCTTAATGTGCCTTATCCCGAACTTTCCCTGGTATCTTCTTTTGCCTGTCGGCGTTCTTTTTGTTTTTTACGGCTATCGTCTTATCCGTAATGAAAAGGCTTCTTTTGCCAAAAAACTCGAGGAAGAGCAGAAGGCTAAGACTAAAACGGCGAATGGCGAGAATGGCGATGTAAGCCCTGTCGTTCCTCTTGATCCTCTCTCTCTTGAAATTGGTTATGCTCTTTTCCCTCTCGTTGACAAAGAAAAGGGCGGAGAGCTTCTTGAGAGAATCACCAGAATCAGGCGCGAGGCCGGGCTTGATTTGGGACTCGTCGTTCCGAAAATGCGAATCGTTGATAACATGACTCTTCCTCCGGATGAATATAATTTTAAAATTAACGGAATTATCGCAGGTCATGGAAAAATAAAAATCGGCTACTATATGTGTATGAATACGGGAGCCGTAACAGAAGAAATAAAAGGCGAGAAGACCTTTGACCCTACATTTGGCTTGCCAGCAATTTGGGTCAATGAAGACATGCGCACGGATGCGGAACGGGCTGGATACGCAATCGTTGACCCACCGACGATTATTGCGACTCACATTACCGAAATTATCCGTCGTCACGCAGATGAAATCTTAGGTCGGCTCGAAACTAAGGCCATCATCGACAAACTTAAGGAAACGAATCCTGTTGTCGTTGACGAGGTTCTTAACACTTACAAATACACTTATGGTGAAATCCAGCATGTTTTGCAGGGACTTTTGAGGGAGCAGGTTTCTATTAGGAATATCGTGGCTATTCTCGAGACTCTCGCAAATTATGGCAACATGAGCCATAACAACTGGCTTCTTACCGAAAAAGTGCGAGAGGCACTGGGACTCCAAATCTGCTTGCAGTATGTCGACCCGAACGATCCTCAGAAGCGCCTCAGTGTATTGCAGGTTTCGCAGTCGGCCTCTGAAAAAATTATCCAGCATTGCGTAGTTCCTCCTGACGGCGCTCAGCCTTATCTTGCCCTTAGTCCGGTTGATTCAAGAAACTGGATTAATGCGGTAAGCTCTTCAATCACTTCCCTGAAAGAGCGGAATTATCTCCCTATTTTGCTCTGCCCGACAGCGGAAGTGCGTCAGCTTGTCCGCAATTCTATAAGCCGTGAAATGCCAGGAACAGTGGTTCTTTCACTTAATGAGGTTGTGGCAGCGGGCAACAACATAAATCTGGAAATTCTTGGAGAAATAAATGTATAACGAAGGTTTTAACGGTGTGGCGGCTAGAACTTCTAAGCCTGCAGCTTCCTATATGCCTGTTTCAAAATTCGGCAAGACAGAGGATGAGGTTCAGACTATAATTGGAAAGACTGTGGAAGATTGCAAGCGAAAGCTTTATGCGGCTTATGGTCATAATTACACTATCCTTGACAGAAAAGCTGAATTTAAGGGAGGCTTTTTAGGTTTCGGTCAAAAGGAAATCTGGAAGGTTAGTTATGTAATCGGTTCTCCTATGCAGGCTCAGGCAAGTGCGCCTGCGGTTTCTGAGCAGGAAAAATTTACGATGGATCGGGATGAAATCCTAAAAAAGGCGAATATTACGACTACGATTCAGGTCGCTTCTCTCGATAAAAAAGTCGACGAAATGAAAAAATTGCTTGAGTCTTCCGTAAAAACTATGGCCGAGGCTACAAAGGTTGGAGACAAGCACCCTTCTATCCAAAAAATCGAAGAGATACTGCAGGAAAATGAATTTACTTTTGCCTACATAAACAAAATAACGACTCGCTTGAAGCAGGAGCTTACCGTTGAGGAGCTTGAAAACTTTGATTTCGTTCAGGAAAAGGTTGTTGACTATATTGGTGAGTCTATCTCAATCACTCCAAAATCATTCCATAAATATCCGCATGTAATAATCCTTATCGGACCTACGGGAGTCGGAAAAACTACGACAATCGCAAAACTTGCAGGTACAATGATAAAAAATGCAAAGGACGATAACCTTGAGCTTCCTAAAATCCGAATGATTACCGTTGATAAGGTTCGTGTCGGGGCAAAAGAGCAGCTGGGCATATACGGAAGCATACTTGAAACCCCTGTTGATGACGCTGAGTCTGCCGAGGATGTAAAGACGATTTTTGACACTTACAAGGACACCTTTGATGTGCTTTTTATCGATACTCCTGGCTACAGTCCCAATGATTTTGAGAATATCGGAAAAATGCGGAAAATGCTTGAGGTAAAGGGAATCTCCCCGGATATTTACCTTACTTTTATGGCTTCGTCAAAGGCGCGTGATATGAAGGCAATAATTCAGAATTACGAGCCCTTCGGGTATTCGTCAGTTATCATTACAAAGTGGGATGAAACAAGCGCTATTGGCAATGTTATCAGCGTTTTGTCCGAAAAAGGAAAATCAATTTCCTACATTACTGACGGCCAGCTCGTTCCGACTCACATTGAGCGGGCAACAATTCAAAAATTCCTTATGAATTTAAATAGTATTACGGTTAATCGAGAGCATATCGAAGAAAAATTCAATTCTGAAAAGAATGAAAAAATCACGGAGGAAAAATAAATGGAAGATCAGGCTCAGGAACTCAAAAAGATGATGAAAAGCAAGACTCGGATTATTGCAATCACGAGCGGAAAGGGCGGAGTCGGAAAATCTAATCTCTCCGTAAATATGGCAATCGCCTATGCCCAGCAGGGGAAAAAAGTTATGCTTATCGATGGTGACTTGGGAATGGCAAATGTCAACATTCTTATGAACATCGTTCCTCAGTATAACCTTATGCATGTCATTCAGAAGCAAAAGACGATGCAGGAAATTATAAACGAAACGGAATTTGGCATTAAATTCATTGCTGGTGCTAACGGATTTTCAAAAATCGCAAATCTTACTGTTGAAGAGCTGGATGATTTTGCGAACCAGTTTGCGACTCTCGGAAATTATGACATTATTATCATAGATACTGGCGCTGGTATCGCAAACAATGTCCTTCAGTTTGTTTCTGCCTCTGATGAGGTTTATGTAGTTACGACGCCGGAGCCAACGGCAATCACCGACGCTTATGGAATCATAAAGATTATTACGACAGAGCTTGTTGACCGCGAGATGAATATCAAATTGCTTGTGAACAGGGTTCACTCTTCCGATGAGGGAAAGCGAATTTCAGAGCGAATCATCAATATCGTAGGTCAGTTTCTGAATAAAAAGGTTGATTATATCGGTTTTGTCTACGATGATCCTGTCGTTCAGGCGTCTGTAATCAGGCAAAAGCCCTTTATTATCGTAAATCCGACTTCAAAGCCGGCTCAGTGCATTAAGCATATTGTTGGCCGAATCGAAAAAAATGATGACGGAACGGCTGAAGGGGTTTCAAGCTTCTTGAAAAAATTCTTGAGAAAAAACTAGAAGATAAAAAACTTGACCGAATGATTTTTCTGTTTTAAAATTGTAAGAGGGAGGAAAATATGATAAACCCGAAAAATATTTGCGTTTCTGGATGCATCGGGTTTTTTCTGTCTTTTTTTATAGGACTCGCTTCAGATGTAAGGTTTTCGCATGTTCTGCTTCGCGCTTTTCTCTTTGCGTTGCTTTTCGCACTTCTTTGTGTCGCAGTGTCTTTCATTTATCAAAAATTCCTTTCTCCCGACAATGGCGGTTTTGTTGAAACAGATTCCTCTGTAAAAAATAATCCCGCTTCAACAGGCTCGGTAATCAATATCGTAGTTGATGATTCAAATCTTCCCGATGACGAGCTTTCTCCGAAATTTCATGTCGTAAATAAGCTGGAGGCCGTGGAGCCTGTTTCTGCTCCAAAAACTCAGCAAGCTCCTGAGACTAAGCCTCCAGAACAGGCTCCTCAGGTGCAAGCCGTAAGCGAGGCTCCGGCTGAGGGTGAAAAGCCTGAAGAGCAGGCAGAAAAAACTTCGCAAGGCTCTCCTGCTTCTCAGGGCTTTACTCCGATGGGCCTTCAGAATGTGGCTAGTAATGGAAACGAGGAGCCTCAGGAAGCTTCAGACGGTAAGGCTGAGTCTCTCGACGAGCTTCCTGATATGGCAACGATGGATTCTTTTTCCACTGATACAGAAGAAAATGGCTCTGACTTTGGGGAAAACTCGGCTTCAGAAATAGTTGATGATACTGAATTTTCTACTGGAGGTGCTCGTTTAAAAGAGCAGCCAATCAGCGGTGACACTAATGTTATGGCAAAGGCAATTCAAACGCTTCTCGCCAAAGATGATAGTTAAAGGGTGGTGAAAAAAATATGGATAATACAAAAGCTTTATTTATAAATGATGAAGAAGAAGACGCACTCTGGGCTGACTTTAAAAAGTCAAAGTCGCCGGCTATCAGGGATAAGATTATCCGAAAATACATGCCGCTGGTAAAATATGTCGCTGGAAAGGTAAATGTTGGTCTCCCGGCAAATATGGAATTCGATGATTTGGTAGGCTTTGGTCAGTTTGGGCTTCTTGACGCAATCAGCAAGTACGATCTCGACAAAAAAGTCAAATTCAAGACTTATGCCGTCACCCGAATCAGGGGGGCTATTTTTGATGAAATGCGGCAGCTTGATTGGGTTCCTCGTTCAGTTCGTCAGAAGTCTCGTGAAATCGAAGACACTATCGCCGGTCTTGAGTCAAAACTCAGCCGTCCTGCCACTGACGAAGAAATTGCAAAGGAAATGAACCTTTCTGTCGAAGAATATCAGCATACTGTTATGAAGGTTAGCGGAACCAGCGTGCTTTCCCTTAATGATGTCTGGTATTCCGGGGACGACAGCGACCATCTTTCAATCGGCGATTCAATCGAGTCACCTCAGAGCTTAAATCCGGATGTTCAGGTGGAGCGGGAAGAAATCCGAAAGGTCATCATTCAGGCTATTAACGAACTTCCCGAAAAAGAAAAAATGGTAATAGTTCTTTACTACCATGAAGACTTGACTTTTAAAGAAATCGGCCAGGTTCTTGATGTTTCTGAGTCTCGAATTTCCCAGCTTCATTCAAACGCAAACCTTCATTTGCGCTCTAAGCTGACGAATTTTAGAAAAGGTATTTTTTAGTATTACGGGCTTTTAATTATGGTAACGCTTGAATCGATTCGCAAGGACATGGAAACTCTTCTCGCCAGGGATAAGGATATAAACTTTATCGAAGTTAGGGCAGATTCTCTTGATGAGGCTTTGGCTGATGCGGCCGTTCAGTTTGACACTCGTGTGGTGAACTTGGAGTATGAGGTCGTTGAACGCGGTTTCAATGGAATTATGGGAATCGCAAAAAAGCCATGGTTTTTAAGAGTCTATCAGAATCCTGAGACAATCAAAAAGACTGTTGTGGGAAAAAACGGCGAGATTATCGAAAGCGAAGACGAAGAAGAAGAGAAGAAAATCATTTCCAAAAACGGGGAATATTTCATTCATCATTTTGGCTTGGATATTGCCCTCAAGGTTACCCTTCCATTGGGCGAGGGAACAAAGGTCAATGTCGATATGGTTCTTGAGGACTTGAACCGACCTGATACCAAGAACTTTGACGCAGAGCTTGTAAAAAAGCTTGTTGAAAACGGTACGAATGGCTCTTACGAGATTATCGGCGAATACACCCACGAGGCTTCTGCTGACGCAGTTTTCGTAATTGACATTTCAAGCGATGAGCTGAAGGCAACGGCTACAATAAGCCCGCCTTCAATCGGTGGAGCTGATGTTACTGTCGAGCAGATTAAAAAGGCTCTTACTCAGCAAGGCGTTGTCGCCGGCATTTCAGACGAAAAAATCCAGGCGTTGGTTGACCGTCCTGACTATAATGTTCCTGTTGTTGTGGCAGAGGCAGTTCTTCCTGTTGACGGAAAAGATGCTTACATTACTTACAACTTTGAGACCGACCGCTCTAAAATTCGGGCTAAGCAGGCAGCTAACGGACAGGTTGACTTTAAAGAGCTCAATCTTATTCAGAATGTCGTTGAGGGGCAGCCTCTCGCCCAGAAAATGCTTGCGGAGCAGGGAAAGGCAGGAAAAACTCTTTTCGGCGGTTATCTCGAAGCAAAGAACGGAAAGGATATTCCTCTTCCTCTTGGAAAAAATGTACGGGTAGACAGCGACGGACGAACCATTTTGTCTGAGGTGAACGGGCAGGTTCTCCTTATTAACGATAAAATCTGTGTTGAGCCAATTATGGAGGTAGAGGGAGTCAATATTAAGACCGGAAATATCACCTTCTTGGGTACTGTTATCGTTAAAGGCTCTGTCGAAGACGGCTTTAATGTCAAGGCGGCTGGAAATATCGAGGTCTCTGGTACTGTAGGAAAATGTATTCTTGAATCTGACGGTGACATCATCGTTTCTTCTGGAATTATCGGCCGTGACGAAGGTCAGATTACCTGCGGTGGCTCTCTCTGGGCAAAATTCATCCAGAATACAAAAGTTCAGGTTGAAGAAAATATCATCGTAACAGACTCGATTATGAATAGCGAGGTCAGTGCTCAAAAGAAAATTATTTTGAACGGAAAACGCGCGCAAATCACCGGCGGAAATCTTTTTGCCACGGAATGTGTGCTTGCAAAGAATATTGGTTCTGAAGGCGGCGGTACTGAGACAATTATTTCTGTCGGTTTTGACCCAAGGGCAAAAAAGAGGCTTGAAGAGCTTCTTGAAATGCAGAACAACAATATCAAGCAGCTTGACGATATAGAGCTCAATATTCAGACTCTCGAAAACTACAAAAAAGCCCGAAAATCTCTGTCAAAAGAAAAAGAAGCTAACCTTGTAAGTCTAAATGAGCAAAAGAACGAAATTCTTGCAGAAAATGATAAATACAACGAGGAAATTGAACAGATTCAGGCCCGACTTCGTGAGCTTAAAAATGTCGGTAAGGTTTACGCATCGGGAACTGTCTATTCTGGCGTAAAAATTTATGTCAGGGACGAAAAAGACGAGGTTCGTGCTGACACAAAGGCCGTCACCTTCTATTATGATCAGGGATTCATAAAGCGGGGCAAGTTCGAACAGCCGAATTTTGATGATATAAAAGGACCGGAGGGCTACAGTTAATGAGTGTTTCGCCGCTCGATTTGCAGACAATGTACGCAAACATGAACAATGTCGCTCGACTAGCTTCTTACCAACAGCAGGGAGCTGTGCTTGCGCAGCAGTTGCAGGAGTCTAAAATCGTTCAACAGAATATCGAGAAAACTTCTCAGGTTCATAAAGCGGCTGATAACGAGGCAAAATCTTCGGGAATCAACGACGAAGGACATCAAAATTCTTCTGCCTATGGCAGTAATCACAAAAAAAAGCAGGATGAAAAATCCGATGAGCAGGAAAAAGCTAAAAATGAAAATGAAATCCGTGAGACATATCTAGGGCTTCATATCGATATAACCAGGTAGAAAAAATGATAGTAATCTTTATTGCAGCATTCTTTTGTGTTCTTAATATTTGTCTCTGGTGTACATTTTTTATCAAATTCCGAAAACTGTTCTCAACAGAAGACATTATTTCGTCTACGCATGAACAGGTCGATGAAATGATAAAGGAGCTGAATTACAACGCAAGCCGGAACATCGATTTAATAGAAGACAGAATAAAAAAGTCTAAGGCTGCGATTGCTGAGCTTGATAAGCATCTTGATGTTGTCAAAAAAGAAATTGAAGAGCAGAAGGCAAGCTTTTCTTATTACAAAAAAATCGAGTCGGCTCCTTTCCCTCAGTCTCGTCCGAAGGATGCCGCAAACAGGTATTTGCAGAATCAGGCTCCATCCCATGTTTATTCAGATATTTCCGCGGGCTTGAAGGCAGAAAATTCCTATGAGCTTACCGGCGATGGAAAAAATCATGTTTCAGCCGAAAACAACAAAATGCAGGCCTCAGATTTGTTTGAGTCCTCCGGGCAGATTGTCTCGAATACAGGGACGACATTTACCGTCGAAAATGACGGCTCCTCATATACGAATGTTCCTGTTATCGGCGGAAATGTCCGTTATGCAGACGAGCAGATAAAGCCAAAAAAGTCCTTCAGCCAAATGGTAAGGGAATTAAATTCCATCGGGCGTTCAGTCGAAGAAATTGCTTCCGAATTGCATAGCTCTACGACAGAGGTTCAGCTTGTTTTGAATATGCTGTGATTTTATTTTTCGCTTTCAAGCTTTATTTCTGCCTCAGATTTTCGTAAATAAACAGGGCCGTCATAATCTTGGAGCGGCTCTTTTTTTTCTTCAATCATTTTTTCTGCGATTTCAAAAAGACTTTCCGTAGGAAGAGGCTCTGAATTGTAGACAACGAGTTTTAGATTTGAATTGATTTTTTTTAACTCGTCCGTAAAAATTTTTGAATCAGGTCCGCAAAGAAGGATTTTTTTGTCAGTTTGTTTATTGATTAGTCCAAGCAACTTTTCTGCGACGGCTTCAGCCGTAGTGTCGCTCGCTTCGACAAGTGCTTTGCCATTTTCGTAAATTGCGGCGAAAAACTGGTCTTTTTTTGCATCAATAACGCTTACGACAAGACCCGAAAAATCTGAATAGGGGCGGGCATAAGCGTCAAGGCTGGGAATTCCATAAACAGGGACATTGTGTGCAAGAGAAATTGCTTTTAGGGCCGAAAATGCTAATCTAAGCCCTGTAAAGGTTCCCGGTCCGCTTGTGAGGGCAGTGTAGTTTAAATCAGAGGGCTTTAGTTCAAGTTGGCTTAGCAGAAAATCGATTGCAGGCAGCATTTTTTGCGACTGCTTCTGACCTAAATCTAATGAGAGAGAAGCTTTTGCGCTCCCGTTTTTCGCAGAAATTGTCATATTGTTTGAGGCTGCATCAATTACAAGTGATTTTATTTCTTCTGTCATTATTTTATATCCTCATAAGGCCAATTTTCGAGGGTGATGTTTCTCTCGTTTGTTCCTTCTACTGGCTCAAGTCGCAAGATTATCGTTTTTTTGGGAAGCTCTTCCATAACCTTTTCGCTCCACTCGATTAGAGATACCCCGTCCCCATAGATTAAATCCTCAGCCCCAAGATTTATAAAGTCTTCGCCACCGTCCAGACGGTAGACATCCATGTGATAAAGTGGAATTTTTCCTTCGTATTCTGAAATCAGGCAGAAAGTCGGGCTTGTGATTTCGTCTTTTACACCAAGAGAGGCTGCGATTCCTTTTGTGATAGTTGTTTTACCGGCGGCAAGAGTTCCTTGAAGAGCGATAATGTCGCCTTTTTTAAGAAGAGAGCCGATTTTTTTTCCAAGCTCAATTGTCTCTTCCTGCGAATTTGTATGAAAAGTTAAGGACACGGAAGTATACCTTCATCATCTGCTTTTAAAATGTAGGTCTTTAATGCGGATTTTACTGGAATGAGCGGATAATCAATGTCTTCTGTTGGATCAATGTCAACATAGAGGAGTTTGTCGCCCAATGGCCCCATCTCAATCGTGAATTGAATCTTGATGTCGATAGTTTTTGAGAGCATCTGCAATTTTGCGACGGCTGCATAATTCCGTCTGTAGTAGATGTAACTTGGGTCTGGTACAATCTGATTTAACTCTAAAACCTGCATATCTTAAAATAACCTATAATAAAAATTCCGTCAATATGATAATGCTCTGAACGACTATTCGTCGTATTTACAGACCATTGCCTGAATCCTGTTTGTGACCTTCATATCAATTTTGATGAATTTGATGTGAAGAATAAAAATGCCGTCGCTTCGTTTCGTCGTTCGGACAATAGTTCCGACTGCGACATCGTTTTGCTTGGCATTGAAAGGACCGTTTATGTAAATGTGCTGCTCAGCTTTTATTGGAAGCGTTGCTACAAGTCTGCAGCCACCCGTTGAAATGTCCTCGAGAACGCCGTCATAAGCCTTTTCTGAAGGGACATATTTTACTTTTTCTGACTTTCCGCTTCCCTCAACCGCAACCTTTACAGAATGGAATTTGCAAGGGAGATTTAACTCTGCTCGTTCCTGCTCTCGCTTTTGAAGTGGAGTAATTTTATCAGAGTGAACGATGACCATTTGCTGGTTATTGTCTTTTCCTGCCTGATAGCGAACTACACGGCTTTCAATATTATAGGGAGTGCCGTCGGACAGCTCGAAAATGAAATTGATTTTTTCGAGTGGCTTTGGAAACTCGTCTTGCTTCATCGTCTGCGGAAGATTTAAAATCATCGCCTCGCTTGTGTTTTCTGCAAGCTGCAGCTTGTGATGAAAGCCTTTTGCTACTGTCAGAGTGAAAACCGTGTTTAGCTGAATGTTTTTGGAATTCTTTATTAAATCCTGTTGGCTGAAAACCTTGAACAATTTTTTCTGCAGGGCAAAAAGCTGATGCTTGCCATTTTCGTCCTGCATTTTGTCGTAATTTTTGAACTGCTCTTTTAAAAGCTCGCGCATTCCAAAGTAGTCATTTACGATGTATTTGATGTTCGGCGTTTTATGGTTTTTACAGATTTGTGTAAGGACTTCCCTTTCTTCACGGACAAGAGTGCATCGGGCTGAAAGCTCGGTAATATCCTTTAGCGAAGTCGGTCGGTTCTTCTTTTTTTCGAGATAGGCAGGGGAGTTTAGATAACTCGTTATAAGGCGAGAAATTATGTATACTAAAGCAATTAAGATGAATATGACTGCGACAATGATAACTACCTTAAAAACAGGAAGCTCTGCCCGTGCCTGAATTGTTGAGCCAGATTGAAGCAAAAAAACTGGAAAATTTGTCATTTAGAGCTCCTTTATAGTTGTGGCAATTGCTTGCAGACGCGGGCTGATTTCGTACTCGGCGAGATCGCCCATTAAAACAGTGTCCTTTGAGGCGATTGCACCCTCAAAATCATTAAGAATCTCTGAGAAATCCTGAAAAAAGTCGTTCACGGACTTTCCGTCAATTAGGAGCTTTGAATAAATTTCTTCAAAAAGAGCGGAAAGAGTTGCCGTATGGCAGAATTTTTCGATAAAATCAGCCAGCTTTGAGATTAAAACTGTCGCTTCCTTGTCTTTTCCGCTTTGGAGCTTTACAGGAAGCTCAAGAAGCTCGTTTGAAAGCGAGTCACATTCTGAAAGCTGTGCCGTAAAAGCGGATTTTATTTCGTCTTGAGTTACTATGACAAGCTCAAGCCTTGTGTCATCCTTAAGAGGCTCTGTGAAAATTGAGTCGAATTCATCCGCACCGATATTTTTTCCGTTTAATTTGATGTTGATTGTGGTGGCCTTGTTTTTCGCACATTCTTCTTCAAATGATTTAAGAACATCTCCGACTGTTTTTTCGTTTTCGAGAACTATATCTATTTTTTCGTTATTTACATAAAAATCCATAAAAATCCCTTTCTCTCTCAGTTCTTTCGATTATAACACGAAAAATGAGAGTTGTCTATTTTTTAATTCTGACTCTTACCGCCATTGGCAAAACTCTGAATCGTTGAGGACTGTGCGTTTAAATTGTTAAGAGTGCCTTCCATTTGGCCGTATTTGTTTTTGAGCTGGGTTTCCTTCTGGGCAAGCTGACTTTCAAGTTTTCTGATGTTTGCTTCTGACGCTTTTATTTTTGTGTCAATTCCGCTGTTTTTGTTTGCTATGATTCCGCCGCTCTGTGTCCAGCTGGTAAGCTGCTTGTCGATTGCATATCCGATTCCGGAGTCAATTATTAAGTCTCCATTTGAGTCGTATCCGAAAAGATTTTTGATTTCGTCCATACTTGACTCTAGGGAAGAATCGAGTTTTTTTTCGTCAATTTCCAGGTAGCCGCGCATCTGGCTTTGGACATATCCTCCTGTGCTTCCCGATGCCCTGCTTGAAATTCCTATCTGGTTTAGCATTGTGATGATTGCCGTATCAGACCAGCTGTAGTTTGCGCTGACGATTTGTCTTAGGGAAGCCTTTCCGTTTGTGAGAGAGAAATCGTTCTGGAACATTCCGAGTTTTTTCTGAGCTTCTTCTTTTTCGGAATCTGAAAGATAATCAAGCTCGTCGATGACCTCTGGTTTGTTCTCGCTTAAAATCGTCATTTCTGCCAAAACTTGGTTGTAGCGGCCTACGAATTCGATGAGCGCGTTTTTTGCGCTTTCCTTGTCGCTTGAAATGTCAATCGTTGCTGTTTCGTCTGTCGGGGCCTTTACATTTAGGGTCACATGAGGAACTACATCATCGATTTTGTTGTTCGGCCGTCTTATCGTAATTCCTTCGTATTTTATGATTGCGTCACCCGCCTGTGAGCTTGGATTTACAGGGGCGTATCCTGAATTCTTTTTTTCGTCGTAGGTAGAAAATTGCGAGAGATTTATTTGCGTGCCGGTATTTCGGTTCCGTACGACAATGCTTTCGATTTCGGGGTAGTCTTTTAATGAGACGGAAACAGTTTTTTCGCCAGTTTCTTCGTCTGTCTTAAGCTGTGCCGTGTCAATTTTTATTTCGCTTCCGTCCTTGTTGTGAACGAAAAAATCTTCCTGATTTGTGATTGGAATGAGCGCTTCGTCTGACACCTCTGGAAGGCTTGTCTTGCTTTGTTCGTTTTCGACAGTTACGCTTTCGGTTATTGTTTTAAAGGTTGCGATTCCGACATCCGGAAGTTCCGGGCGGGTAGTTCGCTTTATGTTGAGTTCTTCGGTTAAATCTTCGACTGCTTCGGTTGAGTATGAAAATTCAAAGACTTCGCTTGCCGTCTCCAAATATTCTTCCGGAATGTTTAAAGTAAAGCCGCTTCTTGGGGGAACTGTAAAATGTCCTGTCTCTTCGTCATATTCAACGAAGGTTTTTGTGAGAGGCGGCATGCCCTTTTGCTCTGTTTCAGGAATGACTGCGTTCGGAACAGTTGATTCGTCTATGGGTTTTTCTATTTCTGACAGCGATGATGCGAAAATTTCAGTATTTTTCTTTGATTTTTCGATGATTTTGTTTTCGAGCGCGAAAGTCAGGGCGTCATCTTTAAAAACAAGAGAATTTTCATCGCCGGTTTTTAGTGATTCTATTAAAAGCGCCGATTTTCCGTTTGAGACTCCTACGAGAGAAGCCTTTAAGTTGTTTGTGCCTCGTTTGTTAAGTGAAGTAACAAAATCTGTAAGTTTCCCGCCCTTCCAGTTAAAAGTGATTTTTTTTTCGCCGATTTCGTAAGTATAAACGCCCTTGGGAACCTTCGTGTTCTTGTCTATTTCGCCTGATAAAAACCTGTCGGCGGTGGCTTCTTTAATGACATCGACTTTAAAGCTTTCCAGACTTGCGTCCCGTCCTGCTTCTGCGGTAATGGCCCGTTCGTTTGAAGATGAGGCAATTTTGTTGTTGAAAGGATTTTCAAAAGAGTAGAGAGTTTTTGTGCTGTCCCGGAGCGCGGACATTTTTTGATTTACGCCTCTCCAGGCACTTTGCTGCTCTTTGTACCTGTCAAGCGATTCCTGCTCACGAGTGAGAGGAATACGCTCTTTGTTCATCAGCGCTTCAATATAGTCGTTAGTCTTATATTTGTTGCTGACTCCAGGTATCGAAATTTCAGCCATAGTAATATCCCCTCAAGATTACGAAACTAAAATTAATCAAGTAGATTGAACGAAAAGTGATTGAATCCTGCTGATTAAATCATCTCATCGAACAAAAGACCTATGGTCTTCCTGATCCTGACCTTTAGTTTCTGCAAGTCTTGGGAAGGAATCTCCTTGATGACTTTATCTGTTGACGGGTCAACGATAGAAACTACAACCTGATTTAGTTCCTGATTGACGTTGAACTGGACTTTGCGTCCCATAACGACATCGGACAATCTCTGAAGCTGCTTAGCATCTTCTTTGACCTGGGCTAGATTATTTGTAATGTTCTGTACCACTTGGGCTGCATCTGCCATCGGAACATCTGCCGGCTTAATTGGAGATGAAGTTTTTACGGCAACTGCCTGCCCGGAGTTATACGAATAGTGGCCATCCATTGCCAAATTCTGCCCGACTGAACTGATATTCATGGGCTTATCCTCCTGATAAAAGAAGAAAAGGGGCGCACCTTTTCTTCTTTACGCTTTTATCTTACAAAAGACAACATCCAGAAGTCTCTTTAGATGTAAAACAAAAACGATTTATTATGCGCTGAGCTGACTTATCGGAGCAAAGCCAATACGTTCTGTGACTGGCTGTTTGCCTGAGCGAGCATAGCTGTTCCAGACTGTGTAAGAATCTGGTTCTTTGTGTATTCAACCATTTCAGAAGCCATATCTGTGTCGCGGATTCGTGACTCAGCAGCCTGAAGGTTTTCAGCAGCAACATTGATACCATTAGCAGCCATTTCGAAGCGGTTCTGGTATGCACCAAGATCTGCTCGCTGTTTAGAAACATTTTTGAGTGCTTCGTCTACAGTAGCGATTGCCATGTTAGCTGTGTCAGGTGTTGCGATTCCAATGCCCTCTTCTGAACCCTGAGCTCCTTTGAGTCCGAGTGACTGAGCGGTCATTGTGCCGATATATACACGTTCGTTCTGGTCAACATTAGCTCCAATCTGGA
>CALGGS010000283.1 GCA_937915735.1 uncultured Treponema sp.
ACCCACGACCCCGAGATTACAAATCACGTGCTCTACCAACTGAGCTAAAGCAGCATTTAGTGTTGTTCTGAACTGTTGTCGTTCGGAATGATGATATATTACCTGTCTGCAAAAAAAATGTCAATAGAAAAATACCAAAAAAACAAAAAAAATTAAAAAATAGATTTCTCTATTCCTCCCGCCGTTAATTTTTCGTTGGAAGCCAGTCGTATTTTTCACGGAGCCTTTCTGTTACCTTTGCGCCGTCATTATTCTCAGTTTCCAAAAGTCCGTAATATTCATTCGTGAAATCCTTTGAGCTTACGCTGTCTGCTTTTAGCTTTCCGTCAACTTTTACGACTTTCCATTGTTTTCCGTCCCAGCGCAGCGTTACTGTGTCTGTCATTCGGTCGATGAAGATTTTTGCTTCTGCCTGACGGATGTAATTGTACTCTGCCGTGTGTGTGACTTCATCTCCTTTTGTAAGAATCTTTCCGTTTTCAAGGGCGATTTGCTTGGGCTTGTCTTTTTTTGTTTTGTAGTTTGAGTTTAACTCTGTTTTGATTCCGTCGATTTTCAGGTTTGTCAGGCCGAGCATCCAGACTTTTTTATTTTTCGGCTCGTAAAACCATTCTTCCGGAGTGACGGTTCCGTTCATTGGGCTTGCCTCAAGACGCTGCTTTGAGCTTACATAAAGGCCTGAAATCTTTAAGAGAAGCCCCTTCGTTTCTTTTCCTGAGACAATTTCCTGTAAATTGGGAACATCTGACTGATTCATCATAGCGTAAAGGGCAGCCGTCGCCTGTGTGGATGTCAGCCCTTTTGTCGTTATGAGCTTTTCGTTCTGCTTTATGTATCCGTTTACGAACCAGCCGGCAACAATCAGTGCGGCAAAAGCTGTAAGAATGCGATTTTTGTTCCGCCTTAAAAATCTTTTTGCCGAAATATGCCTCTTCAATTTTTTTGAGTATTTTTCCCGCCTTTGTGCAAGGTTTTTATTCTCTTCAGTCTTGTTTGCATTTGTTTTATACAGCTCTTCCTTGAAAAGCTCGGAATCAAATCTTTCTGCACTCTCTAAAAGCATTTTTTGCCTGTATTCTGCTTTTTTGTCAGAAAGGTTCCTCATTCCCGCTGTTATTTGCGTTTTTACACTCAAAGAAAGGGCAGAATTTATGCTTTGGGCGAGTTCTTTTTTTATATTCTCGCAGTAAAGCTCGATGGGAATGAAATTCCTGTCAAAATAATCCTCCTGTCTTTTCGTTGTATCGCTCTCGTTGAAGGGAAGCCTGCCAGTGAGTGCCTTGTAAGACAGTACGGCTCGCGTAAAGTAGAGGGATGATAAAGGCTCGAGGCCCTTGTAAATGAGTTTTCCCTGAAGCTCTGCATATTTTTCCTTATGATTTCGGGCACAGCTTTCAAACAAGGCAGGGTTTATGAAAAGAATTTGTGCTGTTTCATTTTTTTCGTCTGCGTCAATAAAAACCCCGCCTCCGGCTTTGCAAAATTCCTCGAAGCCTTTGCTTTGAGATATAAAATCAACTGCCTTTGAGTAGGCATAGAAGGCAAAATTATCGTTTTCGCCGCATTGGGAAATCAGCTTTCCCTTTGGAAATTTTTTAGAAGAGCCTAGAAAAATCGTAAGTCCGTTTTCATCGGCTTTAGTTCCGCTGAATTTATATTTGTCGGCCTTGATTTTTCCTTTTTCGTAACTTACGAGAAGGTTTTCTGCGTTCAAAAACTCAGAAAAATTCGTCTTTGCGAAAGCTTCGGGAACGAGGTCTGTAGACAGAAAAAATTCGTCACCAGAGATTCTTGCTATTTCTTGTTTTTCCATACACTAAATTTAGTAAGAAATTAAATATACGGCAAGAAGATTCGCAAATTTTACCTGTCGTGAAGCACAAAAAGCTTGATTCCCTCATCGGGGAATTTTTCTTTTATATAGTCCACGACTGTCCGGATTGTTTTTTCCCTGTCATCGTCGCAATAGGCGATTATGCTTACATTTGTCTCAGGCCATGTCGTCGTTCCAAGCTTGTAGCTTTCGCCACCCCGTCCGTGAACGAGAGGCATGATTGAGTACAAAAAGTCAGGGAGCGCCGCCTCAAGATTATTTATTAAAAGCTCCTGCATTGACTGGTTGGCAAAAATTTCTGCTCGTATCATGAATTTTCTCCTTTCATTTCTAATCTCTCCCTTAACTCACTGTCCATAATGAACTTTTTCTTTTTGTCGGCCTTCTGATTGAAGAGCGAGTAGATTACGGGGATGATGAAAAGCGTGACGATTGTGCTGCTCGTTAAGCCGCCGATTACGCAAAGTCCTATTGGCTGTGTCATGCTGGAATTCGCGTCTCCG
The DNA here is from genome assembly GCA_937915735.1 of uncultured Treponema sp. Classification (GTDB taxonomy): domain Bacteria; phylum Spirochaetota; class Spirochaetia; order Treponematales; family Treponemataceae; genus Treponema_D. The sequence continues at coordinate 2,338 of CALGGS010000283.1, forward strand.
AAAAATGCCATTGGAACCATGCCAAGAAGGGTAGAGAGGGTCGTCATCATTACAGGTCGGAATCGGCTGGCTCCGGCTTCCTCGCAGGCCTCCAGAAGTTTCATTCCACGGCGGACAAGCAGGTTAGTCTGGTCTACGAGAATAATTCCGTTGTTTACGACAATTCCGATTAGCATTACGACTCCAATCATACTGACCATGCTGAAGGCACTTCCTGTAAAGAGATGAATCAAAACCGCTCCTACGATTAAGAAGGGAAGCGTAAAGAGGTTTATGAAGGGTTCTTTAAAGCTCTCGTATGTTCCTGCCATAACGCCGAATACAAGGATAATCGCAAGAATGATAATAAGCACGAACACCTTCATCATATCCATCGTGTTGGTCCAGGCTCCCTCATAGCTGATTGAGATTCCCTCGTCAATAATCATATCGTCTTTCACGAGCCTTTTAATTTGGTTTTCAATGTCGCCTGCGCTAGAAGCTCCAATAATGCTGGCCGTCAGATGGACTGTTCGGAGCTTGTTTTCACGGCTGATAGAGACAGGTCCTGTTCCCTGAATCACCTGGGCAAAGTTTGAGACTGAATATCTTCCATTCGTTCCTTCGACATAGATTTTTTCCAGGTCTGGAATGTCACTTCTGTCCCTGTCTTCAAGAAGAAGGACTACGCTGTATTCATCTCCGCCAGACCTGTATGTTGTCGCTGTTTTTCCGTTAATTGAATAGTTGATTTCGTTTGCGATTGCGCTGACTGAAATGCCGAAACTCGAAGCCCTGTCCCTGTCGATTTTAATTTCAACCTGCGGAAGACCATCCTCAAGGTCAATTTCTGGCTCGGCAATCTCTGGAATTTTTTCTGTCATAAGCGAGGAAAGCTCATTCGCCGTCTCCAGGATTTTGTCGAGGTCGTTCCCGTGGAAAACGATGTCGATGTCATCTCCGCTCATCTGCTGCATTCTGCCCTGGTCAAAGGTGAAGGTCGCCGTCGGGAATTTGTCAAAATGACGGCGGAGCTTTGCCTTGATTGACTCTGCTGTGTCTGCCTGCTTTGAAGCGTCGGGAAGATAAATGGAGATTGAGCCTTTGTAAGATGTGTCGCTGGACATTCCCATTCCGCTTGAAGTTCCGACAGAGACTACGATGTTTTCATAGCCCTTGATTTCTGACTGGACGATGTCATAGAACTGATCGAGGATATTTTCTGTTTCTGAAAGCTTTGTTCCCAGCGGAAGCTCCACATTCAGGCCCACCGAAGTATCGTTAAAGTTCGACATAAAGCTGATTCTAAGCTGACCAAAGAGAAGAATTGAAGAAGCCAGCACCGTGAATGCGACTAGAACCGTGACGAACCTGTGCCTCAAAACAAAGTGAAGTCCTTTCCTGTATTTAGCCGTAATCCAGTCGATTCCCTCTGAGACGGCTTTATCGCACTTTTGCAAGAGATGACTTTTTATCGGACTTTCCTTTCGGTTATCAACCTTAAGGAAAAAGCCGGCCAGAACAGGAACGAGGAACATCGCCACGAAAAGAGAAGAGAGTAGCGCGATGATGATAACGACCATAAGACTCGTGAAAAGCTCACCCATCATCTCAAGCTGACTTTTATAAACAAAGAAAGGAATAAAAACGCAGATTGTCGTAAGGTTTCCTGAAATGACCGAGGCCATAACCTCCTGCGTTCCGATTGCCGCCGAAACTGAGGGGCTTGTTCCCCGCTGACGGTAAACATAAATGTTTTCAAGGACAACGACCGAGGCGTCTACGACCATACCGATTCCAAGAATAAGGCCCGTCATCGTAATCATATTGAGCGTGATTCCTGTTAAGGTCATGAGGAGAACCGTAATCAAAATACTGAAGGGAATTGAAATCGCCATAATGACGGTTGATTTTCCGCTTCGCAGGAAGACGAACAAAATCAAAACCGTAAGGACAAAGCCTTCGAGAATTGATTTTATGAGTGATTTTAATGTGTCACGAACGCTCGTTGACTGGTCAGAAATAATCGTTAACGAAACTCCCTCTGGAAGAACCTTTTCGATTTCCTTCATTTTTGCGTAGACTGCATTCGCCACATTTACGGTATTGCTTCCGCTCTGTTTTTTAAGGCTGATGTAAACGCCTGGCTTTCCGTTGATGTAAACCTCGCTTGTCTGGTCTTTGTAGCCCATTTCTGCCGTACCGACATCGCTGAGCTTTATGTCGTAGCCGTTTTTCGTTCCGACGACGGTATTGTTGATTTCATCCAATGACTCAAATTCGCCGGTAGTCCTGACCATATATTTTCTCGTTCCCTCGTAAACTGAGCCGCCTCCAAGCTCGACATTCTGGCTCGCAAGTGTCGTTGCAATTCCGGAAAGGGTAAGCTCGTAGGCATCGAGCCGGTTTTGGCTCAGCTCTACGCGAACGATTCCTTCCCGTCCGCCGGAAACGCTTGCCTGTGAAACTCCGGGCGTCTGCTCAAACATATCGCTTACCGTGTCATCGGCGATTTTCCGTAAGTCGTCCGCGCTTCGGTTTCCGCTTAAAGCAAGAGTGATAATCGGCTGTGAGTCAGAGCTGAATTTAAAAATCTGAGGAGTGTCGCAGTCATCGGGAAGAGAGCCTTTTACCTGATCAAGCTTGTCACGAATGTCGTTTACCGCCTGGTCAATGTCAGTGCCGTAGTTGAATTGCAGCGTGATTAAAGACTGTCCCTCGCTTGAAGTTGAAGTAAGCTCGTCAAGATTTGAGACGCTGGTAAGTCCGTTCTCCAAAACCTCGGTGACAGATTTTTCAACAGATTCAGGGCCTGCGTTGTCGTAGCTCGTTGAGACCATTGCGACGGGCATATCCATGTCAGGCATCAAGTCAATCTGAATGTTTCCCAGCGTAAAAAGGGCGACAATCATAATCAAAAGGAAGGCGCATAGCGTAAGGACAGGATGCTCAAGGACTTTTTTTGAAATGCTCATTTTTCGCCCCCTTCAGCTGAACTTCCGACTTCCTTTACCTTAACTCCGTCCGAAAGAACCTGCATTCCGTTTATGACGACCAAATCGCCCTCGCTTAATCCCGAGGTAATCTCGGCTTTTCCGTCAACGCTGGCTCCGACAGTAATTTCTTTTTTGCTGACCGTGCTGTCGGCGTTTTTTACATAGACATATTTTTTCCCGCTCTCACTAAGAATTGAATCTGTGGGAATCACAATGACATTTTCGTGCAGAATAGTGTTCAAGTGGATTTTTACATACATTCCCGCATTGATTCTCTCGTCGTTCGTGTCAAAGATAAGATAAACCTGTTTCGTTCGGCTCGTCTCATCTACAATCGGGGAGATTCTGAAAATATGCGCCGGAAAATCAATCCCCTGATTTTTGTAAGCCTCCAGACCGACACGCGCCGTAAGCCCGTTTTGCAAGACTGCGATTTTGCTTTCAGGAATTTTACATTCAATCTGGAGATTATTGATGTTTCCGATGTGGGCGATTTCGCTTGAAGTCGTGACTGTCGTTCCTGTCGTAAGAGGCAGTGATGTAATGTAGCCTGCAATGGGAGCATAAACCGGGCTTGAAGCGTAATGTGAGCCTGGAGAAGAAGGGTCAACCTCTGCAATCAACTGGCCTTTTTTAACATAGCTTCCCAAAGTTACAGGAACTCGGGTGAGTTTTCCTCCAATGTCCGGAAAAACTGAAATAGTGTTCTCTGCCTTTACCGTTCCGTTTAGGCGAAGGTATTCCTGCAGGTCACTTCGGCTGACTCTTTCTGATTTTACCGTGTAAACAGTCTCTTCTACAGCTGGTAACTGCATCTTCTTTTTTGGAAGATTAGCAAGAGCTAGCAATACAGCAATCGCCGCCAAAACCATAAGAATTTTTTTCTTTGTAAGATACATAAAAGCTCCTTGTTTCTGTATTCTAACTAAGAACCAAGGAAAAGACGGGAAAATTACTGTAAATTTTTGTTATAGGCCTAATATTTTGTTATAGATTAATTTTTAAAGCTTTTTTTGTACACTCGCACGAAATAAAAGGCTTCAAAAATTGCCGTGATTCCCCAGCTGAAGGAATACAAAAGGAAGAGAGACTCAATTGTCTGAAAATGTGCGAAAATCGTGTAGACCCAGGTGATTCTAAAAACACAGGAGCCCAGAAAAACAAAAAATGATGGAACTAAGGTTTTTCCGAAGCCACGGCAGGCTGCAATCGAAGCGTCCATAAATGCTGAAATACAGTAAGAGAAGGCCATAATTTTTATCCGGCTCAAGGCACAGCCGATAACATTCTCATCGCCCGTAAAAAGAAGCATAACCTGACGGCCGAAAATAAACAGGATTATTCCCAGCGTAAGACCTATTCCAAACGAAAAAGAAAGAGCCGTAAGGTAAGATTTTCTCACGCGAGATTTTTGATTTGCCCCGTAATTTTGGGCGATGAAAGTCGCGCAGGCCACATAAAAAGCCGACATAGCCTGATAAAGAAGGGGGTCAATGTTTGCGCTTGCAGAGCTTCCCGCCACCATTGTTGAGTCAAAGCTGTTCACGCCAATCTGGACAAAAACATTTGCGATTGCAAAAATTGCGTTTTGCAGCCCCGCCGGGAAGCCGACAGAAGAGAGTCGAAGCAGCTTGGTTTTTTCGACTTTTAGAAGCCTGAATGAAAATCTTGCATCGTCAGTGCGCCGCATCAAAAAAATCATAATCAGGAGCGCCGAAATATACTGGGAAATAACCGTCGCAAAGGCAATTCCTTTTACTCCCATTCCAAAAATGATTACAAAAGCCAAATCCAGGATGACATTAAAAATTCCCGCAATAAGCAAGAAATATAGCGGCTTTTTTGTGTCTCCCGTCGCAGAAAAAATTCCGTTTCCAAAGTTGTAAATCGCACTGGCGGGCATGGAAAGCATATAAATCTTAAAATAAAGGACGGCGTCTTCGAGCAAGTCACTCTTCGTTTTCATGGCTGTAAGAAAAAATCTTCCGAAAATAATTCCGATGAGCATAATAAAAACGCCGGAAACAAAGCAAAGAATCGCCGCGGTATGAACAGTCTGAGAAAGTGATTTTTGGTCTTTTGAGCCAATAAAATATGCGCTGATTACATTTACGCCGCTTCCAAGCCCCATTAAAAGACCCGTGAACAAGAATAAAAGCTGTGGCGTAGAGCCGACCGCTCCAAGTGCCAGGGAACCCACAAAATGCCCCGCGACCGCAATGTCTACCATATTAAAAAGCACCTGAAGCAGGTTCGTAAGTGCGAGCGGAAGTGAAAAGAGAAACATATTTTTAGGAATTGAGCCGGAAACAAGACACAAGGATTTTCTTTTCATTCCCAAGATTGTAATGAGATTGCCGCAAATGGAAAAGACTGGACGAGCACTTTAATGCAAGGTCCAGTCTTTAAAAATTATATGAAAAATTACGCCAGACAAGCGTCAAGCTCAGCTGAAATCTGTTTTTTGTCGAGGTTACGACCGATGATGCAAAGCTTTACCATACGGTCGCCGACAGTTCCGTCCCATTCTTTTTTGATTTCAGGATTAGCCTTAAGGATTTCTTCCTGCTCTTTTTTCGGGGCAGCTGCAATCCACTGACCTGAGTAGCCGGCAGAAATCTGTCGGCCGCTAGTCTCAAAGACATAAGCCATTTCTTCTTCATCGCTGAACCAGAGTAAGCCCTTGCAGCGGATGATGTTGCCCGGCCATTTGTTCGCGTACTCGTCCAGCTTCTGGCGGTCAAAAGGCTTACGGCGGTAGTAGATGAATGTTCCGATTCCGTACTCGTCCTCGTCAGCTCCGCTGTCTCCGTCATGCTTGTGCTCGTGGTGATGGTGGTGATGCCCGTGCTCGTCATGGTCATGGTCATCATCGTCATGGTGATGGTCACAGTGCTCATCGCAGACATGACCTTCCTCGCCATGCTCAGGATTGTCGTGGTCGTGGTGGTGATGCTCATGTTCGTCTTCATCTTCATCATCGTCATCGTCAATCTCGCCTTCTTCAAGCTGTTTGCACCAGCCGGCAGAAGCGTAGACTGTCTCAAATTCAAAGCTTCCTGTCGCAAGGATGTCAGAGACAGGAACATCGCCATGGCTTGTTTCGATGATTTTTACGCCAGGGTGAAGGACTTCGATAACCTTTCGGACTTTCTTGAACTGGTCTTCGGTGACCAAATCTTTTTTGTTGATGACCAAAGTTGAGCAGAACTCAATCTGCTGAACCAAAAGAGATTCGATGTCTTCCTCGCCGATTTTCTCTTTTGCGAGGAGCTTGTCACCGCCTGCAAATTCGTCAACAAGGCGGGCAGCGTCAACAACGCCTACAACATTGTCAAGCTTGCCGTTTTTAATCAGCTCAAGCTCCTGTGCGATTGGCATCGGCTCACAAACGCCTGAAGCCTCAATCATAATGTAGTCGTACTTACCGGTTTTGATAAGATTTTCGATGTTCTGAGCGAGGGCACTCTTTAAAGTACAGCAGATACAGCCGTTGGTAAGGGGAACGATGTCGCTGGTGTCGGTGATTTTAGCTCCGTCAGCGATGAGTTTTGCGTCAACATTTACTTCGCCGATGTCGTTTACGATGACGGCGACCTTGTAGCCTTCCTGGTTGTTAAGGACTTTATTCAAAAGCGTGGTTTTTCCCGCGCCCAAATAACCGCAGAGCAAGGTCATTGGTGTAAGATTTTTTGCCATTTTTAACTCCTATCTCTCTAAATATAGCGAATTTATTGTTAATCGACTATAGGAAATTTCGAAAAACTCGCCTTTGGCGATTTTTCAGAGATACCGACGGGTTTTAACTCTTGAAATTTGAAAAATTGAATTTTAAAGTCTTTCCAGCTATAATGCCCTAGAGGTAAATATGACTGAAAATAACACTCCTTCTTTTGACGAAATGAAAATATCTGGCGAAAAAATTATTGTTTATACTGACGGCGGTTGTCACGGAAATCCCGGGGTTGGCGGCTGGGCGTGCGTAGTTATTGCCGGTGGCGAGGCCAGAGAGCTTAGCGGAGGCGAAAAGAGCACTACAAACAACAGGATGGAGCTTACGGCCGCTATTTCGGCCCTTTCGGCGATTTACAACACTGAGCGTTTTAGAAATCAGCCTGTTCAGGTAAACATTGACAGCCAGTATGTAAAGAACGGAATTACAGGCTGGATTCACAACTGGAAACGAAACGGCTGGAGGACCGCCGCAAAAAAGCCCGTCTTAAATCAGGAGCTGTGGCAAAAGCTCGATGCGCTCAACTGTTCATTAAACGTAGAATGGAAGTGGGTAAAAGGCCATGCCGGAATAGAATACAACGAGAGATGCGACCAGCTTTGTCAGCTTGAAATGCAGAAATTTGAGAACTGAAAGTAAAATTTAAGAAAATTTTATCCGTGTTAATCTGTGTAAATCTATGGTTAAAATTTTCCGAAAATGTATGTATGAAATTGTCGAAAATATCTCTTACTATATTCTCGCTCTGTATCGTCCTTAGTGGCTGCGGCAAAAAAAAGACTGTTGAGAGCGAACTGCTTCAGATAGAGCAAAAATCAAGTGACCACAAATGGTTTTATTTTTCAAACGATTCGTTCTCTGAAACGGACTTGCCTCAACATTCATTGATTCATTCCCTAAAGCCTTGGACTGAAAGCATCAGAATCTGCGATGGAAACACGAGCAGTGACGGCGAGGCTCTTTTTCTTGTAAATCATCTTGGGGCTCTTTATTTTGACAATACGGATAACCCGGTTTTGATTTCAGATTACCAGCTTTTTTCTGACTCTACTGCAGGAAACCTTGTCTTTGAGGGAAAAAATCCCTATTTTACACTCGTAAAGAACTCATTTTTTAACAAAACTGCGATGACTTCAAAGCAGAATCAGAATCAGAGCCACATAATCCGGCTTTCGATTGACCAAAAGCTTTTTTATCCTGTCGTAACTTACGGTGACCTTGAAATCGGGCAGAACGGCGAGGTTACGGGAACATTTTTTGACGGAACGGACTGGGTAAGCTCCGTAAAATCAACTAAAAACAACAAGGTTTCCTTCCATTACATCAAATGGAAGTCGCTGGTTGACCTTTCGACAGTCCAGCCATTTTCAAAAAAAGGTGACAGTCAGAACATAAAGGTCTCTGAAATTTCTGAGTCAAGCTACAGAAATCTAATTACGCCGGAAGATTTTTCAAAGGCGCCCCTGAGGCTCAGAAATCTTTTAAAATCAATCCCGAAGGGCTTTGGCTTTACGCTAACCTGCCGGGATTCAGGCGGCTCTTCACCGAGATATTTTTCAGCTCAAAGCGAGGACGAGGGAACCGTCGCAAATGTAATCATCAGGGAAAACTGGATTTGCGCGGTTTTTGCCGATGGAACGACATATTTTTCAGGCGGAGTTGACGGCTTTCCGCTGATTAACAACGGGCGCACGGTAGCCTTCCGTCTTCCAAAGCTTCCGCCACGCTACTCATATCAGTCATTCGCAATCAGCGGAAAATATCTAATCGTCGCCTGGGAAGAAAATGACTTCTACAAAACAGGGCGAGCAGGCTTCCTTACCGTCGATATGGAAAAATTATTTTACAGGTAATATTGTAAGTTAAATGAATAAATCCCTGATTTTAACGATTATTCTTACTTTCTCCTTGTTTTCTCCGTTTTTTGCGCAAGAAAACTCTGCTATCGGCGACACCCTGCCTTTTTTCGGAGAAACAGAATCTGACTCACCGGAAGGTTCTCCTGAGATTTCTTTTTTCTCACAAATCGACAAATCCCTCTTCTTTACGCTCGGCCCCAAAATAATGCTCAACACAGATGACGAAACAGAGTCCGCTCCCTCTCCTGTAATGTATTCCCTTGGTGTCGGAGGGGACTTTGCCTTTAAAAACTCTCTCCTTGCCGAACTTCAGCTCTCGTTTTTTACGAATTACTATCTTTGGGACGGAGAAAATGCTCGTCCGGCAGAGGTTGAAAACAGAACTGCGACGGCCCTTTCCTTTATGCTCGACTTGGACTGCCTTTACACCTTCAGGCTGGGAAAAGGAAAAAATCACCTTCTGTCTGTCGGCGGGGGAATCGGCTTTCTTGCGCGCTATGCTGTCCTTTCAAACGGAGTTGATTCTGATGATGTGAACCGGGAAACTGGAAGCAGGGCTGGCGATGATGTTTCTGACATAAACGGCAGTTTCTACAAAAATCTGAATTTCCTTTATCCTGAGGCAGTGATTTCTTATTCATATATTCTCTCTGAAATCTGGAAGGTCGGGGGAGAGCTTAAAACTTACTTTCCTTTAGGCCCGATGACGAAGGGACGGGGACTTGACGGGATGATTTTCTCACTTGCCGTAAAACTCTCGTACAAGTAAGATGAGCAGATTTATGAAAATCAATAAATTCCTTTTTGCCTTATGCATTTTTTTCTTCGCTTTTTCTTTTTATTCAGAATCACAGGGCAGCAAAATTAAGCACAATCCCTGGGAGCTGATAATTTATCGTCCTGAAAACAAAAGAGATTTTAACTCTGTCCGCTGCTTTGTCAGAATCGAAGATGAGAAGGGAAACGATGTGAGTGAAAGTAAAGTTAAGGCGACTTATGAATGGGCAAGCATTCCTAATGTAGTGAACAATTACAAAAAGAGTCTTTATCTTGACGGGGGAATGGCTATGCACTTGAATTTAAAACCCGGAAAATATCGTTTTTCTGTCTATACTCCAAAGGAATGGCAGGCTGGCTTTTCGGCTGACAACAAGGAGCAATGGAATTCAAATGTCTTTGAATATAATACTGAAAATCCGGCAAAAGTTATTTTTGTAACCCCTGTCATTAACGACAACGGTTTTTACGCAGGAAAATGGTGGATAGATTACAAGGCCCCGAGATTTTACAAATGGCTAAAAAATCACTATGTCCATTAAAGCGTCGTTTTCGTCCGTCGGAAGGTCTCCGACAATCTGGCAGGGAAGGCAAAGACCGCACAAAAAAGGTTTTATTCCCGCTTTTTTCAGGCGAGCGATGTAAATGTCATAAAAGCCCTTTCCGTGTCCGAGCCTCTTTCCGCTTTGAGTGAAAGCGACTCCGGGAACGATAACAAAAATTTCCCTGTTATTGTCCGTCTTAAGCCGGCAGGCTTCTAGCTCAAATTTTTCAAGAAAATCCTTCGGCTCTTTTATTCCATACGCCCCTGTTTCAAGCTGCTCAAAAATGTCATTTCGAGCACAGTCGGAAAATCTATTTTCTAAAAAATAAAAGTCCATTTTGTTCTCTCCGGTTTTTAGAGAATCAAAATCAACCTTTGGAACGGCAACCCTTTTCCCGTTTTTTAGAGCGTCCAAAAGTACGGGAATGCAGTCTGCTTCCGTTGAGTCAGGAATGTAGGCAAAAATTTCCTTTGCTTTTTTATATTCAGAAAGAGAGGTGATTTTTTTGCAAAAATTTCCCGCAAGAGAAAATTTTTCTTTTTCAGAAAGAGATGAAAGGCATGCTTTTTGTGTCTCACGCATTTTTTTGCGGAGCTCTTTTTTTTCGCTTTGAATCATAAAAAAAATAAACCACAGACTGCTAAGGGTAATCTGTGGTTAAAATTTTGGGTATCTCTAAAAACTCGCCTTCGGCGATTTTTTAGAGAACCCGACGAGTTTTAACTCTTGAAAATAGCAAGAGTTAAAACATCGCATTTTCAAAGTTATCTCTAAAAATTGCAATTTTTAGAGATTCCCTTTTGTCTTACTTAACTTTTCCGTCTTTGTATTTTTCGACAGAGAGGAATTTGCCGTCAGCACCGATTTTCTTTCCGTCAAGAACAACGAAGCCGTCTTTTGTGCAAAGTCCCATTTCGGCGAATTTGTCTGCCTTTACGAAGCACATTTCTGCCACATCTTCTGGAACAGGGTAGCCCTCCGGCTCCAGAATCGTGCCCGGCTGGAACTGGGGCGCGAAAATGACTTCGCAGGTGTCTTCGCTTGTATTCGGGTCGCTGGCAGCCAGAAGCATACCGTTGCTTCTCACTCCGCGGAAATTCGCCGGCTTCAAGTTGTAGACTAGAACGATGTTTTTTCCAAGAAGCTCTTCCGGCTTATAGAATTTTACGATTGAGCTTACGATTTGGCGGGGCTCCTCGTCTCCCGTGTTCAGCGTGAGGATATAAAGGAATTCACCGCCCGGATGCTGCTCAACTTTTTCGATTTTGCTGACCTTGAGGATTACACGGTGAGTGAATCTCTCTGCAAGCGGCAGCTGGTCGATTTCAGCAGGAGTGAGCTTTTTAGAGGCGGCCTTTTGGGCAAGTTTTTCTGCGGAAACGGCATCGACTGTTGAGAGAAGTTTTTCAAGCCGTTCCTTGCCGATGATTCGCATGAAGCTTCCCAGGCGTGGTCCCTGCTCTTTTCCGATTAAAGCTGTGTAGAGGGCGAGGAAGACTTGTTTTGCGTCCAAGCCCAGCGCTGTCGCCACGTCGTAAATCGCCTGCTGGCAGTCCTTGTCAGTTGTGAATGTGTCGATTTTTGGAACGACATCAGAAAGCACTTTTTTGACGGCCGCAGCCATGTCTTCGGCAAGCTGGGCACGAGTTCCTTCTGCACGGAGAGAGAAGCACATGTCAGGAGCACAGTCAGGTGCACATTCTGTAATCCAGTACCAGGCGCAGGCAGCTCTTTTTCGTAAGGTTTCTTCCTGTTCAGGCTTTACATCGCCCAGAGACTTGATTACAGCGTCAACATCCCCAGAATATGTCTGCAAGAGGGTGGTCAAAAGTCGGAATGGAACCTGATAAGGCATGACTTTCGGCATTTCGCCAATCTGAGAAAGCTCGTAAAGTCGTTTTTCACGGAGCAAAAGCTGCTCTCGTTTTGCAGGATCCTTTTCTTTTGGCTCTTCCACACCCCAGACCAAGCGTTCTGTTCTGTCGTAGGCTTCGTAAATGGTGATTACATCCAGGTCGAAGCTGATTGAGAACTCGTGGTCTACCTTGTTTGAGGCGAAAATGTAGCGCAAAACTTCCGGCTGATAGACTTCAAGGGCATCAACCAGGGAAATTACCTTTCCTTTTGAAGATGACATTTTTCCGGGAACGCCCTTGAGCTTAACGAAATCGTATTTCATTGTGACAGGAGCATCCCAGCCGTAAAGGCGTTTTGAAACGAGTTTTGCAGTGTCGTAAGAGCCACCCGGTGAGATGTGGTCTTTTCCGCCCGGCTCAAAGCAGACTTTCTCTTCGTTCCATCGCATTGGCCAGTCAACTCGCCAGCCAAGCTTGAATTCTTTTGAAGTGCGAAGGTCTCCCTTTTCGATGTGACCGCAAGAGTTACATTTGTAAGTGATTCCGTACTCGCCGTCGTATTCAAGGATTTCTGTTTCGTCCTTGTTGCACTTGCAGCAGAAAGCGGCTACAGGCCAGTAAACATCGCTGT
>CALGGS010000284.1 GCA_937915735.1 uncultured Treponema sp.
AAAGCGACGAAATCCGGGATTTGTACACTCAGATTCAGAAAATTGACCGCAAGCTTCGCCGTATGGAATATGATTTTGAGAATGATGTCGAAGAAATCATTGCGATGGCTGGTGAAATCGAGCGGGGCAGACGGATGCTCGAAAAGGCAAAAAACAAGCTTATTCAGGCAAACCTTCGTCTTGTAGTCTCAATTGCCAAAAAATATACTAACCGGGGCTTGCAGTTCTTTGATTTGGTTCAGGAAGGAAACATCGGTCTTATTAAGGCTGTCGAAAAATTCGAATACCGAAAAGGCTATAAATTCTCGACTTACGCTACCTGGTGGATTCGGCAGGCGATTACCCGCTCAATCTCGGATCAGGCTCGCACAATCCGTGTTCCTGTTCATATGATTGAGCAGATTAACAAGGTTGTCCGTGAAGGTCGTCAGCTTATGCAAAAGCTTGGCCGTGAGCCAACCGACGAAGAGATTGCACAACAGCTTGCATGGCCTGTTACCCGCGTAAAGCAGGTAAAAAGCGTTGCTCGTGAGCCTATTTCTTTGGAAACTCCAATCGGTGAAGAAGAAGACAGTCAGCTCGGAGACTTTATCGAGGACAAGGATGTTGAGAATCCGGCAAATCAGACTGCTTACACTCTCTTGCAGGAGCAGCTCAGAACGGTTCTTAATACACTTCCGAAACGGGAGCAGGAGGTTCTTAAAATGCGCTTCGGTCTTGAGGATGGCTACAGCCTGACTCTCGAAGAGGTCGGACTTTACTTCCGGGTCACAAGGGAAAGAATTCGACAAATCGAAGCCAAAGCGCTTCGACGCCTCCGCCATCCGCGAAGAGCTAGTGGCTTAAGAGATTATATCGAGATGTAATAAAATGCAAAAAAATGGGCTGACCTTGAACTAATCAGGCAGCCCTTTTTTGTTTACCCTAAGCTTAAAACTATTCAGCCTTGTTCAAAAACTTATGAACGATTGCGGCCAATGCTCCGCCTGCCAGAGGTGCCAGAATGAATACCCAAACGCATTTTAGCGCTTCTCCGCCAACCAAGAGTGCTGGTCCGAAAGAGCGGGCTGGGTTTACGGATGTTCCGGTGAGTGGAATTCCGAAAAGGTGAACCAAAACGAGTGTCAGGCCAATTACGATTCCGGCGACAGAGCCGTTTGCTTCTTTTGATGTGACACCGAGGATTGCGAACACGAATACGAAGGTGAGTAAAATTTCCGCCAGGAATGAAACTCCGATTCCAAGGTGGACATTGTTTGTTCCGAGTCCTGAGTCGATACCGACGAAAACTGCCAAAACGGCAGCCCCTGCAAGTGCTCCTAAGAACTGAGAGATTACATATCCGAAGAAGTCTTTTACGCTCATTTTTCCAGCGACAAGCATACCCATAGAAACGGCCGGATTGATGTGGCAGCCTGAGACATTTCCGACTGAGTAAGCCATTGCAACTATTACGAGTCCGAAAGCTAAAGCCGTGATTAAGTGACCGGCATTTCCTGCGTCACAGCCTGATACTACTGCCGCTCCGCAAGCGAACAATACCAAAACAAATGTGCCGATAAATTCAGCGACATACTTTTTAACAGATTCCATTTTGAAATCCTCCTTAAATAGATTAAAGATAATTTTATAAATGTTTTTATTTTAATTCAAGATAAAACTCTTTTAGCCCTAATTTCGACTTTTTGAATTTGCCAAACATCCAATCGGTAAGTTTTCAGTGTTTTTCCGTAATGAAAAAGTCGAAATTACTTCTTCTTACCGACAGATAAGGTAAAATGTCGACTTTCCT
>CALGGS010000285.1 GCA_937915735.1 uncultured Treponema sp.
TCATTCGATTTTTCCTCAGTCTTCACCTGTCCGAAGCAAAGTCCCATCGAGTGTGTCCATGCTGAGACTACATGAGAGGCCTTGTGAGCTTTCTTTCCCTCGGTGTTCGGATTGTATTCTGAATGCCTTATTGTTTTACCGTCGATTGCAAGCACTTCATTCTCAGGCAAATTACTGGAAAATGTCTCTCGTACGTATTTCACGAATACTTTCTCAAACTGTTTTGAGTCTATCCTTGCAAGGACACGAAGTATTGTGTCGCTCCCAGGAATCCCATTTTCCAGCTTCAAGTATTTTTTCAGCGTTTCTTCCGAAAGCTCTGCGTTAAAATGTATTTCCTCTATGCTTTTATATCCGCACAGAACCCCGAGAAATACAATCATTAGAATGTCGCTCAGAAGATGCTTCTTGCACCTGTCAATTCTGTCGTCCTTTATGTCTTCGAATGCTTCCTGTATCGTCATTTTTTCACCAAAAGAAATTTAGCATTTTTACGCTTAAAAAAATACAAGACTGTTATCAAGAATTCTTTTGTACACTGGTTATAATGCGGAATCCCTGAACATCTTCATGGCTCTTATTGACATCGTGTTTCTGTTTATAGTAACTTATAGGAGAAAAAATATTGGAACGCGAAAAAGTTGCTCTTTCGTGCTCCGCTTTATCAGATTTCTTTCATCTAAGAGGTACTTATGAAATTCTTAAAAACTGTTACTTTGTTTTCAGCCCTTTGCACCATGTTTGCTTTTTTGGGTTGTAACAAAAAAAATGCCGCCACAACTAGCACCGGAGAGAAAAACTTCAAAATCGGAATCGCGAAAATCGTTCAACACGTGGCACTTGATTCCGTTGAGCAGGGCATTATCGATGTCCTGAATGAAAATGGCGTTCATGCGACTTACGACTTGCAAAACGCCAATGGGGATGCAAATACGGCCGCCCAAATTGCCATGAAGTATCGTGATGAGGGAGTTGACGTTGCTGTTGGAGTCGCCACACCTGTTGCACTCGCTTTGGCCAATACGATTTCTGACATTCCTGTGGTTTTTGGTACTGTAACCGACCCCTTGGGGGCAGGCCTTGTTACCAGCCTTGACCATGGAGAAGGCAATGTCACTGGTATGAGCGATGCAATCCCCACTGAACAGCATATCGCCTTGTTTAAGGAGCTGACCGGAATAAAGACATTGGGCTACATTTACACAAGCAATGAAGCGAATTCTGTTTCGTCTTTGGAACTGGTAAAAAAAGGCTGTGAGGCAGCCGGGCTGAATCTTGTTACTCAAGCAATCACTAATTCCAGCGAGGTCAAGCAGGCTGCGGATTCTATTATCGGGCGTGTAGATGGACTTTACCTTACTACCGACAACACTGTTTTCAGCGCACTTTCTTCTCTGGTTCAGGTTTTTCAGGAAAACAAAAAGCCTATTTTTTCTGGCGACGTTACCGGCGCACAAAATGGCGGATGCTTGGTTGCCAGCGGCTTCAATTACTATAAGGCAGGACGAGCCACTGGTGAGATGGTGCTGAAAATACTGAATGGGGCAAAGCCTGATTCAATCCCAGTCCGATTTATGACTGATCCCAGTGACAGTGACTTGCTCTTTGATTTAGATGCCGCAAAAAACTGCGGGATTACAATTCCTCAGGAATATTTGGACAGGGCCAATATGATTTTTGAAAACGGAAAACTCACAAAGAAATAATTGAACTCAAACAAAAAAACGGGACAAGCCGTAAGGCGATGTCCCGTTTTAATCTTTCAGTTTTCCACTTTCAACTTTCAGTTTACTCGTTTCCGCAAATCAGGTAGTAAATTCTGTTCAAATCGTCTTTCGTAAAATACTGGATTTCCAGATTTCCCCGGTCCATTGAGCCTTTTATCTGCACTTTTGTGCCCAACTTTTCGATGAATTTTTGTTCCAGCTCAAGTATGTTGGGGTCTTTTTTTTCTGTTTTTGCGTCTTTTGATTTTTTTACGGCATTCCCTGTGCCTTCATTGAGACTTCGGGCCATTTCTTCTGCATCCCGCACATTCATGCCGCCACCGATGATTTTTGCGAAAAGGATTCTCATGTCAGCGTTTTCTTTTACGGAAAGAAGTGCCCTTGCGTGTCCGGCCGTTATATGCCCCTGCACCAGAGACTTTCGCATGTCTTCGGGTAATTTAAGCAGACGGATTGCATTTGCGACAGTAGAACGGTTTTTCCCGACTCTTGCCGCCACCTGCTCCTGACTCAAGCCTGAAATTTCCATGAGCTGATAATAGGCTTCTGCTTCTTCGATTGGATTTAAATCTTCTCGCTGGATGTTTTCGATTAGGGCGATTTCCAGCTTTTTTTGGTCAGAATATTTTCTGAGCTGAACCGGAACTTCAGAAAGACCAGCGATTCTTGCTGCCCTCGTTCGGCGTTCACCTGCAATTATATAGAAAGAACCGTCACCGGCATCTTCTACCGTGATTGCTTGTAAGATTCCGTGCTCTCGGATTGAATCCGCAAGCTCGTGTAAGGCATCTTCTTCAAATTCTTTTCGGGGTTGATGGGGATTTGGTTTGAGCAAATCAACATCAAGCCAAAGCTGACCGTTTTCATCAACGTTGATTCCTTCCGGGAGTTTGCGTTTTCCTTGGGCCACATCCTCCGGTATGTTACCGGCTTCAAGAGCTTTTGTTACGGCTTGAGCAGCCTGTTCTGATTCTGACTGGCCGGCGTTTTCTTCATGCTCATTGTTCTCGGCTTTTGCATTAGGCATAAAGTCAGCGGCACTTAAACCAGCCTTGCCCATGAGCGCATCTACGCCCGCCCCGAGTCCGAATTTCTTACCCACGGCTGATTACCTCTTCTGCAAGCTTTTTGTAACTCTTTGCTCCCACGCAAGATGGGTCGTAAAGACAAATGGGCTGACCGTGGGAAGGCGCTTCCGAAAGTCGGATGTTTCGGGGAATAATCGTGTTGAATACAAAATTCTTGAAGTAGGCCTGGACATTTCGTACTACATCCTGTGCCAGTCTTGTACGGCTGTCGTACATGGTGAAAAAAATACCGCCGATTGCAAGATTTGGATTAGTCGTTGACTGAACCCGCTTTACTGTCTGGAGGAGAAGGGTGATTCCTTCCAAGGCAAAGTATTCGCACTGCATAGGAACGAGGACGGCATCCGCGGCTGTAAGGCCGTTTGTTGTTAAAATACCCAGTGAGGGCGGACAATCAATAAGAATATAGTCGTAGATTTCTTTTAACGGTGCTAGAGTTTCTTTGAGAATAAAATCGCGTTTTTCTACAGGAACTTTGTCTGCGTCTGCAAATTCAATCGCTGCGCCGGCAAGGTCTTCGTCCGCACTGATTGCATCTAGATTTTCAACTGCGGTGTGCTTGACCGCAATATTGGCGAGGGAGTCATCGTCCATAAATTCATAAATCGATGGTTTGTCCTTGGTGATTCCTACACCAGTTGACATGTTTCCCTGAGAGTCAAAATCAACGAGCAGAACCTTTTTCCCCAACTCTGCCATGTATGCGCCGATATTGATTGCCGAAGTTGTTTTGCCAACACCACCCTTCTGATTAACAAAAACAAAAATTTTTCCCATGTATTTACTATATCAGATTTTAAAATTAAAATATATAGGCTTGTGAAACAATTTTTATTGTTTCACGGGCGCACCGGCTACGCCGTCGGGTGTTCCGCCCTTCGCTAACCGCTCATACCGCTTCGCGGTACTACGGGGCTCCATACCCTTGCGCTGAGAGCAAAGCAAAGTAGAGGGACCCGCGGAAAAATCGCAGATTACACAGATGTCACAGATTAAAAATAATAATCTGAGTAATCTGTGGTTAGAATTTTGGATGATTTATGATTCTATCAGTAACATTTTCTAAACCAGTCAAAAATATCTCGGAAATTTTGGGTGAGGATTATACCCGCATAAAAATCAGGCTGCTTACATCTTCCCTTGCCGTTTCCAAAAATGAAAACTATTTTGCAGAATTTTTTACGAAAACCCAGGTTTTTCACAAAAAAATGAGTGAAAATGAGGCCAAAGATTTTATCGCGCTTCATGCAGGAAAAACTTTTAAAAACTGCGTTGAACGGACAGAAAGCGAGGAAATCACAATTCTTGCGAATAAAAAGGGAAAAGTTACGGAATTACGGAAAAAAATAGACGCGGATGAACGCAGATTAACACAGATTAAGAATAACGATAAAGAAAAAAATTATACTGAAAAAAGTGGTTCAGAGAAAACAAAACATTATCTCATTCCGGAGGGGCAAGCGGTTCCTTTTCTTGTGCATCTGGGCGTTATGACGGCGGAGGGAAAGGTCGTAAAGGCTAAGTATGATAAATTCCGACAAATTAACCGTTTCCTTGAAATGCTTGATGATGTTCTTGATGATGTATTTCGGCTTCGGGAAAGCGAGAAAAATCCTGTTACGGAGGAGTCTCCTCTTGGTATTGTAGATTTTGGCTCCGGAAAATCATATCTCACCTTTGCAGTTCAGTATTATCTTTCTGAAATTAAAAAAATTCCCGCTGAGATTTTTGGGCTTGACCTTAAAGAAGATGTTATTTCTTATTGCAATAGGCTCGCTCAAAGTCTAAAACTTGAAAAACTTTCTTTTGCTGTCGGCGACATCGCTTCTTTTGGGGAAAATAAGCATCCTGATATAATCATCACCCTTCACGCCTGCGACACGGCGACTGACTATGCATTGGACTATGCAATCAAGCAAAAAGCGAAGGCGATTCTTTCTGTTCCATGCTGCCAGCACGAAATAAACCTTCAGCTCTCGCCGAAATCAGTTTCTGCGGACTCTCCCTTTGCGCCGCTTTTAAAGCACGGCCTTATAAAGGAGCGTTTTTCTGCCCTTGTTACTGACGCACTTAGGGCGGAGGCTCTCGAAAAAAAAGGCTATAAGGTTCAGATTCTGGAATTTATTGAAGAAAGCGCGACTCCAAAAAATCTTCTGATACGCGCGGTGCGAAAATTAGAGTCAGGGGGTACTAAATCATCGGTTTCTGAAAACGAAGGCAAGAAAAATCCTTTAATCGAGGAGCTTTGTCTTCGCCAGACACTTCTGGACTTGCTGTAGGCCCTGGAATATCGCTCTGCTGACAAAAGGCATTTTTTACAGTATAATTAACTCGTATTTTAAAAATCGTGAATAATTGGCATTTTGCCATTGGGAGGATTTATGAAAAAAATATTGGGTGCTCTGTTTGCTGCGGCACTTCTTTCTGCAAATCTTTTTGCATACAACCCGCCTGCTGGAGGTCAGAACATCCTCAGGCTTTCTTCACCAAATCTTATGACTGGCGCGTCTTCGGCTGCTGGCGGCGGAATCTACAATGTAACTCCGTCATCTATCGTAAACAATCCTGCTTTAACCGCCTGGGAACAGCGAATTACCCTTGATTTGGCCGGAACCTTGTTTGTTAATACAAACGAAGATTATGACAACACGAATTCTTTGGGCGAGGCTTTTCAGGCTGGAATTCTTTTCCCGTCACGCTGGTGCGTTTCTACTCTTCTTTTTCAGGGTGTATGGACTGAATTCTTTGATATGCCGATTGGTGACACAATCTCTTTCACTGGCGGTCTTGCAAAAGACATTACAGATCAGGTTTCTGTCGGTATGACAGCGAATTTCGGTCTTCTTTATGGTGACATCGTAGAGTCAGACTGGACTGCAAGCGCGGCTTTCGGAGCTTACTACAATCACGGAGACTTGGCTTTTATGAAAAATGTCCGTTTTGGCGTTTCAATGAACAATCTCGGAAAAATGTATTCAAACAAAAAAAATCTTGGAATCAAAACTGCTAAAAATATCAAAGATAATTCGCAGGAATTTGAAGATTCCACTAGCTGGCCTGGCCTTTGCACAATCCGCACTGGTTTTGCGGCAACTATGCTTTCTACAGATATTATGAATTTGGGAATTTCTTTGGACTTGTCTTATCCTTTCTTCCAGGATTTAGTCGTTGACACTGGGCTTATGCTTCAATTCTGGGATTTCTTAAAAGTTTCTGCGGCTTGGTCGTATGATTTACAGGAAGAGAGAAACGACGCTTCTAACCTTATGCCGTCAATTGGCGTCAGCTTTAAATTCCTTTTCAACTCAAAAAGCGGCTCTTATATGGCAAACCACGGCTGGGATCAGAGTGATATGACCGTATCCGGCTCTTGGAAGCAGATGTACGAAAATATTCATGCCATAAGCGCTGGCGCTGTATTGAATCTTGGTCTTAAAGATACAAAGGCACCTGAAATCACAATGTGGGGCGAGGAGTAGAGGTAAAAAATGAAAAAAATGCTTGAAAATCTAAAAATAAACAAAAAAATCCTTGCGATTTCGGCTGCGCTTTTAGCAGGCGGAATGGTTTTTGCTGAAAAAGAAACTGTCTATATATCTCCGAACAATGACGGCAGGCAGGATGTCCTTGAAATTCCTATCAAAATTAAAGATAAGCGATATGTAAAGGACTGGGCTCTTATAATTGAAAATGAAAAAGGTCAGATTGTCCGAACAATCGGGAACAAAGAAAAGCGAGAAAGCAGAATCACTTTTAAAACCTTCTGGAAATCGCTTTTTACACCAAAATCTGGAGTAACGATTCCTTCAACCGTTATGTGGAACGGTGTTATGGATTCGGGCGAAACTGCTCCTGACGGAAATTATCGCTACTATATGACGGCAACTGACGATAACGGAAACACTGCAGAAACAAAAAAACTTTCTGTCGTTGTAGACAACACGCCTCCAGAAGTTGAGCTTGCTCAGCCTTCAAATAACGAAAAAATCTTCGGTGAGGGAGCAAAGCCCGTTCTTTCTGTTAAGCAGTCTGGTTCTGAAGAGGATTTGTGGAGCGCTGTTTTTGCTGACTCAACGGGAAAGGTTGTCCGTTCTTACAAGTGGACTTCAAGTCAGCCTCTTTCTTTTGAATGGAACGGTTCTGACGACAATGGCGCTCCTCTTCCTGACGGAGTTTATTCTTACAAAATTACGGCCACGGACCGTGCTGGCAACGAGTCAAATCCTGCTGCAATCTCGAACATCATTTACTCGGCAGACAAGCCTGTTACGAACATTTCCATTCTCGGAAGCAAATATTTTTCTCCAAATGCAAACGGCGTAAACGACACAATCTCTTTTGCCGTAAAAATTCCTGTTCCCGATGCAAAATCTGTAAATAAGCTCGTTGAATGGGCTGTCAAAATTACGGATGACAAAGGAAACGCCGTAAAAACCTTCTCTGGAAAAGACAATCCTCCAAGTCAGGTGACTTTCGACGGAAAAACAGATTCTAAAGCTGAGGCGGCAGAAGGAAAGTATCAGGCTGTCGTAACAGCAAAATATTCAAACGGATTTGAGCCAGATGCAGTGAAATCTCCGGAATTCACCTTGGATAAAACCGCTCCTCTTGCAAAGGTTAAGGCTAATAATCAGACCTTCTCTCCGGATGGAGACGGAAATATGGATACAGTCGTCTTTACTCAGGACATCGCTTCTGACGATGGCGCTCCTGTCGACAACTGGAAGGCAAAAATCGTAAATTCTGAAGGAAAGGTCGTCAGCGAATTTGATTTTGGCTCTTTCCCTCCTGATGAACTTGAATGGAATGGTCTTGATGACAACGGAACGCTTGTAGAAGACGGAAAATACCGCTTTATTCTTTCTGCAACTGATGCTGCCGGTAACTCATCTGAGGTTTCTGTGAACGACATTAACCTTGACACAAGCAAAACCGAGCTTATGCTTGCAGTTTCTCCTCTTGCATTCAATTCTACGAAAACATCCGTCAAGCTTTCTCCAGTCGTAAAGGCGGGAAGCGCAATCACGGAATACTCTGTCGAAATTAAAAATGCGAAAGGTGAGGCTGTCTGGGCTCAGCACGGCACTTCATTGCCGTCAACATTCAGCTGGAACGGTCTTGCTACGAGCGGCGAGCGATGCGAAGACGGTAAATATGTCGCTTCTCTTTCAACAAAATCTTCGAACGGAGCGGAGGCAAAGGCATTGAGCCAGAGCTTCACTATCGACAATGTTGCTCCAGAGGTTAAAATTTCAACTGACTTTACGCTCTTTTCTCCAGACGGTGACGGAAAGAAAGATGTTTTGAATGTTGCGGCTGACACTTCTTCAGAGGACAAATGGGCAGCAGTTGTTTATGACTCAAAAAATCAGGCAGTCAGGACATTCTCTTGGAAGGGAAAGGTTCCTTCAAATGTGGGCTGGGACGGCACTGACGACAGCGGAAACAAGGTCGAGGACGGAGCATACAAAATCGTATTCACTTCAGAGGATGCCGCCGGAAACAAAGGAAGTGCAGAAATCGCAGGAATCCGTGTGGATAAGCGCGAGACAAAGGCTTACATTACGGCAGAACTTGACGCATTCAGCCCGAACGGAGACAACTTCCTTGAAACCCAGAAAATTTCTCTTCGCCCATCCCTCAAAGAAGGCGTTGAGTCTTGGAGCGTTTCGATTGTAACTCCGGAGGGTAAAACCGTAAAATCTTGGTCAGAAAAGGACCAGAAGGATTTGCCAGCTGAAATCACTTGGAACGGTCTTGATTCAGAAAACAAAATTGCCGAAGGCGCGTTTATCGCAAATCTTAAGATGACTTATGCAAAGGGTAACGAACTTGATGTTAATTCTTCTCTCTTTATCTGTTCTGTAACTCCTCCGCAGCTTACTGTAAAAACAGCTCCTCAGTACTTCTCTCCTGACAACGACGGTGAAAACGATGAGCTTTACATTCAGCTTAAAGGAAACGATGTTGTTCCTCTCAAAAACTGGTCATTCCAGATTAAAGACCCGAACAACAAGCCCTTCTGGAGCACAAGCGGAAAATCTTCAATCACGGAGCGAATCATTTGGGATGGACGAGGTAACAACGGTGAGCTTGTTCAGTCTGCAATGGACTATCCGTATACATTCACTGTAACTGACACTCTCGGAATGACGAGTACTGTCGAGGGCAAAATTGAAATTGATATTCTCGTAATTCGTGTCGGCGATGTCCTTAAGATGGCAGTTCCTTCCATCATCTTCCGTCAGGATGCGGCAGACTTCGGTGTTGAAGTTAAAGATTCTAGCGGAAAGGTTACGAAACCTGGCATTACTGAGGCTCAGGCCGCTAACAACGAGCGAATACTTAAACGAATCGCACAGATTCTTAAAAAATTCAAGGATTACCGGGTCACAGTCGAAGGTCATGCAAACTCTGTTACTGGAACTGAAGAAGAAGAGACCACGAACAAGCACGGCCTTGCTCTTGTTCCTCTTTCTGAAGACCGCGCTAAATTCGTTATGGAAAAACTCAAGAAATACGGTGTCTCAGGCGACAGGCTTAGTGCTGTTGGCCGTGGTGGACGACAGAGAGTCGCTCCTCTTGGTGACAAAGACAACGCATGGAAAAACCGCCGCGTAGAGTTTATCCTTAATAAATAAACTGAAAATTCAGTCACACGGACTGTCACGGGGCTGTCCAATAAGTTCAAAAAGTGTCATTTTCGGGCTTGACCCGAAAATCCATTTAATTGCAATACAAGAGATTGCCGTGTCTAAGCAAGGGCGACAAGTAATGCCCTTGCGCACGGCAATGACTCATACTTATTGGTCATCCCCATCTTTTTCTGACTAATTTTCAAAATTCCCTTAAGAAATAATTCCCCCTATGATTCCTTCTTCTATTTGCAATCTTCTTATTGAGCTTTCTCAAAAATATGAAAATCCTGAGTTTTTAAAAAAAGACCCTTCGCAGTTTATGCATCGCTTCGATAGTGTGCGTGAGGCGGAAATTGTCGCTTTTATTGCGGCGAATCTTGCTTTCGGAAGGCGGGAGCAGATTCTCTCTCATGTCGAGGCAATTTTGGATGTGGCGGGAAAAGCTCCATCAGACTGGATTTTATCCCAAAAATATAAGAATTTTTTTGCCGATAACGATAATTCCTTTTACAGAATGTACACGAATCGTGATATGCGCTTGTTCTTTGACGGTTTAAAAGAAATTTTGACTCAAAGCGAGACCCTTGGAGAGTATTTTCAGAAAAAGTGGGGAGAGGGCATTTGTAATTCTGAAATCTATCTTCACCAACTTGTCGCAGATTCTTTTCCGAAAAATTGCTCTCTTTTGCCACATTCAAGAGACAGTGCGGCAAAAAAGGTGAATATGCTTCTTCGATGGTTCGTTCGTACGGACTCTCCCGTGGATTTAGGTCTTTGGACCTGGTACGATAAAAAAGCGCTTTTAATGCCTTTAGACACTCATGTGATGCAGCAGTCAAATGAGCTTGGATTGATTTCTTCAAAAAACGCGAATCTAAAAACGGCGGTAGAGCTGACCGAAAGATTGAAAGAAGTTTTCCCTGATGACCCTGTAAGGGCAGATTTTGCGCTCTTTGGGCTTGGAGTGGATTCTTCTGATTCTAGAATAAAGAATCTTCTTCGACAGTGATTACATCCTTTAGTACATAGCGGAATTTTGGAGATGAGCTTGTTTTGTTTTCCTTAAATTCTTTTCGTAAATCGTAGGTGTCTTCCTCGTCGAAGGGATTTACCCCGACATAATTTCCCTGAAAGACTGGAACGGCTGATTTTTTAAAGGCTTTTATTGCTTGCTCGACCTTTTCTTCTGTTCCTTTTGCTACAATCGTCGTGTTCAGCTCCAGAACCTGTACCCAAAGCAAATCGAAGCCTGCCCATACATCATTTCCAAATTTTCTGCCCTTTACAACCTTTTCGATTTTCGTATTTTTTAGAATCGCTTCAACTGCACCGATGAAATAAGGCTGCCAGTTGATTCTCGTGCTTACGAGTGAGGTCTGAGGCGCAAAATTTATCATGCTCTGGTTGTAGCCGATATGAAAAACTTTTTTTGAAGCGGCCTCTTCGCAGGCGACTGCGACCCCGATAGTGTCAGTGTGCTGGGAAATAATTACGCAGCCTTCGTTTATGAGCCGCTGTGCGTTGGATTTTTCTAATGAAAAGTTACTCCACGAATAAGTGTAGCTTACAGTCATGACGGCGTTCGGAACTATTGAGCGGACTCCCAAAAAAAAGGCAGTGTAGCCGGAAATTACTTCGGGATATGGATAAGAGGCAACATAACCGATTTTTGCGTCTTTGGCTGAAAGCTCGCCGTTTTCGATAAGCTCCTTTAGCTTAAGGCCCGCGACAATTCCTGAGACATAGCGTCCCTGGTAAATTTCTGCCATAAAGGTGTGGTAGTTGCTTAATACAGGCTCTGCCTGAGCGTTATCTCCAAAGGCCTGGCAAAACTGAATGTCAGGATATTTTTCGGCGAATTCCTTTGCTATTTCTTCGTGGGAATAGTTCGTGGTAAAAATTATCTTGCATTTTTTTGAAACAAGCTCTTCAAGGGCATCGTCAACAAAATCCGGGGCTACATTGCTTTCTGTAAAAACTTCGATTTTATTGCCAAAATGCTCGATAAGAGCGTTCTGTGCACGGATAAAATTATTTGTAGCCGGAATACTTTCATCACCATCGTAAATGAATCCGATTCTGACAGGCTCAACATAATCAGTCTTTGAGCTGAAAAATACATCGTGCAGGACAAAGCCTGTGATTATAATTAGAGAAACTGTCAGAGTGATAAAAAATTCGCGCCTATTCTTCATTGTAAAATTTAGTTTTTGATTCTGCTTGCTATTTCCGCCGACAGCTGCTTTTTTTGCTCTGCCGTTAAGAAAATTTCGTTAGCGAGTCCCGGAAGTGGGGCAGTGGTTGCCGCAATCCAATATCTGGCATCGTCAGCCTGCTTGTCCGGCGTTCTGCACTGTGCAAGGACAGGGGCAATTCCCGTTGAGCGGCTCAATGCTTCCTGATATTCCGTAGAAAGCAAGCTTGAAAGCATACCTTCAGTTGCCTTAGAAGCCTTCATTGGAACTGCGTAGTAAATGTTTCCGGTAAAGACTCTCGAATTCGCTCCGTATTCAGAAGGAAAATAAATTGAAGTGAACCTTGAGATTGTTGACTGAGCAAAATCCCGGTGAGCTTCAAGCGTCATAAAACTTACACTTGAAAGCCGAGAGGATGCAAAGGCTTCGACATCGTTCATTTTGAGCGAGAAAGCGCCCCTGTGAATTAGTCCTTGTCCGTACCAGGATTTTAGCAATTTTACTGAGTTTGCCAGCGGTGAGTTTGGCTCGTCGCATAGCTGAACTGCGATTTTTACAGGATTAAAGGATTTTGCATTATCCGCAAAGATTTTTACCGCGTCCGTGTAAGCGCTGATGCCGTCGATTGACTCGGCAAATGCTCCTATGAAGGTTAAGAAAAATTCAGGGTCCCCACCGGCAAAAATCATCGGGGACTCCTTTTTGCGCTTCTGCTCCCGCATGAATTTTTCGACATCAGTCCAGGTGTTAATCTGTTTGACAGATGAATTCCTGAATTCCTGAGTTTCGATGTCTGATTCAAAATGACTTGAAAGGACTGGAATGGCCGTAATTTTTTCGTCTTTTGTAAGAACTGCGGAACGAATTGAAGATGTAAAGCCCTGTGTAAAATCTGCTGAAAGTGCGGCTTTTTTTGATGAATTTTCGATTGCATCCTGAACGGCGAAACCTGACGGAGTGAAAATTAAATTCGGCTTTTTAGAAAGATACAGCTGGGAATTTAAGGATTTTTCTGAATCATATTGATTGAAAACGACGGAAATTCCCTTTTCGGCGGCAATTTTTTCGATAACCTGAGTGATGCCTTGCCTTTGTCTGTCACCAACCTTGTAGAAGGCGACTGTAAAATTTTTTGAAGGAATGAAAAGAACAAGGCCTGCGGCGAGAGCCAGAAGGGCAACTGCGAGCAATGCGCCGAAAATAATGTGCTTATTTTTTTTATTTGAATCGCTTTTTGATTTTTCTGATTTTTTTGACATTTCTCTATCCTTATTTTTAAAACTAAAAAATTGTAGCACAAAAAATCGTATGATTCAATTAAGTTATGGAAACACTGATTAATCGCGTCAAGTGTTAATCAGCGCTTCCTTAGTTTTTATTTACTGAAGGCTGCTTGAATCCGGGCTTTTGACGGTACATCTATTGAAATGTTGGAGTCTGGAATTCCTATAGGCTTGTAAAGCTCCCATGCTTCCTTTAGCGGGTAGATTTGTCTTCCGACTTGATATTTGTTCCATTCGTAAAGACCGTATTGCCGCTCATCTTCCCAGCTGTCCTGGCAAAGCGTAATTTCTACGGGAACCCAGACCTTCCCGTTATGTATGATATAAGATTTTTCGTTTACCTTTGAAGGAGAAAGACCTGAATCAAAGGCCATAAAAATGTGTCCGGGAACCGTTATCAGTGCAGTGTCAATTCCCAGGGATTCAAGAAGCGCGCAATTTAAAATCGTAAGGTCGTCACAATCCCCGCCATGGTACAAAAGCGTCTGGTAAGGAAAGTTCAGCGAGTCAATCTGAGCCGTTCCGACATTCGCCGTAAATGAGCTTGATGCATCGACAACATAATTGATTCCGTAGAGTTTTAGTGTCTCAAAGAGTGCGTGGGCATACTGTATGTTTTCGCTTTCGGAAGATGAAATCATATTTCTTACGGCAGATTTTACATGGTTTGCGAAGAATCTCGCTCCTCCGTCCTTCGCCGAGATAAAAGCCGCAGCCCTTCTGTCATCTTCCCAGGTCATATTGTTGCGATTTAAAACCTGAATCTCTATATTCTGTGAATGGCTGATTTTCCTGCCTAATGACTTATAGCTTACTGTTATTTTTGCATCTGCCTTGGCGGCTTCAAGATTTAAAAGAATATTCTCGCTTAAAAAGGCCGTTAATTCCGCTTCAAAAAGCTCTCCCCGTTTAACCCTTTCGATTTTTTTGCAAATTTCAGGGGAAGCCATATATTGCTCGATACAAATCGAAATTTCCACATCTGTTATGTCTGTTTTTTCGTTGTTTTTAAAAAAGACCGTTCCGAAGCTGTTGTCCGCATAGTGACTGTAAAAAACAGGGAAGATATTTTCGAGTTGAGCTTCTGCGATTTTTACGTCTGATGTAAAGAAAAGCCCCTTTGTAAAATTGTATCTGGCTGAAAGTCCGATTTCAAAGGCTTGCAAAAAGGCTTTTTTATCTGATGCGAAATTTTTATAGCCCAAAAAGGCGCCTGCCGAAAATTCTGGAAAAAAGTTGTAGTATGAGGATAAGCGAGTGCCGTAGGAAAAACCAGAGGTTCCTTTAAATGAATCTGATTCATCGGAATTAACAGACCAGAGGCCAGCTGAAATTTCAAGAGAAGCGTTTAATCTGTCAAAAATCCTTGCATCATAGCCCAAGGATAGTCCGGCATCAAAGAGCTTGTAAGAGCTTATTCCCTTTGCTTTTAAAGGCAAAAACTGTCCGTTGACTGAAAAAAACAGGCTGTCTGCACTTCTGAAAGAGAAGGGGGCAATGTCTAAAGCCATATTCAGTCCGAAATTCGATTTAAATTCATTTTTAAAAAGAAAATTGTAGGAGGGCAAGAGGCGCACATTCAAATCCGTTGCAAATACAGAGAAATTTGAGAAAAAAAATGAGAAAGCAAAAATAATTAATGTTCTGAGCAATCCTAAACAGCGTGTCATTTTTTCCATAGCTTTTCGCTTACATTTTCAAGGCCTCGTTTTGCAGCCACATTTTCAGGGTCCTTAAAAAGTACCTTTCTGTAAGTGCTTGCCGCCTGATTGTAATTTTTTTCCAGCATATAAACATTTGCAAGGTTATTCAGAGATTTTGTTGTCGAGCTTTTCATAAATTCCGTTTTTGCGTCAGAATACCTGCCCATTTTTACATAAACCAGACCAATTCTGTTTGAGTCCCCTGACTTCAACGCTCGAGATAGGACCTCTTTTAAATCTGTGTCGATGTAATCTTCAATCGCAAATTTCAGGTTGTCGGTAATATCTGCTGCGACAGGCTTTTCATAATGAGCGCCGTTTTCGCTGTATGCACACGGTTCATAAATTGTCCACGCTGACTGAACATTTGTGTATTCTACGGCGGCATTCTCGTCTTCGAGAACGGCTTTTATTTTGTCAGCGGCACTTTCACGGGCGACGGCGAAGCCTTTTCCCAAATCCTTCATTGAAATTCCAAAATAAACATTTTCGTCGTCGATTAAGAGTGAGCTTGTATCAGCGAAATTGTTTTCTGCACCGCTTGCGCTTAGCCCGGTCGCAACGAGAACGATAAAATCATCGTCAAGAGGAAGATAGCCTGTGGGAACGCCAACAGATTCAAGGCAGCTTGCGAGCAGAATGCCCAAATCATCATAATCTCCGCCCGACATATTTAGGGTTTGAAGGGGATACTGAATGTCATCGACCTCCGTTGAAAGATGAAATTCTGTGTAAGGCGTGAGTTTTTCCTTTGAGTAAGAAACTCCTGAAAGTACGAGCGCCTCCGTCATAGCCGCTGCTACCTGAAGATTTCGGTTCATTCCTGTCAAGAAGGAATTTCGGGCGATTCCTGCAACATATTTTGCGAATTCTAGGATTTCAGGGGTGTCAGGCGAGATAAAACTGCTTAAAGCCATTGTGTCAATCCAGACAAAAGCGTTGCTGTTGTAAAGCGGGATAATCGCATTCTGTACGGAATGTAATTTTTTGCCTAAAAATTCGTAGTCCAAAATGATTTCGCCTGCAATTTTTCCGTTCTCGACAAAGCTTAGGACATTTTTTGAAAAATCTGCATAAAGAGAGATTTCTTCCGTGCTGTGCTTCGAGATTCTTGGAATTACCGTTGACTCGAAGGTGCTTGCCGTGTATTTTCCCGCCCTGAAAGAGACATGAACATTTTTTATTTCCGCTCCCTCGTTATTTTTGATTTTAAGGCTCGCAAGGGGATTGTTCCTGTATGCCTTCATAAAGACAGGAAATGCGGGAGTGTCCTGATCGAGCGTCGTGAGAATTGAGGATGAGCCGCCTTTTCCAATTGATTTTGAATAGCGCGCTCCTGCAAAAATCGTGATTGCCTTTTCTGAATTTTCTTCGAGCAAAAATCTTGAATACGAGCTTCCCAGTGAAAGAGTAAGCTCTGG
This sequence comes from uncultured Treponema sp., assembly GCA_937915735.1. Taxonomy (GTDB): domain Bacteria; phylum Spirochaetota; class Spirochaetia; order Treponematales; family Treponemataceae; genus Treponema_D. Next base: position 16,056 of record CALGGS010000285.1, read on the forward strand.
CGTAAAGCGATAGCCTGCCTCTAAATATGAGCGCCAGTAAAGGTTTGATGTTGACTTTTGTTCCTGATTTGCCGTAGTTTTTGCCTGGTAGACTCCGCCAGCCAAACCTGTCCCAAGGTAAAGTCTTGAAAAGGGAAAATAATATCCGCCAAAGCCCAATCCGGCACCATAAAGAAATGCTTTTTCACCGATGCTTGTCTGTGGCGACAGGTTAAAAAAACTGTCAATGCCTGCCGTCAGAAAGCCGAATATATCCGCGTCTATCTGAAGGGTTTGTGAAAAGCCGGTGTTCAAATCAAGCTTCGTGTCAATGGGAATAAAAAGGCCGCCTGCGCCACGGAGCACGAAATCCAGCGGGGAGGCTTGTGAAATAAGAGAAAGTGAACTTAAAGCAATTAAAAGCTGTTTTTTTAGTCTGTTCATTTTTTTGCCCTAGTTCTTAAAAATTACGAACGGCCTGATTGAATAAGTGGAGCTAGTGTCCGCTTCTGAAACTTCGATTGCGCCAGAGCATGCAAGGTCTGAAATTTCAAACGCATACACATAGCCGCTTTCTGGCCGTGAAGAGCTTAAATATCTTCCCTTGAAGTAGCCGTCGCTTGTGGAAGTGGCTTCTGTAAACCAAGTTCCACCTGCCTTTATAATAGCCTCGTAAATCGTTTCGACATTACTTTCATCAAATACTGAAAGAATGTCGTCTGCCTCTGGAATTGACCAGATAAGTTTTCCGTCGGTGAGCGAGGAAACTGCGCTTTCGGCAGAAGAAAGATTTTGATACATGAGGCTTAAGTCATTAAGGCGAACAACCGTTGTCGCCTCGTTGAATTCATTGATTTGCGTGACGATACCGAGAGGCGTTCCAAGTGGCTGTTTGTCGTAGAAGAAATCGCTCGCACTGTAGCAGATGTAACCGATGCCTGCCTTTCCGGCGCTTGCCGTCGTAGCTTTTTCGATTTTCTGTGTTTCAGAGAGAGCGTAAGCAAAGGCCGTGTATTCAGTGTCGTTGTCATAATTTTTTACGACCTTAACATAGACTCGTACAAAATAATTCGTTGCTGAGTCAAGTCCGTTGCAGATATAGACTCCGTAAGAGTTTTTGTCTGTTTCAGGCGTGAGTTCTTTTTGGGCTTTCGTTCGCTCAATTTTGTTTCCGTCCTTATCCAGCTGAGTCGTTTCAACGATAATCCTGTAGTCTGTAGAAACTGAGTTTCCGCTTGAATCTTCAGTTGGAAGGGTAAGGTCAAAGCCCAGGGAATTTGAATACCTGTAGAAAATTGGCGAATCATTGTCATCCTTTGAGAGACTTGCATTGAAGTCTGGCTCAGAAAGATAAGTGTAGACTTCAGTTTTCGATGCATTGTTCTTTCCGCTTTCGTCTGTCTTCTCGGTGAGTGCAAGCTGAATCTTGTAGAATGAAAGAGGCTCAATGGTGTAATAGAAATAATTTTTGTCGTAGCAGTCGCCCTCTCCGTCCTTTGCCGTTAAGCGTTCGATTTCTGCATCGTCTACCAGAAGCGTGATTTCCTCGATGTAGGGATAATCGTCGCTTGAAGGTGCGTCCCAGGAAACTTTAAGCTCTGTCGGGGATGTTTGAGAGAATGTCAGGGACGGCGAGTAGGCCTTAGGGCGCGGAATTGCGATTAAGGTGCAGCTCTCGCTGTAATCGTTTGAATTTCCTGCCACATCATAAGATGTAACCGTAAAATAATAAGTTTCTCCCCGTTCAAGCTCTCCTACGCATTGCGAAGCCTTCTCTCCGGGAAGATACTCTTCGGCCGGAAAATCAATGAATGTACTGGGTTCTCCTCTTTTGTGATAAGAAAGACGCGTGAAAGCCAGGTCTGAATCGTTCGAGGCCGTCCATGAAAGCTCGATTTCATTTGAGTCAATGCCGATAACCTCAAAATTTGCAGGAGATGCCGGATTTACATTGTCATGCCAGTGAGCGTAAAGAGTGATTGTGTTTTTGGTGTCTGATGTGTATATTTCTTTAACTTCGATTGTCTCCATGCTTTCAAATTCAGTGTCGTATTCCTCACTGTTCACTGACCAAGCCAAAAAATCGTAGCCTGGAAGCTCGTAGTTACATTCTGGCAGCGTGATTTCATCCTCATAGCTTATATTTGAAAGGGAATCCTGAGTTTTTCCGTCGATTAAAGTTCCTGCGTTTCCGTCAAAAACGATTGTATAAGTGTCTGTCTTCCATTTTGCGAAAAGAACTACATCAGTTTTGACAGTGCTAGCCTGCCAGAAGGTCGTGGCTTCTTCCCCTTCATTGCAGTTTCGTGTTGTATAAAAGCCTTCGAATGTGTAGCCTGTTTTTTGCAAATCGCTGATAAAGACAATTTCGCTTTCCGTAAAGGTCAGGGGATTGTCCTTTCCTGTTAGGGGAGTGGCATCTTCAAATTTGTCGTTGTCTGAAAGCAAAGTGCCGTCTTGAATATGATAATAAGAAATTGTATGAGTTCCTTGCTCTGCGTAATATGCCGTAAAAATAGCGTCGCCTGTCACTGAAAAGCCCGCGTTTTCGCCGTAAAAAACATTCCCTGAAAGCCAGCCCTTGAATTCAAGCCCGTCAATCTCGCCGTAAGGAGTTTCTGGAAGGGTGATTTCTGTTCCCATGTCATAAATTCTCGTGTAAGTCTGTCCGGGTACATTGTCAGAATGTGTGAAGGTCACGGCACAGTCATTTCCGTCCCATAAAGCATACAGAACTATGTTTTCGGTGATTGTGTATTCCCCTGGTAAAATCCTTTTGCCGGCTAAATACCAGCCTGCAAAGATGTAATTTTCATAAGATAAGTCCGGAAGCTGCTTCGTGGAAAGAACCGTTCCTTCTTCAACAAAAAGCGGCTCTGGAGAGTCGGCAATTCGGGAGACATAAGAAATTACGAATGTTCTTTTTTCATCGTCGTCCGTTTTGCAGGAAGCAAAAACAATAGAAAAGAGGATTACTGAGATAATTATTCTAAAAGCTGATAGCATCTTAAAATTTTCTTTTATCATTTATATTCCCTATTATTCAATCATATAGCTGAATTCTATGTATTCCCCGCTTTCACCGCACGGAATACCTTCTGAATTTGAGATAGTCTTGTTTATCCTTACATTTACTAAGGTGTTGCCTGGTAAGTCTTCGCTGGCCGTTATTATCAATTTTGATTTGTCATCGTCAGCATATTTTGCCTGCCCAAAGTAAGAAAGAAGATTTTCACCTGTCTTTTTGTTTGTAATCTCGATGTTTTTCCAGACATGATTTCCTGAATTTGAAATATAACCGTAAATCTGATTTTCATTGTCGCGCAAAGGTTCTTTAACCGGATAATCTTCAATGTCTGAATAGCTCCATCTTAAATCTGAAGAATCCATCTCCTGTGAGAAGGAGATTACGATGTCGGTTTTAGCTGCGATTCCTGTTCCTTCAGGATAGGTGAAAAGCACCGTCGAGCGCTGCGCGCAGATTGGCTTTATCATAATGCCCGAAACTGCCGTTGTGAGAGTGAATGTAGTTTCTGTGTCTTCAGGATAAGAAATTTGAACGATTTGATCTCCGTAAGAAAATTCCTTCCCGTTTAAGGCATAAAGAATTCCCCATTTTTGGAAATAATACTCGCTTGAAGGCTTGAAGTACAAATTATAAGTCAGTCCCGTGTAAATAGTGTTCCTTCCGCTTGGTGAAATGGTTCCGTATCCGTCATCGACCTCAAAAAGAATTTCAACGCTTTCAGTGTCTGCGATAATATCTGAATTAATTGCGTAGGTGTAAGAAGTAGAAGAGTAGCTTTCGGAAAAGCTCATATCCCGGATGTCCGTAATGTCCTTTGACAGAGTGACTGTAATTTCGTTAGTTCCGGACGAACTGCTTATCGTTTCCTTCATATCGCCATATTTTTCTTCTCTTAAAGACAGATAAAGGGTTTTCCCGTTTATGACAGTCGGAGCGTTAAAATATGAGATTATGCTTGAAGAAGTGCTTGAAGAGGAAATATCAATGTTCTTAAAATAAGTCTTGTAATTTTTGATATATCCGTAGCAATATTCTTTTCCGTCGAAGGTCTTGGCTTTTAAAAGGTCTTCTTCATCAACATCAAGGGCTGAAATTTCATCGTCTGTAAATGAAAAACTTGCTTCGTCGATGTAGTCAGAAAAAGTGATTTTTATGTCGCTGTTGAATCCAACTCCTGTTTCCCTGTATTCTGGCAAAAAGTCAGAAATAGTAAGATAAGACTGACAGTAAGGTCTGATTAAAATGTCATCGCACTCGTCAAGCAGGGTTACAGTAGTTTTTAGCGCGCCTGAGTCAGAAAATTTTATGTAGCTGTCGCGAGTTATTGTCGTGTCGTTTCTGTCTACCGCAATCCATTTTATGAATTTGAATGAGGAATTTACGCTGAATTCTACATCAAAGCTGTCACTTTTCTTAAGGTTCTGAGTGCCGCCACCCTGAATAAAGCTTCCCGTTCCTTCCAGTGAGTTGACGAAAACAATATGTGAAGAGGAATTTTCGTAGTCAATTTTTGTTTCCAGCCCGCTCTGAAAAAGCGACGAATCCATAAAATTATCGCAGGAAGCGAAAATAAAGAGAAGAGTTAAGATAGACGCAGATTTTGGTAATGTCATTTTCATTCTTCACTCCTGTAGTAAGCCTTGTTTGCTTCGAGACTTCCTTTCCATTTGTAAAAGCCAACGCCGCCCTTTTGTGAGCAGGAGAGAATGTAAACGCTTTCGTCAAAGGCTTCCACAGCTTCCGTCGTTCCGCTAAGAAGGCTGTCATAATCGTCGGTCATATTCGTTTCGTAGAGCGTAATTGTTTCTTTGCTGCTTTTTAGGATTACGCCTTTTCCTCGAGGAATTATGCTTGTGTGTGGCTGTTCTAGAATGATTTTTCCATCGGCATTTTTTCTAGCGTAGAAGATTATGCAGTCAGATTCAGCAAGGTAGTTTCCTTCTTCGCTGTAGAAAGTCGTGTAATAAGAGCCTTCTGTATACGGGTCTTCATTTGCAGTGAGCGTTTTTGTGCTGATTATAGTTACTTCAAGCTCAAAGCCCTGTGAAGTCGAGTTTGTGCCCTTAAAGTAGACTAATGCGCTGTTCGTTTTTGTGTCCATAGTCGGCAGTTTTGAGATATATTCGTTTTCGGTGTTTTCACCGTGAGTCTTAGTGCAGATAATATCCGAGTCATTTGTCGAGACTGTGCTTCCGCTATAAATCGTAAGATAATTGTATTTATTTTTTGTGGCGACAAAGCCCGTAAATTGCAGCAAATATCCTTCCTTAACGCGGATTCTTAAAAAGCCTGAAGCATTCGCGCTGAAATTTCCTGCCATTCCGCTAAAATATCCGCCGCCTTTTCCGCCGTCATCGTAGATTTTAAATGTAAAGCCCTTTTCAAAATCAGTCGCATTAAAATCCAGAATTGAGCCGTCTGCAGGAAGATTTATGAAATACTCGCCGTTTTCGTCAACTGAAAGAACTGCATTTTTATCGATAGGAATTTTAAAATCGTGGGTGTATTCTCCCACATAAGAGCCACATCCTTCAAAAATTGCCCTGTAGTCTCCGTAAGTCGTAATTCTTGAAACAGCTTCTCCTGTCACCGTGTTTATGAAAGAAACTGTAAAATCCCTGCCATAAGATAAGGTCTCGCCGTCAAGGGTAAAAACAGGGTCTATTGCGTTTTCAAAGTCTGAGATTAAGTAAACTTCTTCAAGATTTTCGACATTAAGCCCTGTAAGATAGAAGGTCTGGCCGCCACTAGAGGTGATTACTTTGTTGATTCCCTCCTTTTGTTCTGTGTAGACGAGCTTTACGCTGGTGAATGTGTTTTCGCCGTATACTGCCTCTGCAACGCTTTCCAGTGTCGTATAAAGATTTTTGATTGTCGCATTTTTTATTGCAGAGAAAATGTATGATAAGTCTGAGCCGCCAGAAGCCGTGATTGCGAAGCCGTTTCCAAGTAAAATTCCGTCAAAAGGATGTTCCATAGTGCAAAGGCTAGTAGTCAGCTCAATGTCAGAAGAAAGCAAAAAATATTTCCCTTCGTAAGAGATTCCAGACTCTAAATTAGTTTCGATAAGACTCCAGTCTGAGAGAGAAGAAATTTTGTAGGGGTCTTCCTCTGTTCCGCTTCCGGAAAGATTTTGAATGATTACAAAGTTATTTGATTCACACACTTTTCCGTTGTAGTCGCCCTTTCCTGTGATTACGGCTCTGTAAAGTCCTGCGGCAGTAATTTCTGAAACATCGGCTGTGCTTTCGTTTCCGGCAGAGTCAGTCGTGATTTTTTTGAAGCTCACTGTGTAGTCGCTGCCGGCTTTAAGTGTTAAAGTTCCGTCGCTTGAAGTGACGGCTGGCGTTACAGAAACGGCATTTCCGTCATTGTAATCGTAGAAGTCATCGCAGCTTGCCTTTATTTCGTCAGAAATCCATTTTGCGTAGAGAGTCGTGTCGTCCGTTACCGTGTCCGTGTCAAAATCCCATGAAGTTGTAAGCGAGCGGTTTTTGCACCAGCGGGCAAAGGTGTAGCCTGATTTTGTGGGGGAGACAGGCTCTGCAACGAGACCTTTGTAAAGGGCTGTGTCTGCACCTACAGGCGTATATCCGTTTAAATAATTAACAGTAAAATAAGTTAGAGGAATAATTTTCTTTTTGTTAACATTGTCTTTAGTAACAAGTGTTGGTTCTAAGATTGTCTCATCAAGTCTAAAATCGTTTTTAAATGTGAGAGATTCATATTTTAAGCCTTTACTTGAAGCTGAGGTGTCTAAATAGTCAGTGTTTTTTGTCCAGCCTAAAATAATTTCACCAGCATTCCCGTTACTGGACGGTCCTATAGCATTACTGCTTTCTGATTTTGCATAAACTTGTCCTCCATTGATTTCAACTTTGGTACAATTACCGCCATATGAACCACCACCACCACCAATTGCAGCTGCAGCACCAGTGCCAATGGCTTTTATTATTCCGCTATTTATGATGACTGTATTTGACGATGAATAAGCAGGATCACCCCATCCGTTATAGCCACCTCCAATTCCTGCGGCAGATTTTCCTGTAGCTGTTACCGTCCCGCCGTTTATGGTACAAATTCCGAGTAGAGAAGAAGTTCGCCCGCCTCCAATTCCAGCCCCATTATTTCCGCCTGTCGCAGTTATACTTCCACCATTTATTGTTATATTTCCGCTGCTGTTTGTGTAGCCGCCGTTTCCGCCAATGCCTGCATTGTCAGTACTCCCTGTTGCAATAAGAGTCCCATTTCCGTCAATTATGAGAGAATTTCCGTTAAGAACCTGAATTCCACTTGTTGCATTAAGTGTACAACCTTCGTTTAGATAAATTTCTACGGTTCCAGAAATTACTATGCGAGGCGAAATTGTTATATTTTCTGAGATTATGTATTTATCGTCCTGCCATCCATTATTATCAAGCTGAAGTTCAGCGTTTGTTACGACTTTATCCGCAAAGGAAAGTGATGGAAGAAAAAATAAGATTTTAGCAAAATTAAACGCAGATGAACGCAGACGAGCCTGAATTTGAGAGAATTTATTTTTTATTCTATTTTGCATAGCATATTCTTTATTTTTCATTGCTAATTCCTCATTCCTCATTGCTCATAATTAAAAAACCTTTGTGACCAGAGATTTTTCCGCTCCATTTGTAGAAGCCCACTCCGCCTTTTTTTGAAAGAGACAAAATATAAGTTCCCTCTTCTGCTGTTTCTATCTCTTTATCTGTTCCGCTCAAAATATTTTCGTATTCAAAATTTCCGGTGTTTTCTGTAAAAATGAGCGAAAGGTTAGGGCTTGAACTTTTTAAGATTACGGCCTGTCCTTTAGGTATGAGCTTGCTTTCTTCTTCTTCCAGCGAGACTTTTCCGTTTTTGAATTTTGTCACATAAAAGACTCGTGTATTTGTGTCCGCCCTGCAGTTTTTCTTCGGGTAATAGAATGTGGTGTAGAATTCGCCTTCTGCGTAAGGATTTTTATTCGCAGTAATTTCAAGACCCTCTGAGAAATTTGCATAAAGAGTGATATTTTTTGTGATTTTTGAAGATAAATCGAATTCTTCCGTAAAATCTTCGTCGAGATACCAGCCTTCGAATGCCTCGCCGTCGCCTTTTGTCGGATTTTCGATTGTACCGAGACTCTCTCCCAGCGTTACATATTTATCTGAAATCTCGCTTCCGCCCTTTGTTTCAAACGAGACCTTTGCAATCTGTACGACAGTCACATCATAAGCCGGCATCGTAAATGAATAGACTCCGTCTTCGATTGTCTCAAAAGGGAAATTTTCGCCATCATTATTTTTTGCGGCAAGGCCCAAAGTTATGCTGTCATCCGGTGTATAGGAGTCAAAACTGATTTTTATGGAAAGGGATTCTGGAGAGAATAAAATTGAGTTGTAAGCAAGTCCCCTGGATCCTAAGTCGTTTCTTAAAGAAAGGGTGCCAAGTTCAGACGAAATAGTGTAGGCTCTCGTTGCTCCGCTCACATCTTCTGAATAAGAAACCTTGCCGACAGCGTTTGTGCTAGTTCCTGAGTAATAATTCTGACTTAAAGTTCCGCTTTCAAAGTGACCCACAAGGCTTCCTGCGTATGAGACAGCCGTTAAAACTGGCTCGCTTGTCTCTCCGTAGTACATACAGCCCATAAGAACTCCGCCTGAATTATTGCCCGCAATTCCGCCGGCACAAGAGTAATTAGATACTTCTGCCGATGAGGCACATTGGATAATTTTTCCAGTGTTGTATCCTGCAATTCCGCCGTGGTTTGAAGATGAAGGATTTTGACCGGAAATCTTAACGCTTGCTGCCGTCGTACAGGTTGTAAGCGTTCCTGCATTGTAGCCGGCGATTCCTCCCACTGAAGCGTGACCTTCAAAATAGCAGTCCTGAAGATTTATGTATCGGACATCTCCGGTGCTTCCGATTCTTCCGAAAAGGCCTATGTATTTGTCTTCGTTAGAAGTTCTGGTTTTCGTTACATTTATTCCCATAATTATATGGGTTCCGTGCTCAGAACCGTTCGTTTCGCTGCTTTCATCCTGAAAAATACCACAGAAATCTTGTGTACTGCCGTTATAATAGCCGCCGATTGGCTCAAAATTGTTTTCGCTTCCGTCAAATATAAGATGATTTGTCAGCAGAAAATATTTTCCCTCGTATGTGTTTCCCCCATAATTTACTCGTTTTGACAGTAAATCTAACTGCCGTGGGTCATAAATTGTATATGGAGCCGTGTCCGTTCCGTTTCCTCCAAATTCATAACAAGCATAAAGCAGGACATTACTTTTCGGAAGAGTTATCGTGTAGTAGTTTCCATTTTTTGAGACATTTTCTTGGAAATGAGTAATATTATTCTCAGTATAGAAATATCCGAAAACAAGAGTAGACTCAGGAATTGTACCTGTATAGTTAAGATAGATTTCTGCACTTGTATCGTATGGAAGATATTTTAAACCGTCAAAAATTATTGTTGAGTCAGAGCCTGTTATTCTTCCGTATTCAATGCCGTCATCTATTTTTGAAACAATTTCTAATTCATTTTGTCCGCTTGTAATACAGTATCCGTGAATTGCGTTTTCTGTATCTTGATTGTTTACAGCCGCACACTTGTCATTTGTATGAAAATTACCTGTAAGAATTCCTGAATTCGCCCCGCATATTGAACCATAATTTGACGATGCTTTGATATTATCACCATAATAAAAGCAGTGTTCTATAGTTCCTTTATTCTGACCTGCGATTCCACCGTAGTACGAACAGTTTGTATATTCCGTTCCGCTTTTGTCAGAATTTATAATATTAGCCGCACTGGAACAGCCGCTGATTGTCCCTGAATTTTGACCTGAAATTCCACCGACATTTGTTGTGCTGTCCGAAGTAGTATAAATATAAACATCGTTTAAAATATGGCAATTTGTTATGTGGCCAGAAGAATTAATGCCTGCTATGCTGCCTTTTCCGCATGAAGTTGAAGAGCCTGTGCAATAAAAGCGACTGTTCTTTATTGTAAGATTTTTTATAGAACCAGAAATTAATTCGCCAAAAATAGCAGAATGGTCTTCCATTGAAGCTGTGTTTACTCCAGATATCGTGTGACCGTCTCCATCAAAATTACCTGAGAAAGACATTGGAGAACTACCTGCCCAGGTGTCTTTACATAATCCACCAAGCATTCCAATTGGAGTGTAATTTACTGATGAAAAACTGTCATCTTGTGCTTTAAAATCAATGTCGTTTGTAAGACGAAAATTTTTTGAGCTGCAACCGTTATTAACAGATGCATTTACAAAACGAGAGAGGTTATTTAAGTCTCCCGCTGTTTTTATAAGATATTCGTCATTTTCTTTCATAAATCCACATACACGAAACTCTTCAGACAATTCATCATCTGTAGTGACGAAAACTTCATCTGCAATGTAATATTCAAAAGTAATTTCCCCAGAATAATCTCCGATTCCTGTTGCTGTGATGCAATATGTCGGGCATTCTGTCAAACCTTCTTTGGAGCTTGTTGAAAAAAGGAAATCAGTTCCTTCTGTGAGGATTTTATCTGCGATGACAATAGGTGTTGGAATTGTTTCAGTTGAATCATAAACATAGTCAAGACCGTAAATGACCGCGTTTTTTAGATTTTTACTTTCGGTTACCGGAATTGGCTTTCCGTCAACTACATGCCAAGTGCTACCTAATTTTTGGCACAGTGATTCTGCTGAATATCCGTCACTTGAAGTACCTTGCAGAGTTTTCATGGATTTTGAATACCAGCAATTTTGAATTTTAACATCGTTAGGTTTGAAAGATTCATATCTACAAAAGGTAAATGACTCTCCCATTACCTGTCTTTCGCTTGGTGAATAATAGCAATTTTGAATTGTGGTCGTTGCGCTTGTATATGGACGGTTGTAACCGACAAATCCAGAAATTCCACCCTGATTGCCAAGAAGTTTCCCGTCAAAAAGACAATTCTTTATTACGAGATTCCCTGACATTGAGTTTCCTACAAAACCACTTCCTTGGCATCCTCCATCGCCGGTATCTGTAAAGGTTATTGAAATTGAATTATGGCAATTTGCTATAAAAGTGTTTCCGTATGAAATTGTTGCAAAAGCTGCGGAACGGCGACGTCCAGTTACAGTTCCGGCTAAATTTAAATTTATAATTACTGCATCTTTTAATGCCCTAAACGGTGCAATCCTATCTTCATTAAGATTTAAATTTATTGTGATGGTATGTCCTTTACCGTTTAAAATACCACTGAATGGTTTTGGCGAAGAGAATACTCCATAATTCGTGTTTCTATATGTTACATCTCCAATGTAAGTAGTCACAGGATTGCTTTCACTTCCAATGTTGCTCGTCAGTTCAAAGTATTTTCCTGCGTAAGTTTCGCCGCCTTGTGTGTTGCTTGCAAGCTGATTCCAATCGTCCGTGCTGGAAATCAAATATGGTTCTTCCGCCGTTCCGCTTCCGTCAAAGGCGAAAAGGGGAAAATATATGGAGAAAAATGATGTTAAAATAAATAATATTTTAGTTTTTAGCATATTATCATTCCTCCGTATCTGGTTCTTGTATCCAAGTATATTCGGAATATGTATCTATTAATTCTGCGGCTTTTGCTGGTTCACTTAGATCGGTTTCTGAAACTTTAATTTTTTCAGAATCTGAAGAAAGCCAGTCTTGTGTTACATACCAATTTTTTGGATTTTCAAATATTACTTCAGTTAATGATGTATTTGCAAAAGGGGAAATTGCAACATTAGTTGCTGTATTAAAATAATAAGGCTCACTTTCATGTTCATATAAATAAAAACTTATACATTTAATAGTTTTTACAGAACTTGGAATTGTTATTATTTTGAGATTATCACAACCAGTAAAACATGCACTTCCAATGTACTCTAATTTATTAGAGAGTTTTATATTTTTTAAATTTTCGCAACCACTGAAAATTCCTGCAACAGTATAGGGGGACACAAGATCGCCATCTGGTAATTTAGTTATTCCATTTCCAATAATGACTTCTTCCAAATTATGGCAGTCCTCAAAACAAAAATTACCTATTTCTTCCACAGAATCAGGAATTTCTATATTGGTCAAACTTCTACAATCACTAAAAGCACCACCACCTAAAATCTTGACGCTATTAGGAATTGTTATAGATTTTAAATTATAGCATTCAGCAAATGCTCCCTGATTGTAGGAATACTCAATTGAGCCTATGGCTGTGAGCCCACGCACATTAGAAATATCCAAATTCACCATGATTGATGAATTATTTAATCCCCTCAGAGCGTTGCGTAGTGCCTCTATTTCTTCTGTTCCGATTTCACCTATACCAATTATTGTTCCTGATTCTGTCATAGCTTTTATTTCTTTTATTGCAGTCCAAGTCCATTTTGCATATAGTGTAACATTTCGTACTTGTTGCCAAGCATCCCAGCCTGCAATAGAATTATTAGAAAAAGAACTGTCTGTATACCAGCCTTCAAAAGTAAAACCTTCTCTAAAAGGCTCGTAAAGAGTCACAGTTTCTTCAACTGAGTAGGTTGTAGCATTTTTTGAGTTATTAGTGCCTTTGTTTAATTCATAAACGATTCCGAGTTTTGTGTTTAAAACTAAGTTTATGTCACCTAGTTTAGTGCCTGTTTTCCATCCAGTACAAGTTTCACCAAATTCGTTAATAAACCAAGTAAAAGTTTGTCCGCCATATGATTTTTCATAAATAACTATATTGTCTTCAACAGTGTATTCCGTTGGATTGTCTGAATTGTCGAATAGAGGAGGATAAGTATAATTAATTTTATAAGTGATAATTTCCCATTCTGCCGTGAAAATTTTATCTCCTGTTGTTCCTTTATTTATTTTAGATCCTTGAGACCAGCCTTTGAATATGTAGCCAGTTTTTGAAAGCGGTACAAGTGTTAGTGAGTCATTTACTGTATATGTTGTAGGATTTTTATTTTCTGCATCCAAAGTATTTTCATAAGTTACTGAAAATGTTGCAAGTTCCCATAATGCTGTTAAGTGAATGTCATTTATCGAGCCGTTGGATATTTTTGTGATAATCGTATTTCCATCTGTCCAACCCTTGAATATATAAGATTCATTAAGTACAGATGGTGCTAACAACTCAATATCATTAGATTCAATCGTATAAGTTTTTGCTGTATTAGGATTATTTATTTCTGTATCCAGTACTGTATCATATGTGATAGAGTATTGGATTGGTTCCCATGTAGCATATAATTCGATTTCTGTTGATTCTCCGAAAATGTCAGACAAGAGAACTCCTGTATTTGCAATTGTGCCAATTCCCGCTGATGTTGTGTTCCATTCTTTGAAAATATACCCGGCTAAAGGTTCAAATAAATTTTCAGAGACATAGGATTTTTCTAACTCTGGAATTGTAAATTGATATTCAATTTGAGAATTAGATTTGTTGTTGGAAATATATAAAAGGGTTCTGTATTTCGTCCATTTAGCATATAAAATTTTACCGAGTGAGTAGGTGTCATCAAGAATTGTAATAGATTCTCCTGAAAAATCTTCTTCATAATAAAAACCTTCGAAATAATATCCATCGCGAACAGGTTCTGATAAAAAAGTTTCAGTTCCGTATATGTGAATTAGAGGTGCGTCAGATGTTAGTGAGCCGCCATTTAATTCATATGTAATTGTAATTTTAGAATTTATACCATCCTTTCCGTTTGTTCCCGCAGATGCTAAAAGACACCAAGTTGTTCCGTCATATATATAAGAGCAGCCGTCTGTCGTATTGTAATATGCCCAAAGATACTGCGGATTTTCTAATTCACTGGAATTTGAAAAGGCTCCTTTCCAGATTATTGACACTAGAGAAAAATTATTTTCTTGTTCGTTTAGTGTGAGTGCAAATTCACCAACATAGGTATTTGCAAATTCATAGACAGAAATGCTTTTTCTCCAGATGTATGTACAATTGTCGTACATTACTATAAGTTGGTAGTTGTTTCCAATTGGAATGCCAGATATTGTAAAGGTACCATTTTCATCTGTTAATGCAATAAAACTTGTTCCTGCAATAAAAACCATAATTCCAGCCTTTGAAGATTCAGATTCATTAATTGATATTTTACCACTTAACGAACCCGTAGCGGTTAGCGTTAAATCTGGAATTAAAACTGTTTCATTCTTATTAACAGCAATAATTTTGCTTACTGCCTTTTCTGATGAATCAGAAGAAATTGCATAGACTTTGTAAAGTCCTGTTTCCAAATTTGAAAATTTATAGCTTCCATCCTTTGAGCAATACTTAGTTGCAACAATACTACGAGATGCATTATTAGATATTGTGAGCGTAGATGATAGCAAGCCATCTGTTCTATCTAAGGCAACTATTATATTTGAGTTATCTACAGAATTTGAGTATAGTGCTTTCCCTTGTATATTGGAAGTTGAGTTATTCGGTACCTGCTCGGTTGAGCTATCGACAGAACAAGATACTAGAAGTGACAGACTGCTAAGCAAAATCAAAACTGAGAAAATTGTGCCTCTAACAGACCCCGCCGCTTTCTTTTTCATTTCTGACTCCTCATTCCGGTTTTCCTACCAAGCTACGCTGTCTTCGCTGAGCTCTATAGACTCATAAACATTAATGCTGTAGAGTGACTCGTCCTCATAGTCCGCTTCGTAAATTCCGCTTTCATTCCATTTAGCGCTTATTTTTGTCGTCTCTTCTATTGGAGTTGCTTCAAAATCGAATTCTTCGCTTTCGCTGTCCTTATACCAGTGGCTGAAGGCAAAGCCCGATTTTGAAAGCTCTTCCTCAGGTTTCGTCGCATAGCCGGAAGCCTCGACTATCTGATTTTCTACGCTCGTGTCGCAGTTTGAGTCAAAGGTTACGAGATAAGAGCCTTCCGGAACGATGAGCCAATTTGCGTAAAGAACGATGTTTTTTGTGATTGGTGTTGAAAGATCGAATTCCTCGTCTAAGGTTTGTCCGCTGTCTTTTGAAGTGTACCAGCCCGCAAAATATGTCGCGTCGTCGCTGTCTGTTTTTTCTTTTTCAGGTTCGTCTGGAAAATCGACGGTTTTTCCTTCTTCTACTTCCACCTTCTTGGAGTTGACAGTCTTTGCAGTGTCCTCGTCTGATTTAAAAACGCCTCCGTTTGCGTCAAAAACGACAGAGTAGGAGGTTTTAGATGTATTCGAAGAAGCATCGTCCTTGCAGGAAAGGAGAATAAAAGCGAGTCCTGTCATAAAAATTGAAATGAATGTAAAAAATAATCTCTTCATAATTACTCCTTTTTTATTAGACGCAAATGTTTTTTATCAGACGCAAATGCACGCTGATTAACGCAGATTTTTTTGATTTATATCTGCGTGTATCTGTGTTTATCCGCGTCTAATTTTCCTCCCATTTTGCCCAAAGTTCGATGTTTCCGTAGGAAGAGCTTTCTATTGTTTTTATGGCTTTTCCTGAAAGGTCTTCGCTCTTGTACCAGCCGGCAAAAGAGAAGCCATCTTTTAAAATGTCTGTTTTTGAAGGAAGGTATATTTCGTCGGATTTGATTGTGTATGCTTCGACAGGAGTGTAGCCTCCGTCTTCGGTGTCCCATTCCCCGCCGTTTTTGTTGTAAGTGATTGTGTACTCAATCAGGCTTACTCCCTTTGCCGTGAAGTTTTTTTCGCCATAAGAGCCTTTTTCTATGCTCGTGGCGGAATTTCCTTCTTCGTCGAGCCAGCCGTCAAAACAGTAGCCATTTTTTAGCGTCAGTGGGAGCAGCGTTATTTCGCGCTCGCCAGTGTATTCTGTTGAATTTGGGTTTGAGAACGATATGTCATTCGCAATTGCGCTTGTGTCGTAGCTTATTTCGTAAGTCCAGGCGGCATAAAGAGTTAAGTCCTTGGCGAAGGTGTAGGGCGTGTTGCATTTTCCCTGAGCGCTTATGCACTGAAGCCCTTTCGCATATTCTTCCGTAAAATAGCCGCCAAAAGTCCAGCTTTCAGAATCACTTGTGTCGGGAGCAGGAGGGGGTACATCGGCAATAAATTCGTCTGAATAGACACTCTGACTGCCTTCGACCTTTTCGTTGCTCATTAGCGTTACAGTGTATTGGTTTGCGCTCCAGGAGGCATACAGAGTTACATCGTCAGAATAATCGCCGGCATACCATCCGGAAATCTTTTTTCCTGAAAAGTCGGAATCCTCGTACCATGCGTCAAAGGTATATCCGCTTTTTTCTGCATCATAGAGAATCACATAGCTTGATTCAAGAAATTTACGCAGGTTCAGGGAAGAATTACTTCCTCCGTTTAGTTCATAGCTTATAAGATGATAAGGATTTTCGCTCCAGATTGCATACAGTGTTATTGCCTGACCGTTTGTGTAAGACAGATTTTTTATTGTCTCTTCATCAGCGTATTCTGCTTTTTCTGAGTCCGCAGTCGTGCTCCAGCCTGCAAAGCTTTTTCCTGTGTTCGTGAATGTGCAGCTTGGAAGCGAGTATTCTTCGCCGTAAGTGCAGGAAAGAGAGCTCATTTTGCCAGAATTGTTTACGGCTCCGTTTGAGTCAAAATAGATTGTGTATGAATTTATGCTGTATTTTGCCGTTATCGTTATGTCTTTTGTTACGGCCAGAGAGAAAGGGTATTCTTCTTCTGTTTGTGAGGAATTTATGTAGTACCAGTTTAAGAAGGTGTAGCCGAATTTTGAAGGATTATAATCCGGTTTTGAAGCTGTTTTCCCGTAGGCGACAGTTTGCTTTGGCACTTCAGTTCCGCCGTCGCTGTCAAAAGTGACGGTATGAGATGAGAAATTTTCTCCCTTTGTCGTGTCGTCCGAGCAGGAGAAAAAAATCAGTGAAATGATAATTAAGAAGCAAAGCTTTCTCATATAGCCTCTAAAAAACAAAAAGGGGAAGCCACCTCCCCCTTTGAGTTTAGTTTAAAGAAAAATACTATGGAGGTATTTATTACTTCCTATTCGTCCCAGTCAAGGTCAGCCTTTGCCTCGGAAGCTCGAGAAGAAGCCGTCGCGACACCCTTTGTGTTTGTGCTCGCAGCCCCTGCGACCGTATTTTTGTTAAGGCCGGCGCCCTTTTTAAGACCGCCTTTTCCGTTGTTTGTCGTGAGGTTCTGAATGGTGCCCTTCTGCATAGCCTTGACGGAAACATCGCCAGCTTCGCCCGTAAGGACAAGGATTGAATTTGGGCTTGTGTTGATTACTGTTGATGCAGAAAGCTTTTGACCAACTTCAATATTTTTCCAGCTGCCGGGAGCGGACTCGTACTGAACTTTTCCTGTTACAGATTTTACAGTGTAAGATTCTGCTGCGAAAGCAAGAAACGCTCCGAAAATTGTCATTAAAAGAATGCTTATGATTTTTTTCATTTTTTTGGACCTCCGAAAAATCTTAAAAATCTCTTATGGTATTATAACGCAGAAAATAGAAATTGTCATTTATTTTAAGTGTTTTTTTTAATTGCACATTGTGAATTACGCTTTATTATAAGTCTTGCATAAAAATTGCATAATCAGTACAGTTGTTGCATAAATATACAGATTATATGCAAAAATTTGCATTTTAGGAGCTTTTTATGGCAAAAGAAAAGGTTGTTTTGGCTTATTCAGGCGGATTGGACACGACGGTCATTATCCCCTGGCTCAAAGAAAATTATGATTATGATGTTATCGCTGTCTGTATCGATGTCGGTCAGGGCGATGACTGGGAAGCTATCAAGGGTCGAGCCCTCAAAACCGGCGCTTCTGCCTGCTATGTTGTAGATGCTCGTCAGGAATACATCGAAGAATACATCTGGCCGGCTCTTAAGGCAAATGCCGTCTACGAGGACGAATATCTTTTGGGCACTTCAACAGCCCGCCCTCTTATCGGAAAAATCCTCGTTGAGTATGCTCGTCAGGAAGGAGCCGTCGCAATCTGTCACGGTGCTACTGGTAAGGGAAATGACCAGGTCCGCTTTGAGCTTGCAATCAAGGCTTTTGCTCCGGACTTGCGCGTAATCGCCGCCTGGCGTGATGACAAATGGAACATGGACAGCCGAGAGGCAGAAATCAAATTCCTTGAAGACCGAGGGCTGGAAGTTCCGATGAAAAAGGACCAGTCATACTCTCGTGACGAGAACATCTGGCACATCTCTCACGAGGGCCTTGAGCTTGAGAAAACTGAGAACGAGCCTAACTATCCTCACATGCTCAAAAATACCACTGTTCCAGAGAAAGCTCCGGAGGACGGCGAGTATGTAACAATCGAATGGGAGAAGGGAATTCCTGTTGCTCTCAACGGCAAAAAAATGAACGGTCTTGAGCTTATGCTTGAGCTCAACAAAATCGGCGGAAAGAACGGCGTCGGCCTTGTCGACATCTGTGAGAATCGCTGCGTAGGAATGAAGAGTCGTGGCGTTTACGAGACACCGGGCGGAGCAATCCTTTACTTCGCTCACCGCATGATGGATCATATCTGTCTTGACCGCGACACCTACCACTACAAGCAGCAGGTTTCTTTGCGCCTGGCAGAACTCATCTACGACGGAAAGGTATTCACTCCGCTTTACGATGCCCTTATGGCTTTCGTTGACTCAACCCAGGAAACTGTCACTGGCTGGACAAAAGTTAAGCTGGTTAAGGGTCAGATTCGCGCTGCCGGAAGCGGCTCAAAATACAGCCTCTACAACGAGGACATCGCTTCTTTCACCACTGGCGAGCTTTACAACCACAAGGATGCCCAGGGCTTCATCACACTCTTCGGACTTCCTCTTAAAGTGCGCGCAATGATGGAGCAGAAAGTAGGCGAGGGTCGGGCAATCGCTGAAAGCAAGAACTTGAAGAAAAGACCAACTGAGTAAGTGAAATTCCTCACAGAGCTTCGGAGAGCACAGAGAAAATTTAATATAAATCTCAGTGGTCTCTGTGTACTCTGTGAGAAATTTATTTAATTAATTCCCTGCACTTCACAACAGTGCGGGGATTTTTTTTTATGGAATGCCGTTTATTCCTATGCTATAATTTTTTTATGCGATTAAAATTAATTTCGGTTTTTGCAGGCTTTTTTTTATTTCTGGCTTGCGCCAATACCTCAAGTCTGCAGGAAGACCTTTCTGAAAAAGATAAGGCTGATTTTCAGAATAAGGTTGACGGGCATTATGTTCCGGTTAGTATAAGTGATTTTGCTGACGGTTTTAATCATGCAAGATATAAGTATCCGAACTCCATTCCGCCGTGGAATCTTTATGATGAAGATCAGATTCTTGGATTTGCAGAGAACATGGTTTATCTGCAGAATCCTGATGGTGGATGGGCAAAGAACCTTGATTTTCAGCGCAAATATTCCCTTGATGAACTGATTGAAATCCATAAAAAAAACAAATCCATTCCTGCTGTCACTTATGAGCTTATGACTGACAAAAAAGGCAGCACTATGGATAACAGAAATATTTTTTCGCAGATAAAGTATCTTGCCCAGGTTTATGAGCAGGTCCCGGACCGTCGCTATCTTGATTGCATGACTAAGGCCCTTCAATGGATTTTAAATGCACAGCATCCTCTTTCTGGGGGATTTACCGGTGCCGATGTTTATGCAATTACTTACAATGATGATGTGATGTGTGACGCGCTTAGAACATTGAGGGAAATTGCGCGGGACGACAGCCTTTATTCAATTTTTCCAAAAAAAATGCGAAAAAAAGCAGAGGCTGCCTATCTTAAAGGAATTGACTGCATCATAAAAACCCAGATTACGCTTACACTTCAAAATGGAACGAAAATCCTTACTGCATGGTGCCAGCAGCACAGTCATGAGACGCTTCAGCCTGTATGGGCAAGGGAGTTTGAGCCGCCTTCTGTTTGTACGAATGAATCTGCAAAAGTTGTAGAACTCCTGATGGAAGATAAAAATCCCTCTGAGCAGATAAAAAGGTCTGTATCGGCAGCCTGTGAATGGTTTGACAGGGATGATGTGCGCATTCATGGGAAAAAAATTCAGAAAATTGAATGTCCGGGAGAAGTTCTTAACGGACGCTATTATGATTATGAGCAGAAACTTGTGGAGGATCCTTTTGCTCCTGATATTTGGGCGAGGTTCTATGCCTTAGACGCATCCTTTGATGTTACGACGGGGGCAAGAAAGCCTATACAGGGAATATATCCTGCCGTTAATACGCCGGTATGGTGTGACAGAGGCTGTAAGTACTGTGTAGATTTCAATGATATGTCAAAGGAAAGACGGAATGGATACGGTTACACCGGAAAATCACCTGTAAAAACTTTGGAAAAATATGAAAACTGGCGTTCCGAATTTTTTTAGAAAAAATTGTAAAATCTATTGACACTTTTTTGTGTTTCATATAATATAGCACTCGTTCCGAACGAACAATGATCCCTTAGCTCAGTCGGTAGAGCAACGGACTGTTAATCCGTGTGTCGCTGGTTCAAGCCCAGCAGGGGTCGAAAGTGAGAATCTGCCGTAAAGGGCAGATTTTTTATTTTAAATCAATCTTTTTTTTAAATTCTTAATGTGATTTTCCTGAAAATGTGCTATAATCTTAAGACTACATCTTCGGGGGAAAATTTTGATTTATTCTTACAATGAATTCCATATTTCTAAAGCTGTGCGTGACGAGTGCAATTTTTCTGACGGACTTTTCGCCTCCAGCGGAAATGTCGTGCTTAAAAATATCCGGGCCGTGCGTGACTTCCAGACTCGATTCAATGAATATCTCATTCGCAATAATAAAGCTCAGATTTCAGCAGGCACTTTAAATGCCATGGGCTTACTGGACGAAATTTTCCACCTTGCCTGCTACACTTACCGCCGCCAGAAATATCCCGATGCTTTTAAGGAACTGCTTTCGGATTTGCAGGCCTCTTTCGGAAAAGAGACAATCCGCAGGATGATTCTTGATTTCTGCGCAGAGTTTCCGCCCACCGAAGTTTATAAAGGTCACATTTCCATCGAAGATTATTTGAACCTTGAGCTTACCGAAAAAAAGACCGGCCGCACCCGCACAAACTGGGAGCAGACTCTCGAAGAGATGATTATGCTCCATCTCGACAACGAAAACCCTGCCTTCAAGCCTTTCATTTCTCTTTTTGATGACTCAAATCTCAGAAAAAAACCGCAATGGGAAGAAATCTGGAAGCAGACTCAGGCTTATTTCAAAAAACTGCCCTACTGGGGCACTTTCGGCCACGATTTGGTCTCATTTCTGCGGGAGCCGGTCAACTTTGCCCCCGATAATCTGCAGGAGCAGCTGAACTATGTCCGCGTTCATTGGGCAGACCTTCTCGTTCCGGGCGAGGGCGAGGGCGAGGATTACTGGCTCCGCCGTCTTTTAGCCGGAAGCGACCTTCTTTCTGAGGAATGGAAACCCGCCTGGCATCCGACAAACGGCGGAAGCCCTGATATGTCTCCTCCGAATTACGACTACCTCATGCGGGAATACGAGCGTTTTTCCGACGACAAGGAATGGATGCCCCGTGTCGTCCTCATGGCAAAAACCGTTCTCGTCTGGCTCTACCAGCTTTCAAAAAAATACGGCCGTGAAATCAACCGCCTTGACCAGATTCCTGACGAAGAGCTTGATTTACTCCGCGACGAAGGCTTTACCGGTCTCTGGCTCATCGGTCTTTGGGAGAGAAGCCCTGCCAGCCGCACAATCAAGCAGATTTGCGGAAACCCAGAGGCGGCGGCTTCAGCATATTCTCTGGACGACTATGAAATCGCATGGAACTTGGGCGGCTGGGATGCCCTTTCAAACCTGCGCACACGATTGTGGCAGCGTGGAATCCGCCTTGCAAGCGACATGGTTCCAAACCACACAGGCATGGATGCAAAGTGGGTAGTTGAAAAGCCTGATTTGTTCGTTCAGCGGCGGGACAATCCCTTCCCCCAGTACACTTACAACGGCGTGAATTTAAGCCATGACAGCCGGGTGGCAATCTACCTTGAAGACCACTACTACTCAAAAAATGACTGTGCCGTCTGCTTCAAGCGGGTCGACACCCAGACAGGCGACACCCGCTATATCTATCATGGAAATGACGGAACAGGTATGCCCTGGAACGATACTGCCCAGATTGACTTTTTAAATCCTGTGGCCCGCGAGGAAGTCATGCAGAAAATTCTCCATGTGGCGAGAAACTTCCCTATTATCCGCTTTGACGCGGCCATGGTTCTGGCAAAAAAGCACATCAAGCGTCTCTGGTACCCTGAGCCTGGAAAGGGCGGCGACATCGCAACGAGAAGCGAATTTGCCCTTACGGCACAGCAGTTTGAAGAGAGAATTCCGAATGAATTCTGGCGTGAAGTCGTTGACCGCGTTGCAAAGGAAGTGCCTGACACTCTTCTTCTGGCCGAGGCTTTCTGGATGATGGAAGGCTACTTTACCCGCACCCTTGGAATGCACCGTGTCTACAATTCGGCCTTCATGAACATGCTCAAAAAAGAGGAAAACTACAAGTATCGCCAGACGGTCAAAAACACAATCAACTTTGACCCGCAGATTTTAAAGCGATATGTAAACTTCATGAACAACCCTGATGAGGAGACGGCCGTTGCCCAGTTCGGAAAAGGCGACAAATATTTCGGTGTCTGTACCCTCATGGCAACGATGCCGGGTCTTCCTATGTTCGGTCACGGTCAAATCGAAGGCTTTGAGGAAAAATACGGCATGGAATACACGAGGGCTTACCGCGACGAAAGCCCTGACCAGTATCTCGTTGACCGCCACAAGCGGGAGATTTTCCCCCTCCTTAAAAAACGCTATCTCTTTGCAGGGGTGGAAGACTTCCTCTTCTATGATGTCTGGGATAACGGCAGCGTAAACGAAAATGTCTTTGCCTACTCAAACCGCTGCGGAAACGAATATTCCGTCGTCTTCTATAACAACAAGTACGAGCGCGCCCAGGGCTGGATTAAGCAGTCATGCGAATATGCGGTCAAAACCGGAAGCGGCGAAAACGACAAAAAACTTGTCACCCGCTCAATTTCCGAAGGCTTGGGACTTTGGGGCGAAGAAGACTTCTACATGATTTTCCGAGAAGACCGAAGCAATCTCTGGTATATCCGAAAATCAAAGAACATCTGCGACCAGGGTATGTTCATCGCCCTCAACGGCTTTGAAACCCAGATTTTCATGGATATAAGGCAGGAAAAGGACAAGGACGGCTCTCTAAAAGAACTTCACGACTTTTTGAACGGAAAGGGAACTCCCGATCTTCACACAGCATGGCAGGAACTCCACTACAAAAAACTCTATCAGGCTTTCCAAAATGTCATTTCTGCGGAAGTCTGTGAAAGTCTCGGAACGCTTAGAATGAGCGCGAAAGAGCTTAAAGCCGAAGGATTGAAGAAAGCCACGGCGACAAGCGTCAAGAAACTAATTGAAAAGCCGCTGGAATATTTCTACGAAGTGGCGAATGAATTCGCCGAAAAGGAATACCTTGAAGAAGAGAGCCGAAAGCGTGAGGAAGAAAAAGCCGCCCTTCGAGCTTGGTATGAAGAGGAAGTCACCAGGTTGAAATCAGACGCAGATAAGACGCAAATAGACGCAGATGAAGGCAAATCTTCAAAATCTGCAAAAAATTCCAAATCAGCCAAGAGCGCAAAAGGCGGAAAGAATGCTGCTTCTGGAGAGATTGCAAAAAAAGAAAAGTCTCTTAATGCTGAATATGAGAAAAAACTTTCTGCCATCGAAAAGAAGGTGGCAAAATTTACGAAATTCATTGTGCCAAAATCACTGGCTTTCCCAAAAGGAAAGAAAATTAACAATGAGGAAGTATATCTCTATATTTACTCTGCCCTTTCTCCCCTTGCCCAAAGCGGCTTTGCCCGAAAATGGAGCTTACAGCGAAAGATTGCGGAATTCACCGGAAACACGAAAATCGGCGACATGCTCTCATATAATTTCTTTGACAGAGCCTTTGCCCTTGCAGAAGGAAAAGAGCCTTCCCTCACGGAAAAATCTGCAAAAGAGGATGCCCTTCTTGTCGCAAAAAAATTGGCTGACTCAAACGAAGCATGGCTTTTATCAGGAGCCAACGAATATGACGGCGTAAGATGGTTCAACAAGGAAAAGATGGAGGCTTCCCTCGCCCTCTACAAGGCAATTCTTGAATTGGGAGCAAGTGCGGCAAAGAAAGCGGCAGTGGACTCTCTCTTCAAGAAACTGAACGCGGCAGAGAAGAAAGCCGAATACAAGTGTTCGGAATTCGTAAAAGCCTTTGAGCCAAAAGGAAAGAAAAAATAAGGGGTTTTTAAGGGGTAGATTTTCTACCCCTTAGGAGAGAGGGTGCACTTTTCTGCGCTGACTTCCGTGTCATCGCAAAAAGTGGCCGAGTTTTGTAACCAAAACTCGCTCGTCATCACGCCACATCCTTGTGGCGATGGTTCTGTTAACTGTGGAATGATGGGGGAGACTTCTCCCTTCCGTTTTTATCTGTGTAATCTGTGGTTTATAATCTTTGTTTGTGCTATAATCTATGTTATGGCAGATTACCATGTTTTTGAAGGTGCTCCGGAAGGGACTCCTGTTGCGGGCTTTGTTCATCTTCATGTTCACTCGGATTATTCTTTGCTTGACTCATGCGCTAAGCTTGATGATTTGGTTGCTAAGGCAAAAAGGCTCAATATGCCGGCCCTTGCACTCACTGACCACGGAAATATGTTCGGAGCGCTTAACTTCGAGCACCTCTGCCATGTGAACGGAATAAACCCGATTGTTGGCGAGGAATTTTATGTCGCTTTCGGCTCACATCTGGAGAAAAATTCAGTTCCATATTCACACAAGGGTGAAGACGGCGATCGTCAGGCCCGTTATTTTCACTTGATTCTTCTTTGTGAGAACGAAACCGGCTACAAGAATATGAGCTGGCTTTCTTCAATCGCCTATACGGAAGGAACCTGGTATAAGCCTCGTATTGATTTTGAGCTTCTTGAAAAATATCATGAGGGCTTAATCTGCTGCTCGGCCTGTATTGCAGGGGAACTTCCCCAGCTTTTGCTTGCCAACAAGGACGAAGAAGCAAAAGAACTTGCCTTAAAATATAAAAATCTTTTTGGCCCTGACCACTACTACATCGAATTGCAGGATCACGGTCTTGAAGACCAGAAAATCGTAAACAAAAAGCTTATTGCCATGGCTCACGAGCTGGACATTCCTCTTGTAGTCACAAACGACATTCACTACATCGAAAAAGAAGACTGGGAGGCTCAGGACTGTCTTCGCTGCATAGGCTTTAAAAAGAACATGAACGAGCCCCATCAGACCATGGGCGGCGACAGGCACGAATGGTATTTTAAAACCGAAGAGGAAATGCGCCTTCTCTTCCCGGATTGCCCTGAGGCTTACGACAACACAATCAAAATCGCGAATATGTGCAACCTTACGATTCATCAGTATAAAACGATGGAGCTTAAGGGAACCCTTCCACGATTCGATTTGCCAAAGGAATTCCAGACCCACGGCGAGGACTACGCAAAAAATCAGGATGATTATATGCGTCATCTTGTCGAGCTGGGATTAAGAAAGAGATACAAGGAAATCACCCCTGAAATAAGGCAGAGAGCCGAGTATGAGATGGGAATTATCCTTAAAATGGGCTTTTCGGGCTACTTTCTTATCGTCTGGGAATTCATCAACTGGTCAAAATCAACTTACGACAATGTAAACAAGAGGCCTAAGCCTTATATGCCGATTGGTCCTGGACGAGGTTCGGGAGCAGGAAGCCTTGTCGCCTACAGCCTTGGGATTACGGACATTGATCCCTTCCGATTTAAACTGATTTTTGAGAGGTTTTTGAACCCGGAGCGAGTCTCAATGCCAGACTTCGATGTTGATATGGATTTCGACTATCGCCAGGACATCATTCAGCACACCCGCGATTTGTATGGAGACAAAAAAGTCGGTCACATCGTCACATTTGGTACATTAAAGCCAAAAAATGTTATAGCTGATGTTGGCCGAACTCTTGGAATTCCCCTTCCTGAAGTCAATATGCTAAAGTCAAAGGTCTCTGAGAACCTAAAGGCAAAGCTTAAGAACTGCTTTGAGCCGCCTAACGAAAAATTCCCTGATGGCGGGCAGCTTGCAGAATTCCGCCATGATCCAAGATACGAAAAGCTTTTTGATTTGGCTCTAAAACTTGAGGGCTGTAAAAGGAATACGGGACTTCACGCTTCGGGAATGGTTATCGGTCTGACGGAGCTTCCCAACTGGGCACCGGTCTTTATGGACTCAAAGACAGGAAAGGTCGGAGTTCAGTACACGATGGATATTATTGAGCCGTGCGGACTGGTAAAATTCGACTATCTTGGCCTGAAAACTCTTTCTTTGATTCGCTATGCCGAAACAATCATAAACAAGCACAAAAAGCCGGGCGAACCCGACTTCGTCTGTGCAAATGTGAGCGAAACTGACCCTAAAACTTTCGAGCTCTTTAAACGGGGTGACTCAGCGGCGGTATTCCAGTTTGAGTCTCCCGGTATGCAGAAGATTTTGCGTCAGTTCCAGCCAGAAAAGCTTGAGGATTTGGTCGCATTGAACGCTCTTTACCGTCCGGGGCCTATGGATTGTATTCCTGACTATATCGACGGAAAATGGAAGCCTGAGACGATTCACTATCCTGACCCCTGCCTAGAGGACATTCTGAAAGAAACTTACGGCGTAATGGTCTATCAGGAGCAGATTATGCAGGTTTCCCAGAAGATTGCCGGCTTCTCTCTCGGTGGCGCTGATATGCTCCGGCGAGCTATGGGTAAGAAAAAGCCTGAAGTCATGATGGGAAAGAAAAAAGAATTCGTAGAAGGAGCCGTTAAGCAGGGCTTTGATGCAAAGCACGCCGAAGATATTTTTGAAATTATGATTCCCTTTGCGGGCTACGGCTTTAACAAAAGTCACGCGGCCGCCTATTCTGTTCTTGCGTACAGAACTGGCTGGCTGAAGGCGAATAAGCCGGCTGAATTTATGGCGGCAAACCTTACGAACGAAATAACTTCGACAGACGGACTTCCGGCCTACATCGAGGAGTCACGCCGAATCGGAATTCCGGTTGACCCGCCTGATGTAAACCGCTCGGATGCAATTTTCGATGTCGTTGACGGACACATTGTCTTTGGATTTAAAGGAATCAAGGGAATGGGCGACAGGGCGGCAAAAGCCATAGTCTACGAGCGTGAGCAGAACGGTCCCTATAAGGATTTTATGGACTTTTTGACTCGTGTAATTGCCGTAAAAGAAATCCCGGGCGAGGAGCACGACGAAGAAGAGGGCAAAAACACAAGGCAGACGGCAATCAACAAAAAGGCGGTTGAAGTTCTCATAAAATGCGGCGGTTTTGACAATCTTGACCAGAATCGTCCGACTTTAATCTTGAACCTTGACAGGGCTTACGCCTATGCCGAAAAAATCGTCTACGGAGCTGATGACGGTCAGCTCTCTTTGTTTGGCGACACCGATGAAAAAGAATATGCGGACTTTAAATTTGAAGTTGTCGAGGACTGCAGCCGCCTTGAAAAGCTCAGTATGGAAAAAGAGCTGATTGGCTGCTATGTTTCGGGGCATCCTCTTGACGACTACAAAAAAGCCTACGAAAAAGCGACTGTTAATTCTTTGAATATTGACCGGGTCGCAAAAAGTGACAAGGCTGAAAAGGATTCTGCTATTGCCGCAAATGGCGGAAATGCCTGGAAGGTGCGAAATTCTGGCAGAACGCACACTACTGTCGGAATGTTGATGGAACTGCGGCAAATAAACACCAAAAAAGGCGATCAAATGGCTTTCGGTAAATTACAGGATTACAATGGAGTCATTGACCTGACTTTCTTCCCGAAAACCTGGGAAGGGCTGAAGGGTAAGCTTGAAACTGACAAAATTTATGCCTTTAAGGGAAAGGTTGATTCGAGCCGTGAAACGCCGAGCTTTCTTGTCGATTCTATCGAAGATCCACAAGCCCTGCAGGAAAAGGCAATTGAAGAAGTTCATATTCAGCTTGAAGGTGATTTTAGCGACGAAAAGAAAATCTTTGATTTAAAAGAATATTTGTTCGGAGTTTCAGGAACTTGCTCAGTTTATTTCCACTTGGAGACAGCGACAGACACTTACATAGTTAAGGCTTCAAACCAGCTGCAGGCGCCGGCAACGAAGGAATTTGTCGAGGAATTAAAGGGAATTCCTTTCGTAAAGGATGTCTGGATGGTCTAGGTTAGACTTCTCCAAGCTCTGCTTCCCGGTGGGCTATTTCTTTCATTTCGTACATAAGCTTGTCGGCGTGGTTCAGGAAGGTGCGGAAATCCTTGAAGTCCTTCTTGTAGTATGTGAAGCCAATGCTGATTGAGATTTTGTACGGAGTTTGAAGTTCCTCGTTCTTTTTTTGAATCAGATTATGGAGCTTTTCGTTTAAGAAATGCGCTTCTTCCGGGGTAAAAACAACACCAATGACGAATTCGTCTCCGCCGAATCGGCTCATAATGCATCTTCTGCGGATATGAGAGCAAGCTTCCTTTATGACTTCGGTAGTTGCGACAAGGGCACGGTCTCCCTCCGTGTGGCCGTAAGTGTCGTTTATTGATTTGAATTTGTTTAAGTCCATCATAAAAAGATAGAGACAGTCAATCGTTGAGTGCGGCTCTTCGTTTATTCTGCGGATTTGCTCCACGAAAAAACGCTCTCCCTGACGGCGGTTGTTGATTCCTGTCAGGGCATCTAGGGAGATTAAGTCACGCATCTGAAAAATGTAGATGATGAATGTTGCGATTGTAAGTCCGATTGCAAAGGATGGGGCAGCCCAATAATGATAGTGAATTAAACCGCCAATAATCACGGGGACTGTATAGATTGCGACAAGACGGTACTGCTCCTTGGCAAAGTCATTTTCAGTGCTGAAAAACAAAGCTATAGAAACTAAGCCAAAGACAATGATATATCCGAACAAAAAGAGCATGAAGGGAAAGTAAAAGGGTCCCTTTATGATTTCGAAGGTTTCGCCGTCAATTGCAAAAAGCAGATGGGTGAGCGGAGTTGTAAGAATTAAAAAGATTAGCAGAAAAAACGGAATGAATACAAGCTTTGTGTGACGAACGATTTGTGAGCCGACAGATTCCCAGATTGAAAACAAAAATCTTGCGATTGTGTAGGTACAGGCCGTCATGACTAGATATGTGAGAATATTTGAGATGTAGCGGGTGGGGAGGTTGCGGGGAATCTTTATGCCGCTGAAGGCAAACATCCAGAAAGCATCGGAAAGGCAGTAAAACATTACGGAAACGAGGACGCTTAAAAGATGGTATCGTTTGCTCGTCCGTTCGACATCGGTTAGAGTCGCATAGACTAAGATGACCATTATGGCCGCGCAGAACAAATCAAAACAGGCGTAGAAGAATGTGTTTGCTTCTAATAAACTTGAAATTTGCATAAACTCTTTTCTATTCTTTTAAAATGTAGCACGGTTTTGTATAAATTTCTATCGAAATTTAATGATAAAGATATTATAATGCTTTGATTATGTCAAATCTTCTTTCTTCCAGCCAAATTACCGAAATCTTTGCACGCTTTAAGGCGCAGAATCCTTCGCCAAAATCTGAGCTGGAATATAAAAGTCCCTTCACTCTTCTGGTTGCCGTAGTTCTTAGCGCTCAGGCGACTGACAAAAGCGTGAACCTTGCGACGCGAAAGCTTTACGAAGTGGCAGATACGCCAGAAAAAATCCTTTCTCTTGGAGAAGAAGGTCTTATTCCCTACATAAAATCAATCGGTCTTTATAAGTCAAAGGCCCGGCATGTGATAGCGCTAAGTCAGAAGCTTCTTTCTGATTTTAACGGCCAGGTTCCCCGCAACAGGGAAAAGCTTATGTCCCTTCCTGGTGTCGGCCGGAAAACAGCGAATGTAGTTCTGAATGTCGTCTGGGGCGAGCACACTATGCCGGTTGATACACATCTTCTCAGAATTGCGCCGAAAATCGGTCTTGCCGAGGGAAACACTCCCGAAAAGGTCGAAAAATCGCTTTTAGAAAGAGTCCCCGATGAATTTATGGAGCATGCCCATCACTGGCTGATTCTGCACGGACGCTATGTCTGCACCGCGCGCTCTCCAAAATGCGGGCAATGTTTGATAAGCGATTTGTGCCAGGATTTTAGTAGGCGCAGATAAACGCAGATTTATTACTGACACAGATTTATTACTGACTTTAATCTTAAAAAATGATAGAATAACTCAAAAAGGAGCAAAAAAATGCCTGAAACAACACTTACTGACGGCGCAATGAATGTTGCGAACGAGACCGTCAATCAGATGCAGAATTTCTTCCATGTGAACGAAATTGTCAACTATGTAAAAGAGCCTGAGCATGTCATAAAATTCGCTACCGGCGTCATTGCGATTTTGATTTTCTGGCTTGTCTACCGCTTAATCCGAATGGTCATTAAAAAGGGTGCGAGCAAAAAGTTCGAAAAGTCAACCGTCAAAACGATGACAAAATGCGTGAGCTATGTCTTCTATGTTCTGATTGTGATGTATGTTCTTGGCCTTTTTGGAATCAATCTTGGCGCAATTTGGGGTGCTATGGGAATTGCCGGTGTTGCAATCGGCTTCGCCGCTCAGACGACAGTAAGCAACCTCATTTCCGGAGTTTTCATCGTTACCGAAAAAACAATGAAAATCGGCGACTTTATCGAGGTTGACGGAGTTTCTGGAACAGTAGACAAGGTCGGACTTCTTTCAATCAAAATTCACACGCCGAACAACCAGCTTATCCGAATCCCAAGCTCTGCAATCATCAACACAAAACTGATGAACTATTCAAGCTACAAATATCGCCGTTATGTTTTTGAAGTCAGCGTTGACTATTCAACAGACCTCGACAAGGCGATTGAGGTTTTAAAAGGCGTTCCTGCACGCTGTTCTCTCGTTGTAAATGACAAAGAAGATTACGCTCCGAAAGTTCTTCTTACAGACTGCCTTGACAGCGGAATCGGAATGAACCTTATCGTCTGGTGTGAGCGACCGAATTTCTTCGATATGAAGACAGAGGTTTGCAAAAATGTCGTTAAGGCATTCAACGAAAACAACATCAACATTCCGTACAATCGTGTCGATGTTTCTATGCTCACCGACAAGACAATCCCTTCACTGTCTTTTAAAGCATAAAATGCACAAAATTTAATCAAAATGCCAAAAAGTGTACAGATTTTTAACTGAATTTTCTGTACACTTTTTTTATTCTATGGCACAGAACCTTTTTACAAAAAAAGACCTTCACAGACTTATTCTTCCTCTTATTTTGGAGCAGTTCCTTGCGATGACAATCGGAGCCTGCGACACTGTTATGGTTTCTTCTGTCGGCGAGGCGGGAGTTTCCGGCGTTTCTTTGATTGACCAGCTCACTCAGCTTTTTATCCAGCTTTTTGCGGCATTTGCGACTGGTGGAGCTGTCGTTTCAAGCCAGTATCTCGGTCATAAATCTGACGAAGATGCCCGCTCGGCTGCAAAACAGCTTTTAAATCTGTCAATTTTTGTCTCCCTTTTGATTATTGCAGTCTGCTTTCCGCTCCGCCAAATTCTTTTAAATTGGATTTACGGAAACGCAGGCGATGAGGTTATGAAGAATGCCCTCATTTATTTTGTGTGGGTTTTGTTTTCTTTTCCTTTTCTTGCTATTTACAATTCTTGTGCTGCCCTTTACCGCTCAATGGGAAACAGCAAGATTTCGCTAAAGGTCAGTCTTGTGATGAATTTGACGAACATCGCTGGAAACGCGCTCTTGATTTACGGGGCGAAAATCGGAGTCGCAGGGGCGGGAATTGCAACCTTTGCGAGCAGAATCTTGGCCGCACTCGTGATGCTCTGCCTCCTGACAAGAAAATCGGCTAGGACTGAGCGGATTTATCTTGAAAAACTTTGGAAAATCGAAATTCGCCCTTCTATGATAAAAAAAATCCTGAAGGTGGCGATTCCAAGCGGAATTGAAAATTCTGTCTTTCACTTCGGAAAAATCTTGGTCTACTCGTTTATGTCGGGCTTCGGTCTTGCGGCAATAGCGGCTAACGCCATTACAAATACAATCGCAAGTTTCTCGAATATTCCGTCTCAGGCAATTGGTCTTTCCTGCGTAACGGTAATCGGCCAGTGCATTGGGGCTGGCGAAAAGGAGCAGGCAAAATCTTACGGCAAAAAATTGATGAAGGAAGCGTATTTTGGAATGTTCGTCACGGCAACCTTTATATTCTTGGCTTGCCCGCTTTTAGTTCAGGCCTTCAAGCTTTCTGACGAGGCCAGGATTCTTGCGACAGGAGTTATCCGCTCTTGTATGATTGCAAACATTTTCTTTTGGCCGATGAGCTTTACTATGCCGAATGTTCTCAGGGCTTCTGGAGACGCAAAATACACGATGGTCGTCTCAAATATCAGCATGTGGCTTTTCAGGGTTCTGTTCAGCTTTATAATCTCAAAATATCTTTTGTACAGATTTCCGGAAAACACGAGTTTCGCTCTTTACGGTATATGGTTTGGAATGTACATCGACTGGGTTTTCAGGGGCGCTATGTTCTTTATCAGATTTAAGAGAAATAAATGGCTGGAAAAGAGTGTAATTTAGCCCAAATGTCGACTTTCGTCACTCACAAGAAAATTGTGTTTAAAATCGAAA